>CAZOHW010000044.1:0-16746 GCA_964579525.1 uncultured Nitrospira sp. | reverse complement strand
ATGTAACGGCGTCCCAATTGAAGGAATGGGCCGCGCTTCGTTCTGATGCCTGGAAGTTGTTCGAGGCGGGACGATTTCAGGACGTAGAACCGATGTATCGCAAGCTCTTAGCCCTCAACCCCAAGGATCCCATCGCAACGCATCAGTTGGGATTGACTCTTATGCAGTTGGGACGGTGTGAGGAGGCTCTTGCCGTGTTTGGTAATTTGTCCAATCTCAACCCCAGTGAGGAGGATTTTGCGGATACGATCTATCGGATGGGACAGTGCTATGTGGAGTTAGAACGGTGGGAAGACGCGTTCATTCACTTCCAGCTGTTGTATGACGCGGCCGTTGAGTTTGAACAGGCCAATAAGGATGTTCCCCTTCCAGCCGGTACCCGTGTGTTGGCGAAAGACAAAATTGCCAGCTGGCTCGATCGGGTGAAGTCCCATGTTCCTGAGCTAGTGAAGGTGAAAGAAGAAGTGGACATATGGGAGAAGGAAGCAGATGCCCAGACACTCGGTCTCACGCAGGAAGTACTATATGCCAAAGCGATTGAAAAGATAAAAGCCCAAAAGACGTTGGAGGCTGGGGTCGCCATTGCCGGTCGTGATGCGGATTTTAGCTGGTTTCGCTTCATCATCACGGCCGCCAAGGTTGTGCGGGATGACTTTCCCACGGGCGCCCATGAGTTCATCCCATTGAATCCAAGCGATACGTTCCTCACGAATCAACCCGAGATCTATCTGGTGTTTCGGCTGGTGTCCGATTCGTTCGATGCCGTGCCGTTGACGGCACGATGTTCACTCGAAACGCCTGACATGACGGAAGATCCGAGGACGATGGTCCAAGACCGTGTCATGACCACCACGAACGATCGTTCCGGCTATTTCTTACTAACTCGACCTAGCGCAGGCTGGGCCCCGGGCTTCTATCGTTGTGGGTTGTTTGCTGGAGAGCAGACTTCTGCCTATTCCTATGCGGATGAGGTGAGGTTCCGAATCGTCGAATCTCGACAGCCTTGATAACTCATTTGGCCCACCGTTCACAAAAACACTCGTATCAATTGGCGTCGAACAGCTCGTGGCTGACCTCCCAAAAGACTCCCGCTATCATTTGCTGTGAAGCTGTTCGGTAGTGAGTTTCTATTCTTCTGGTAGACTGCTCATCATCGAACGATTCGGTCAAATAAGACCCAAGGGCTTCACCATGCAATGAACAGCGAATTTGGCGAACAGTCAGCGAGTCAAAAGTCTGTCCTGCGCATTGACTTAGAAGGCCATCCCAAGATGGGAGGGCAGATCTTGTGGGTATATTCAGAAAGCTCAAGGCTTCTTAGCCACCACTTTCCCGTTTTCCCACACATAAATCGGTGTTCCATACATCTTGGCGGTTTTTCGAGCTGCTTTGGCAGCTCGGCGGAGTGCGCGTCCAACACTCTGAACAAACCGTGTGTTCTCGTTCTGCCGCTTGGTTTTCATCGAACTTTCTCCAACAGCCGAGGAGCTGACCCAGAATTATCGTAGATTGCCCAGCCATCGGCAAGTGGGCGATACAAGGCGTGAAAGTTTTTCCAACTGCGATCAAAGCGTCGGATGACGTCAGACCTTGGAACGTTATGGCCGCCCTGGCGTACACGACCTGCGATTCGTTGGAGCGCCAAATGAACCGAAGGCAAAGACAGGAAGACGATTTCAATACGGTATCCGGCCGACTTCCACCTATTTAAAAGTCGGAGATAGCTCCGGCCGCTTAACGTGCTTTCAAAGGCAAAATTCTTTCGAGCGCGAGCCAAACGACTAAGTTCACGGAGGACAAGGCGACCAGCTTGCCGCGCTGCAAGTTCAGGCCGAAGAGGTGAAAGTCCACCAGCAATGAGATCGGCATTCACAAAGTGAATCACGTCGGTTTCGCGCAAGAGAAATTCTCTCGCGAAGGTGGTCTTCCCTGAGCCGTTTGGTCCGGCTATGACAATGCAGCGAGGGTGTCGAACAGGTCGGTCGCTCACTCTTGTGATCAGCCGGCTACCGGTTGCTGGTAATCCACTTCGATCGTGAACCCGAGATCCTCGATCATGCCCCAGACTTCTGGAGCTGGAGCTCCGGGAGTCGTCAGATAGCCGTTCACGAACACTGAGTCGGCTGGATAGAGCGCAAGGGGTTGCAGGCTGCGAAGGTTGTGCTCACGTCCTCCGGCGATACGGATTTCGGTACGAGGATGGAGGAATCGGAAGAGGCACAGCACTTTCAGACAGCGTTGGGGTGTCAGTTGTTCGCAATTTTCCAATGGCGTGCCGGCAACTGGGTGGAGGGTATTCAGGGGGATGGAATCTGGCTTGACGTCACGTAGAGCCATGGCCAACTCAATCACATCTTCATCCTTCTCACCCATGCCGACGATACCACCGGAACAGATTTCCAAACCTGCTGCGCGTGCGTTCCGGATGGTCGCCAGCCGGTCCTGAAAGGTGTGGGTGGTGCAGATTGAAGGATGAAAGGCCTCACTCGTGTTTAAATTATGGTTCACCCGATCGACACCGGAGGCTTTCAGGCGTTTGGCCTGAGATTCGCTCATCAGGCCGAGTGAGCAACAGATCTGAATCGGAATTTCTTGCTTGATTGAGCGCACGGCTCCGGCGATCTCATCGATTTCCCGATCTAATGGACTGCGTCCACTGATGACGATGCAGTAGCGCTGGGCTTTGGAGGCGGCAGCTTGTCTGGCCCCTTCCATCATCTGCTTCTGGGGGAGCAAGTTATAGCGTTCGATGGGGGCCGTCGAAATCGAAGATTGCGAACAGTAATGACAATCTTCCTGACAGGCACCACTCTTGGCGTTTTGCAGCATCTGTAAGCGGACGGTTCGGCCAAAGTATTTGGAACGTACCTGAAAAGCTGCATGGAGCAATGCCAACAGATCCTCGTCTGGCGCGGTGAGGACAGCATGGCATTCCTCACTGGTCAGGGGTTCATCGCGGAGTGCTTTGTCAGCCAATGTCATGTAGATCATGAAATCCTCAGAGCTGTGTGGTGTTGTTTCGATCAACGTCTTAGAAGCGAATGTGTTGAAAATAGGATACTAATGGGCTGGAAACCTACACGGTTTCAAACGGAGAAGCAATGCCTCGGTAGGGGACTTCAGAGGCAGTTGTCTCGCCTTCCGAACTGGCTGCAGCTTGTCCGGCTTCGAGCCATGGGAGCGCCGTGAGGGTGTTCCATTTGGCGCAACGGCGACAACGTCCCGACCACTCGGCCGATTCGAGTTGGCATTGTGTGCAGATGTAGGGAACGACCACACGTTTCTTGAAACTGAGGGCTTTCTTCAACTCAACGATGGCCTCCTCAAACTGCTGTTTCCGTAAATAGAGATTGGCCATGATTTGATGGTAGTCCAATAAGTGATCCTGTGGCCCTTCAATCGTTGACAACCGATCGAACGCTTCATCGACCATTTCCAAACGATAGTACAGTTTGCCCAGGTAGAACTGCAGTACCGGATTTTGTGGGTTTTGTTGCAGGGCTTCCTGATAGACTCTGATGATCTCACTGGGTTCGCCCTGATCCAGGTAGAGCTCCTCCAGCCGGTGCAAGATGATCATACTGCGCGTTCGGGTATAGACTTTTTTGAAGATTTCCACGGCCTCTTTGGTCTTGCCTTCATGGATCAGAATTTCACCGATCCCGATGTAGGCGGGCAGAAACGTGCGATCTTTTTTGATGGCTCCTCGGAAATAGCGTCTGGCTTTGTCGGGGTGACCTCGTTCCAATAATTGTCGTCCGACTTCATACATGCAGCCGATGAGAAGTGCTGATTCAGCTTGTTTTTCGGCAGCCGGAAGATTGGCTTTAAGAAGCCGGTGTTGGATCTCCAGGGCCTCGCTCCATCGCTCTAGCCGAATATTGAGATCACGTTTTCGGATGAGGGCGGTCAGGTTGTCCGGTTCAATCTGGAGAATCTTCTGGAGCGCCTGCAGAGCTTCTTCATAGCGTTTGGCCCCTTCCAAATCCTTCCCTAATTCCAGCAACACCTCGATGTTCCGGTCATCGACGCGATGCGCGTGCTGATGGTGGCGGATCGCTTCGGCATAGTTCTGTTCGGAACGGTAGACGTTCCCTAACCACAGCAGTGAATCCACTCGATTCGGGTCGATTGCAAGGGCTTTCTCAAAGAGCGTGATCGCCTCCAGGGTATGTTTCGACATGAACGCATGGGTTCCATCACGATGAAGGGTATCGACCTTTTCTTTTCGGCGGACGAGTCGGTTGCTGCGCCAGTTGAGGATCAAGTGGGCGGTCTGTTGAACGCCGACGACGAAGGTGGCGATCACGGCACCGAACGCCATGGAAATCAACACGAGTGTGACAGGGCTGAGTTCGAATTCGGCGCCAGGGCTGGTGTGAACGAGGACGGTTCCAGGGTTTAACTCTCGGAAATAACTGTAGATAAAAACACCGGCGCTAATCAGAAAAATGGTGATCAGCAGTCTGAACATGGCCTAGACCTTCTTTCGAGGTGTGGCCTTCTTGGTGACACGCCGTTTCGGTGGAGGAATTGAAACCGTCGCCTCTTCTGGAATCCGGACTCGCGGCGCATCGCCCCACAAGCGTTCAAGGGCATAATGCAAACGGGAGTCCTGTCTAAACACGTGTGCTACGACGTCACCGAAGTCGAGCAGCACCCATTGTCCGGATGCGGTTCCTTCGATGTTCAATGGGCGTTGACCGATACGGGATAGGACCTCAGCAACATAATCGGCAACGGCACGTGTTTGTCTGTCTGATTCTGCTGATCCAATAACGAGATAGTCGGCGACGGACGTCAGCGGAGCTACGTGGAGGACTTGCACATCGAGGGCCTTCTTGTCGAGCATCGCTCTGGCTGCGGCAAGAGCATTGGCCTTAGATGTACGTGCGATTGCGATCCTCCTGATACAGATTCTGTTGAAGTATATAAGATTCGACAGGAGGCGGCAACATATTTGCCAGCGTTGCACCGCACCGGATACGCCGGCGGATATCTGATGCAGAGATTGAACAGGGTGTCAATGAAAGACAGGTGATGCCGGGAGAGGAGGGGAGTGAGATCTCGAGGTGGGTGCGTGTCCGAGTATCAAGCGCAACCAATGCCTGGGCATCAAGTCTGGGGAGGAGTGAGAGGTTGGCGAGTTCCTGGAATGATCGTCCCGGGCGAGATACCACGATGATATGACAGATGTTCAGGAGTGTCTCGGGAGCTTTCCATGTTGGGAAGTCAAGAAATGCGTCGAGCCCGATGATGAAGAAGAGTTCCGTCGAGGGCCCATATCGGTGTTGTAATTCGCGAACGGTGTCGACGGAATAGGACTTTCCGTCGCGTTGTAACTCGATGTCTGAGATCTCGAAACACGAGATATCGGCTATGGCCAGTTGGACCATTCTGAATCGAACATCGGCGGGAGCCAATGAGGCATCCTGCTTATGTGGGGGATCTCCCGAGGGGATAAAGAGAACACGGGAGAGGCCGAGCGCTTCATGGACTTGATAAGCGATGGACAGGTGACAATTATGGATAGGGTTGAAACTACCGCCAAGGATACCGAGGCGGTTCACGTTTAAGGGTGAGGAGTGAGAGGGGAGGGGTGAGTTTTCGGACGCGTGCGACATGACTGAACACTTACAATTCAACACTCAACATGTCAGAGGAGAACGAGGTTATCGCGGTGAATAACTTCCTCATACTCTTGAAGACCGATCTTCTCTTGAATCTCAGGCGTTTTGAGACCTTTTATCTGTTGAAGGAGATCGGATGAAAAGTTCACCAATCCCTTGGCAAATTCTTTCCCGTTCGGATCAAGGCAGCTTACGGCGTCGCCAACCTCAAACTGCCCTGAGATGCGAAGGATTCCCGACGCGAGCAGGCTTTTGCCTCTAGTGGTCAGTGCATCAACTGCCCCTTGGTCGAGGTGGATCTGTCCCTGGGAACGTAGGGTGAAGGCGATCCAATGTTTACGACTGTTCAGCCGGCGCTCTTGGGCCAGGAATACGGTCCCGCCGGTTCCCCCGGCAAGAATGCTCGGCAGGAGTCCTGCCTGTTCACCGTTGAGAATGAGTGTGGAGATGCCGTAGCCGGCAACTTTTTTAGCGGCACGCAGTTTGGTGGCCATTCCACCGGTGCCTTCAAAGGTGCTCGATGCTCCAGCCAAGCGTTCGATGTCTTCGGTAATTTGCGATACGAGCGGGATCAATGTGGCTGATGGATTTTTTCGAGGATCTTCCGTGTAGAGGCCATCGACATCGGACAAAATCACGAGCAGATCTGCGTCCGCCAAGTGGGCCACTTCACTCGCCAAGGTGTCGTTGTCGCCGACCCTGATTTCATCCACGGCGACGGTATCATTTTCATTGATGATCGGCACAATGCCGAACCCAATGAGTGTGGTCAGCGTGTTGCGGGCGTTGAGGAATCGGCGGCGATCGGCGAGGTCTTCGTGGGTGAGGAGGATTTGAGCAACCTGAATATTCAGGCGTTCAAACGCTTTTTCATAGGCCCACATGAGCCGGCTTTGCCCGACGGCGGCTGCAGCCTGTTTGACCGGCAGGCTTTTGGGATACTCCTTCAGCTGTAGTTTTCGAATGCCGGAGACGACGGCGCCAGATGAGACGACGAGCAACTCTCGACCGCGTGCTCGGAGTGACGCAAGCTCATCAGCCAGTCGTTCAATTTGCTCAGGGCGCAGGCCTTCCGCTCTTGAGGCAATCAGGCGACTGCCGATCTTCACGACGATTCGCTTGGCCTGTGTTAAGAACTGGTCTCGCATGCTAACTTTCGCCGTGACTCAAGGTGTTTCCCAACATAGGTGATTAAGCTGTCCAATCCCTCATTGGTGGCGGCTGAAATTGGCAGGCAGGGGTAGCCGCGATTTCGGCAAAAGGTCTGCAGAGTGGCCAGTCGGTTGCTTGTGCCGAGCACATCAATTTTTGTTGGCACGATTGCGAAAGGACGGCTGGTCAATGTGGAATCGTAGGCGGCTAGTTCGTGACGTAATGTCTCAAAACTGACGATGGGGTCATCAGTCGCCCATTCAGAGACGTCGATCAAGTGCAGCAAGAACGCGGTCCGTTCGATATGGCGGAGAAACTGTATTCCTAACCCTTTTCCCTCATGGGCCCCTTCGATGAGACCGGGGATATCGGCGACGACAAAGCTGCGGTCAGATCCCCATCGGACTACGCCGAGGTTGGGGATCAGTGTGGTGAAGGGATAGTCTGCGATTTTCGGACGTGCCGCAGAAATGGCGGCGATGAGCGTCGATTTGCCTGCGTTTGGGAATCCCACTAATCCGACATCGGCCAGCAGTTTCAGCTCGAGTTGCAGGATTCGCTCTTCGCCGGGAATCCCAGGTGTACACTTCGTCGGAACTCGATTGACGGACGTGGCAAAGTTACTATTGCCTTTTCCGCCTCGTCCTCCTCGCGCGATGATCATAGTTTGTCCGTCTTCAACGAAATCTGCCAGCATGTCTCTGGTCTGATCGTCGTAGACGATGGTACCAACCGGGACGGTGATGGTCATATCCTTTCCAGAGCGACCGGTACAGTTTGATCCACTCCCGGCTCGGCCGTCTTCCGCCTCATAGTGATTCTGATAGCGAAGGTCAAGCAGCGTCGTCAATCGATGGGATGCGGCCATGACGATATCGCCCCCGTGGCCGCCGTCTCCGCCGTCCGGGCCTCCTCGCGGAACAAACATCTCTCGTCGGAAACTGCAGACACCGTTTCCCCCGTTTCCAGCTTTGACCGTAATCCGTACTTCATCGACGAACATACATTTCCCGCGCTGTAGAAAGGATTACAAAAGCACAAGGGAAGTATACCTGAGCTGCCGTTCAGGTTGGAGAGGATGCAATCTCATCCAGAACGAAACGGAGTGGGAGAGAATCAGGCTTTTTCCGAGGAGGGATACACGCTGACTTTCCGCTTGGTACGGCCACCTTCGAATTTCACGACGCCGGTTATCTTGGCAAACAACGTGTGATCTCTACCAAGGTCGACATTAAACCCTGGGAAGAATTTCGTGCCACGTTGACGGACAATAATGCTGCCCGCTGTGACGGTTTGACCGCCATAAGCCTTGACGCCTAGATATTGTGGGTTACTGTCCCGGCCATTCCGTGATGAGCCGCCGCCTTTATTTGTTGCCATGGTAGGTCTCTCTCAATTCTTGTTCTCAAGCTGTCGCAATGCTCTTGATCAAGAGCTTTGTGAATCCCTGTCGATGTCCACGGGTTCGACGGTAATTTTTCCGTCGCTTCTTTTTGAAGACCGTGATGGACCGTGTACGTCCATGTCGCACGATTTCAGCCGTGACCGTGGCCCCTTTCACAAGAGGCTGCCCGATCATCAGTCCAGCCTCGCCGTGCACCAAACGAACTTGATCAATCTCTACCTGGGCACCGACATCACCCGGGACGGTTTCGACCTGGATCGTCACGCCTGGTTCAACCCGATATTGTTTTCCACCCGTTTCAATGATCGCGTACATTGCTCTTCCTCATCAAAAGAAGTGAACATGTATCATGGGATTATAAGAGGTGTCAAGTGAAAGCTCTGGTGTCTGTCGCAAAATGGATCGCGCCTGTTCAGTCATTTCCCCCTCTTTTGAGGACTAGGATGCAAGTCGGCCAGGCAAGTATCGTAGGCACAGCTCGTCATTCAACCTAGAAGTTGAGAACAATCATCACTAAACATTTCTAAAAACAATTATGGCTTATTCCAGCAAGTTTGTCATCAGGACGTATCATCGAATTCCCGTTCGCTGCCTGCTCTACTACATGGGTGGGGATTTTCTCGGGAAAGGGACGATGATGAATCTCTCCCGTACTGGGTTCCGCGTGCTTGGTGATCACCAGGTCGTGCCGGGGATGGAACTCGTCGTTCGCCTCACCCTTCCTGATCGGGATGAACCGGTAGAAATTCAGCGTGTGGTGGTGCGATGGGTTCGTGGGTTACTCTTTGGTGTGAAAGTGGTCACGATGAGTCCTGATGGAGAGGAACGTGTGGGAACGTTTCTCAGTTCTCGCCTCCGCGCCTATTCCGCTTCTTCATAAGCAGCGGCCCCATCGAGCGCCTGTGTTGGTGAGTCCAGCCTTGGCTGCTTGACCCCTGTGTAGCCTCACGCTATAGTCCCCTCTGCTGATTTCGTCAAAAAGATTGGCATCACCCTTACGAGTGGAGATCGTTCCGATGCTGGAACCAGTTGAGAAAATCTGGATGGATGGAAAGTTTATCGCATGGAAAGATGCGACTGTTCATGTCCTGACCCACTCATTGCACTATGGTCTGGCGGCCTTTGAAGGGATTCGGTGTTACAAGGGTAAGACGGGCTCAGCGATTTTCAAACTTCGCGAACACGTGGACCGATTGTTCGACTCGGCTCACATCGGCATGATGACGATGCCCTATGACAAGAAACAGATCACCGAAGCCATTATCGAGATCGTTCGGGTCAATCGTCTCGAGGCCTGTTACATTCGTCCACTGGTGTATATCGGATATGGCGCGATGGGAGTGTATCCCGGTGACAACCCGATTCGCGTGGCCGTTGCGGCATGGAAATGGGGTGCATATTTGGGGGATGAGGCGTTGGCAAAAGGCATGCGGGCCTGCGTCTCTTCCTTTACACGGCACCATGTGAATGTGTCCATGACCAGGGGAAAAATATCCGGGTACTATGTGAACTCAATTCTGGCGAAGCAGCAAGCGAAAGCCGACGGATATGACGAAGCGATTCTTCTGGATCCTGAGGGCTATGTGGCGGAAGGAACGGGAGAGAACGTCTTCATCGTTCGTCGAGGAGTTTTGAAGACGACACCGCTCACATCGGTGCTTGAAGGAATTACGAGGAATTCAGTGATCGAGTTGGCGAGAGAGCGAAACATCAAAGTCGTCGAAGAACGCTTTACCCGTGATGAAATGTACATCGCAGACGAAATGTTTGTGACGGGGACCGCTGCTGAGTTGACTCCTGTCCGAGAGATCGACAAGCGCCGAATCGGAGCTGGCCAACCTGGTCCGATCACGCTTGCGCTCCAAAATGCGTTCTTTTCAATTGTGCGAGGCGAGGACCCAGAGCACGAGTCCTGGCTGACGCGCATTTAACCTAATCTCAGACTGAACAACACCAGTTGTCGATCGGAAGCGGTTGCCTGGCAACATTCTCTCGATGGACAAGCGGCGATCTGGACAAAGAACCGATTAGTGTCCGGTTGACGGGGTGTTCCCTGAAGGATGTGATTCTGAAGAAGGCTGAGCTGGTGTGGCGGAAGAGTCAGCCGGTGGTGTCGCCGGAGTCGCGGGTGCGCTTTTTTGCTGCATATCGATGACCGTCGAGGCAAAGTTTTGCTGCTTGGCCAAAATCGCGAGGGTGAATGACGTCACCATAAACACCGCAGCCACTGCGACCGTAAACTTGCTCAAAAAGTTGGCCGGACCACGGCTGCCGAACACAGTCTGGCTGGATCCACCAAAGGCCGCCCCGATTTCCGCTCCCTTCCCAGATTGCAGAAGAATGGCTCCGATCATCAGAAAACAGACCAGCACATGAACGATGACAATCAATGTATAGACCATGAGGAATCACACTCCTGGTGATCGGGTAGCCAATGAAATTCCGATGATTGTAGCAAAAGAGTCGACCTGGAGACAAGCACCACCGATGAGTGCGCCATCGACCTGGTCCGAGGAGAGAACTGAGGCGATATTTTGCGGGGTGACACTCCCGCCGTAGAGGATCCTCGTGGCGTCCGCAAGCACTGAAGAGCCAAATGTTGCGATCACGCGTCGAATAGTTCGGTGCGCAGAAGCTGCTTGGTCGCTCGTTGCCGACTTACCGGTGCCGATGGCCCAGACCGGTTCATAGGCGATTGTGATGGAAGCCATCGCTTCGATGGAGAGTCCTGATAACGTTTCAGTGAGTTGTTGAGTGAGCACGTGATCGGTCAGGCCATCTTCTCGTTGCTCCAGTGATTCTTCAATGCAGAGAATGGGCTTGAGGCCATGCCTGAGTGCGGCTTGAAGTTTCTTCCGGATCATGTCGCTATCTTCGCCAAACAGGGCTCGACGTTCGGAGTGGCCAAGGATGACATACTGGCAACCAAGATCCTTGAGCATCGGCGCGGAGACTTCCCCGGTGTAGGCGCCATGATCATCCCACCACATGTTTTGTGCACCAAGTTGAATCGGAGAAGTACCTAACGCCATGCGGACCGATTCAAGCGCAGTAAATGGGGGGGCGACGACAAGCTCGATGGTCGTGGGGTGAGCAGGAATCCGTTCTTTCAGGTCGTGGACGAAGACCGTCGCTTCGGACGAGGTCTTATTCATCTTCCAATTGCCGACGATCAGGAGGGTGCGCACAGTGCTTTCTTGATCTCTGTTGGTGGTGAAGGCCCCGGCTCAGTTTCGACGATCGGGTAGCGCGGCAAGACCCGGGAGTATTTTGCCTTCTAGCAGTTCGAGCGCGGCACCGCCTCCGGTCGAGATGAAGGATATGTTTTCCGATTCACCGGCTCGATGAACGGCCAGGGCTGTTTCACCGCCGCCGACGATCGTGAGGGCATACGCATCAGCGATCGCGTGGGCCATCGCGAGTGTGCCCCTGGCATAGGCGTCGATTTCAAACACACCCATTGGTCCGTTCCAGAGGATTGTTTTGGCGTTTTGGACCGCTTCATTGAACAGCTTGACGGAAGCTGGACCAATGTCGAGGGCATACCATCCCTTTGGAATCTCTTGCACCGGGACGATCTTCGTTTCTGCGCCGACCTCTCGGCTGGCCGCAACCACGCAATCGACGGGTAAGTAAAATTTGACGCCGCTTGAAAGGGCATGGTCTTCAATGCCTCGGGCAAAATCCAGCATGTCCATTTCGCAGAGCGAATTGCCGATCTCCATCCCTTTGGCCTTTAAGAACGTAAAGGCCATACCGCCGCCGATGATCACCTTGTCAACTTTTTTCCCGAGATTTTCGATCACGCCGATCTTGCCGGACACTTTTGCCCCTCCAAGCACGGCCGCAAAGGGGCGAACAGGATTGGCCACGGCGCCCTCAAGATACTCGATTTCTTTCTTGAGCAGGGCTCCTGCCGCCGAATCCTTGATGTATTTTGTGATCCCCACCGTCGAGGCATGGGCTCGGTGTGCCGCACCGAAGGCATCGTTAATGAAGACGTCGCCCAGCGAGGCAAGGGCTTTCGCAAAGCCGTCGTCATTCTTTTCCTCTGCCGCGTGAAAGCGCAGGTTTTCCAACAACACGACGTCGCCGTCCTTCATCTTGGCCACCAGTTTTTCAACGGCAGGACCGATACAATCCGGCGCGAAGATGACGTCTTTCCCGAGCAATCGCCCCAGACGCTTTGCGATAGGTGCCAAACTGTATTTGGGGTCAAAGGCCCCTTTGGGACGGCCGAGATGCGAGCAGAGAATAACCTTCGAGCCTTCGTCGACGACGCGATTGATCGTCGGCAACGTCGAGCGAATGCGGGTGTCGTCGGTAATCTGCAGCGACTCGTCGAGCGGGACATTGAAGTCGGCGCGAATAATGACTCGTTTCCCACGAAGCTGCACATCGTCGATAGTTTGTTTGTGCAAATTCATGGGGCGCTCCTCCTGTAGGTTTGGCGGTAGTAAGCAGTGGACGATATGGATGTGTTCAATGCCTGATGAGACCGAACGTTCAAGCCTTCGAGGATTTTCCGGCCAGGACCTTGACCAGGTCACGGACTCGGCATGAATAACCCCATTCATTGTCGTACCAGGCTGTGACCTTGACCAAGCGCTTATCCACGACGTTGGTCAGCGGGGCATCAACGGTGGCCGAGTGATGATCACCCTTTTGGTCAACTGAGACGATCGGGTCTTCCGAGTATTTGAGAATACCCTTCAGTGGGCCATCGGCGGCTTTCTTGAACGCGGCATTGACGGAGGCAATATCGCAATCCTTTTCAGTTTCAACGGTGAGGTCGACCAACGACACGTTCGGGGTCGGTACCCTGATCGCGAGCCCATCTAATTTTCCCTTGAGTTCAGGGATCACGAGATGCAAGGCTTTCGCGGCGCCGGTGCTCGTGGGAATCATCGACATGCCGGCTGCGCGAGCCCGACGCAGGTCTTTATGCGGCAGGTCGAGGAGTTGCTGATCGTTGGTATAAGAATGGATCGTGGTCATGATGCCATGCTTGATACCAAATGTCTCCAACAAGACCTTCGCGACCGGCGCCAAGCAGTTGGTGGTGCAAGACGCGTTGGACACAATGTGATGGGATTTGGGGTCGAACTTGTCGTCATTGACACCCAAGACGATGGTAACATCGGGATCTTTCGACGGGGCGGAGATGATGACATGCTTGGCGCCGGCAGACAGATGTTTTCCAGCTGCTTCCCGGTCTGTAAACCGACCGGTTGATTCGATCACGACATCGACATTCAATGCCTTCCAAGGCAGTTCCTTCGGGTCCTTGACCGCGAGCACTTTGATGGGGCTCCCATCAACAAAGATTTGGTCTTCTTTTGCCTCAACGTTGGCCTGCAGGGTGCCGTGGACCGAGTCGTACTTCAGGAGATACGCAAGCGTTTTGGCGTCCGTCAGGTCATTGATCGCGACAATCTGAAGATCCTTGTCACCCATCGAGGCGCGAAACACATTGCGTCCGATCCGTCCAAATCCATTGATACCAATACGAATTGCCATGGTGTCATCCTCTACAGACAAATATGTTGATTTAAGTGAAACGGGTGGTACAGCACAAAAGTGGATAGTATCGATGCTTTCTCCTTCTTGTCAAGGTGTTGGACGTCGGAGTGGAACCTTCTTGGCGTGCAAACTGGAGAAGGGGGTTACCAGGGTTTGGCTTCCACCTTGCGTCTTATTCAGCCTGTTCGTTACAGTCGGCTGTCATGTTGAATATCAACAGGAATTAGAGATGACTCAGTCGTTATCAGACCAGACGGCACAGGCGTTGGAGTGGTCTCGCCTGTTGGAATTTCTTGCGCAACATGCGTACTCAACGATGGGGAAGGCTCGGTGCCGCTCCCTTTTGTTGTCGAGCGAACTTGCGGAGGCTTGTCTGCTTCAGGAAGAGACGACGGAGATGGTGGGTCTTCTGGAGGGAAGTGATCCGCTGCCGACCTTGGGATTTCCTGATATTCGTGAGCAGCTGATTCGAGCTTCGAAGGGAGGAGTGCTTGAAGCCGGTGAGTTACGAGATTGTGCCAGAGTGCTGGGCCTGCTGATCGACGTTGAGCGATATGGTGCGCTTCATAAGGGCGAAATCCGAGCCTTGCGACGGGTCTTTGACTCACTCCATGTCACGCAGGGCTTTCGTGGAGTTCTCCGAGCCATTGACGGCGCCATCCAAACGGACGGTTCCCTGAACAATACGGCTTCTCCGGAGCTCCGGCGTCTCACCCATCACGCCCAGGAACTAAAGCAAGAGATGCGCCAACAGCTCGAACAGATACTTCAGTCTCGACGATATGAGGATGTCCTCCAAGAGTCATATTTTGCACAGCGGGAAGGGCGCTATGTCGTACCGGTGAAGGCCGATATGCGCGGAAGAATTCCCGGCATCGTGCACGATCTGTCGGCAAGCGGAGCGACGGTCTTTCTTGAACCACGCGAATTGGTGGATCTGAATAATTCCATCAAGGTGGCGGATCTCGAGATTGAGCGGGAGGTTCGTCGGATCTTGCAAGAACTCAGTACCTTGGTCGCAGAACAGTCGGAACAGATCGGGCACGCTATCGAGGTGTTGGCCGAATGTGATGTTATTAGAGCAAAGGCCGACATGAGTCGTCGATTGAAGTGCAATCCCGTCGGATTGAATGAGCAAGGGCGCGTGGTCTTAAAGCAGGCACGGCATCCATTGCTGATGCTCGCCAAAGAACAGGTCGTGCCGAACGATATTGTGCTTGAGGAGACCACACGGGTCCTGGTGATCTCCGGGCCGAATACGGGGGGAAAGACCGTCACGCTCAAGATCATCGGTCTGTATGCGCTCATGATGCGAGCAGGGCTGCATCTGTCCTGTGCGCCTGAGTCTGAAATGGCGTTGTTCACGCACTGTTATGCTGATATCGGCGACGCGCAGGATTTGAGCCGGGATCTGTCAAGCTTTTCTGCGCATATGACCCAGATGGTGCAGCTTCTTTCGGATGCCACGAATCAATCACAGGCCGGCGAACTTTCGAAGCCTCGGTCGGTCGTGCTCCTTGATGAACCGGTGACCTCGACTGATCCGGCAGAGGGGGCCGCGTTGGCTGAGGCGCTGCTCTGTCGACTTGCGGCTCTCAACGTGAAGGTCGTGGTGACGACCCACTATGGGCCACTCAAAGAATTGGCACAAACGACACCAGGATTTGTCAATGCAAGTGTGGAGTTTGACGTCGAGCGATTAGCGCCGACGTACAGATTATTTATGGGCATTCCAGGTGGTTCATCCGCCTTGGAGATCGCCGGCCGCCTCGGCATGGAGCAGAGTCTTGTGAGCGATGCGCGGAAGCGTTTGCGGTCTGAGGATCGTCGGCTTGAACAGCTGATGGTGGATTTGCAGCGCAAGCAGCGACAATTGGATGAGGACATGGAGCGGGCCCAACGAGCGAGGATAGAAGCTGAACGGGCAGCTGCCGAAGCGAACGCACTTCAATCGCAGATGGAGCAGGCCGAGCAGGACGCGCGTAAGGGGCTGAAGAAGAAACTCGGTGAGCAGTTTCAACGGGCCAGGGCTGAAGTTCAGGCCACCGTCGATTCTCTGAAACGAGAACAGAAGCTCATCAAGGCAAAAGAAACGAAAGAGCGGTTGCGCGAGTTAGAGACGCAAACCAAACGAGAACTGGCACCAGCCGGTCAGTCGATTCCCATCGAGCGGCTTCAGATAGGCGATACGGTCGAAATTGAAGGGTTGGGGGTGACAGGAAATCTATTGGAACTCCCACAGGGAAAGAAACGTGTGCGCATCAAAGTCGGAGAAGGGGAATTGCTGGCCACGGTTTCGAATTTGATCGGTGTGGCCAACGAGTCGAGTACGGTTCTTCCGACTGTAGCGCCGTCAGAACCTGCTCGCCGGTTTTCAACCGGCGGAGGACTGGAACTTGATGAGCAGACGATTCTGGATGTGCGAGGGCAAGCGGCTGATGAGGCGCTGGATCAGGTCGTCGCGGCGTTGGATCGGGCTGCACTGAGCGGAGCTCCGTTCCTCCGCATCATTCATGGCCATGGCACAGGTCGACTCAAGTCCGTCTTGCGCGAATATTTGCGAGACTCCCCGTACGTCGTGGAGTATCGTCCTGGTGATCGAGCGGAGGGAGGCGATGGTGTCACGGTGGCGAAGCTGAAATAGATGCTTGCATACATGAGGTCGCACCTTAAGGGTTTCAGGGATCTCCCGTGTAACCAACGACCTTTCCTACTAAGCCCCTGCCGTATCTATTCTTGATCCATCGCTGTATTGAACGGGATACGATATCGGTCTTGAACGCCAGCGGTGTCCCTGTCTCCGTTATGAGAAGAACTACGGTATTCGCCTATTCTCCCAATGGTTTTGGACAGGTCTTGTCGATCGTGTGTTTTGGTATCGAGATTGCTTCTAAGCATTATGCGGTTCCATGTAGGCCCCAGTGTTTGCACACAAGCTTCTGATATGATCTCTTACAGAAGTCTGCTGTGCTGAAGGAGAGAACTAGGGAACGTCTGATTAATTCACGTTTACACGAAGATCTCTGTTTCTGCATG
>CAZOHW010000043.1:0-16861 GCA_964579525.1 uncultured Nitrospira sp. | reverse complement strand
ATCTGTGCCTCCGAAAACTTGCTCTTCTTCATGCCCTCCTCCTTCCATGGGAGGGCTGCACGCTCGCAGACTTTTCCAGTTTTGGCTGGCCCAGTTTTGCGGGAGGACGTCAATAATAAGGAACGAGGAGATCACCTCAGTGCCCGAAGGAAGCGACCGCCGAATCCCAATTAATCCGGGACGCTGCGATAGCCGTTGGTCATCGGCATCCGTCGGTCTTTCCCAAAGGCACGACGGGTGATCTTGATTCCAACCGGAGCCTGACGACGTTTGAACTCACTACGATCGACCATTCTGATCACTCGAGCCACTGTCGCGCGATCAAACCCCGCCTTGACGATTTCTGTGAATGACCGGTCCTCTTCCACATAGGCTTGCAGAATGGGGTCGAGGATGGCATAGGGCGGCAAGGTGTCTTCGTCTTTTTGATTCGGTCTGAGTTCCGCCGTCGGCGGGCGGTCCAAAATCCTTGTGGGAATCATGGGGGGCGAGCCCCTGAGATTACGATGCCGTACGAGGTCATAGACCATCGTCTTGGGGACATCCTTAATCACGGCGAACCCACCTGCCATATCACCGTACAAGGTCGAATATCCCACACTCAACTCACTCTTGTTTCCGGTGATCAAGACCAGATGCCCGAACTTGTTCGAGATGGCCATCAAGAGATTGCCGCGAACACGAGCCTGGAGATTTTCCTCCGTCGCATCTGTTGGTCGGCCCGCAAACGACGGGGCCAGCGCCTGTCGATACGCATCAACCATGGGGTTGATCGGAATGACGTTCAACTCAATGCCTAGCCGGCGGGCCAGCTCAGCCACATCCTCCTCACTTTCGCGCGAGGTGTAGGGAGAGGGCATGAACACCCCGAGTACTGCTGTGGGCCCCAGCGCATCCACCGCAAGGGCTGCGGTGATTGCTGAATCCACGCCGCCGCTGAGTCCCAACACCACCCGTTTGAACCCGTTTTTCGTGACATACTCTCGTATGGCAAAAACCAGCGCGTCATACACCGCTGCAACCTCGTCCAACGGTTTCGCCACATGCAGCGACGCGATGGCTCGTGTGTTCTTTTTTGTCGGCACAGTGACCGTGATCCGGTGAACCGTTGAGGCATCGTTTCTTCTTGGCAGATGTCTCCCGCGAAGCGTCATCGGCTGTCGTGCCATCGATCCCACCACCGCATCAGCTACTACCAACTCTTCCTTGAATACATTCCCCTGCCCGAGAATGTTACCCTCGGGGTCGAGGATCAGACTGTTCCCGTCAAAGACCAGCTCATCCTGCCCACCCACCATATTCGTATACACGACCGTCGCCCTACTTTCACGAGCTTGAGCGGCTAGCCGTTGTTCTCGCTCCAGGCTCTTTCCGACATGGAACGGAGAGGCCTGGATATTAACCAGCACTTCAGCCTCAGCAGCCATGTAACTCCGGATGGGCCCTTCAGAAGCCCACAAGTCCTCACCAATGGTCACACCAATGGCGGTTCTATTGAGCACGAGTAACGGGAGTTTCTTCCCAGGGTAAAAATATCGACACTCATCAGTCGCACCATCGCTCGTGAGATGCCATTTCCGGTAGGTACCGATGAGACGTCCGTCCGCAATCAGCGCCGCCGCGTTATACACGTGATATCGCGCCCTCGACGTAGCAGTGAATCGTAACGCCCGAGGCGGACCCTGGTCGTCTTGGTCCACATACCCCACGACCGCCACCAGGCCTCGACAAGCTCGGATGACTTCCTTCATGGCACGTTGACTGTCCTGCAGGAATTTCGGATAGAGGAGGAGATCTTCAGGGGAGCAGCCCGTGAGGGCAAGCTCAGGAAATGCAATCAGGTCAACGTTGGCTTTCCTCGCTTCGCGCAGCCACGTCGTGATGCGCCGGACATTGCCGCTCAGATCCCCAACCGTGGGATTCATCTGGGCCATCGCGATTCGCAACGTCCGCATAGCAGTCCGATCTAGTCGGCCCTTCACAGCGGGCCCCCGAGGCATCCTACACCCGTGATCCAGACATAAAGATTCGGCCCTGTGTGGCCAAGGCACGTTGTTCAGGCATGACTGTGCAAGGAGGCGGAAGTTCGTACCGATGAATACCAGCAATCGAACACTGGTTGCTCAATGGGCCTGATGCATACCTGCCCGATCCGTTCCGGCCATACACCGATCACTCGTCCTTCGGAAACTTTCTTATCGTGGAGCATGGCCTTCCAGAGCTTCGAAGGCGGCCATTTCGGGAACCCATCACTCAACCCCGCTGCTCGTACGAGGCGCCGAATCGTATCAACGACTGTCGGAGCACAGATGCCTTGGAAACCGGCCAAGTCAGCCTCCTGCACAAGACCAATTCCAACCGCTTCCCCATGCACCAACGATTGGTACCCCCCCAAGGCTTCTAAGGCATGACCGATCGTGTGCCCGTAATTGAGAATTCGCCGTCGATCGGACTCTCGCTCGTCTGCTGCAACCACTTCGGCCTTAATCTCACAGGAGCGCTTGACCACTGCCGCAACAACATTGGGCCGTTGCGTGAGTAGCTGCGGCATGTTTCGCTCGAGATACCCAAAAAACTCCTCATCTGCAATGATGCCGTACTTAATGACTTCCGCCAGCCCCGCGATCCATTCTCGAGAAGGCAACGTATGAAGGGTCGTCGGATCAATCCATACAGCGCGAGGCTGATAGAACGCACCGATCAGATTCTTCCCCAACCGATGATCGACGCCGGTCTTTCCCCCCACACTGGAATCAACCTGGGCCACCAACGTCGTGGGAACCTGGATATAGGTGATCCCGCGCTGATAGATGGACGCGGCAAATCCTGTGAGATCTCCCACCACTCCACCACCCAGCGCCAACAATACGGACGATCGCTCAAAGCGATGGCGCGCCAAGATATCCAGAACATGCTCGACGGTCTTCAGGGTTTTTGACTGTTCACCAGGAGTCAGAATGATTGGAACCGGTTCAAGGTCACGACTCCTGATCGTCTGCAGCAGGTTCTTCAAGTAGTGCTGCGCCACGTGCCGATCGGTGACTACTCCGACTTTTCCTTTCATCCCGAGTTTCTTGAATTCTCGACCAAGCCGCCCTAGTAATCCGGCCTGAATCGTAATGTGATAGCTTCGTTCGGCAAGGGAAACAGGAACCGTTAACATCGTATCCGCACCAGACTCAGTACAGTGGAGTGATCGCCCAAGCCCCAGCGAGATTGCCCATTGAGGAACAATCCTCAGCTAGGAGAAGGTGGGGATGGTAACACAGCCTTGAGAAAACTAGAAGTAGCAAGACGGCATGGAAATGGGAAGGATATAGTCCTGGCGATACCCCCGGTACCGCCGGCTTCATCGCGTAACCTTCCAAGACCGCACTAGGTCTTGATGATCCTTGGGGTCAAGAAGATGAGCAACTCTTGCTTGGAGACCGCCTCAGACTTGTTCTTGAACAACCACCCAATCACCGGCATACGAGAAAGGTAGGGAACACCTTGAACATTGTTCCCTTGTGTATCAACAAACACTCCGCCAATGACCATGGTTTCCCCATCTCTGACAATCACCTGCGTGGTCGCCTCTCGTCGATCGATGCTCGGACCGGCTGGATTGCTCCTGGCGCCGACAGCATTTCTGGTTGCGCGCACGCGCATCAAGATCCGCTTCCCATCCTCCTTCGGATCACGCGACGTGATCTGCGGCGTCACGTTTAACTCCAAGTTCGCATCGACGAAGGTGGTTTGAGTCCCTTGGAGAGAGGTCGTCTGGAATGGGATTGATTCACCTTGTGAAATCTTCGCCTCTCGCTTGTCCAAGGTGGTGATTTTCGGAGCAGCGATGACCTTGGTTAATCCGAGCAGTTCTCCGGCTGATAACCGCATATCGAGCGCAAACCCGTCCGTCAATTTCCCAAAGGTCCACCCGATGCTGGGAACTGCGGGCAAGCCCCCCACTTGAGCCGGAAGATTCACTAAAAAGTTCCTATCAATCGTTGTATTACCCGTTCCCCCGGCATTCGCAAATGGCCCGGTGACGTTACCGATTAATTTAAAGGTACTAGGAGTAAAGTTCGAATCTTTGACTCCCCATTGAATCCCGAGCCCTCTTGCATACACCGTATCGGCCTGAACAATGCGTGCCTCGATTTGAACTTGCGGGACTTCCAAATCGAGCCCCTCCACGAGCTGCTTGACGACCGACAACTTGCTTTCAGTTTCCCGCACAATCAAGGCGTTACTCCCCTGGTTGAATTGCATCACGCCTCGTGGACTCAGATACTGCCGAAGTGATTGCATCAGTTCCTGGGCCTGGAGATTGCGCACATAGAAGACGCGGTCAACCAGTTCTTCCGCTTTGGTCTTGGATTCCTTTGCACGCGCTTCTTCATCCTGCTGTTTAGCAATATTGGCCAGCGAATCCACCCAGACGATGCTTCCTTGGCGGATCATGCCAAGCCCGTTCATCTTCAACAGCATATCCAGGGCCTGGTCCCATGGGACGTTGACTAGCTTCATCGTGACTTTGGATTTCACCCCTTCTCCCACCACAATATTGAAGCCACTGACTTCGGCGATGAGTCGAAGAATGTTGGTAATATCGGCCTGTTGAAAATCGAGCGAAATTCGCCGGCCGACAAAATGAGTCTGCCCTGCGACGAGATCATCGGATCGCTCGTCCTTCTCAACGGCTGCATTGTCGCCCGCCATTTGGACCGGCTGAATCTTGAAACGTGACTGCCCAGAGCTGACCATTCTGGTCGCCCGGTTCGCCAGTGGCTCTCCTCTATTGAGCAGAGCTTTGCGGGGGACGGGAAGATATGGACTCATCTGGATGATGGGACGTTGTTGAGCATCTGTAAACTGGCTTCCACTCCCGAAGGGCTTATTGATTTCACGTGGCTTGAGCGTAAGAAGGATCTTTTTCTCTTCATGTTGAACGGTAAAGAGCGGCCGTTGCGCAACATCTAACACTAATCGAACCTTATCGGCATGGTGGCCGATCCGAATCTTCTTCAAGAGCAGATGGTCCGCCGGCACCACGGACTGTTTGAGAGCAGAGGACACGGCGGGAATATCCACAATGAGGCGAGAATCGCCCAAAAAGTTGATTTCCGGGAACAGCTGCCCGTCACCGGCTATGGCCACCGTCACGTGGTCACCTTCAGCAGACACCCTCACCGACGTCACGGATTGGGCGAGCCATCGCATATCCGGTTCTACCAATACCGCAGCCTTCTTGGGAGTTCCCGTGACATCACTGACGATGTCTGTTGTCCCGGCGACCCCGCTTCCAGCGGCAAGCAAGATTCCAGCGACCCCAATGAAACGCCCAACCATGACGCCATGACCTACATGAAAAAATAGTGGTTTCATTCTGAGCCCTCTTTGGGATGGAGGAGCTTGACATACTCGCGCTCCTGCTTCTTGCCGTAGATATCGGTAAACCGTTCTTGTACGATAATGCCGCGTTCCGTGACTGCGCTGACGACTCCATTGTTTTGGCCGATTCTGGTGCCTCGCCGAACCGTATATCCGTGGCCTTCCGGAGTTTGTACCATCGCCGTGTAACCGTATGCCCCCCAGACAACCGCAATAAGATTGAGCTCCGTTAATGTCACACGCTGTAATGGCGGAAGGTTCAAATCCACTTTCCCTAGCTGTAACTCTTGCACGATGGGCGCAAAGGGATCGCGACGTCCGGAAGGATCGTAGCCGAACGTACCCGTTTCATCTGTCAGCGGTAACTGCGATGATAATTGCGCCATTGGATTGGAAACCGGCGCTTCCGTCATTGGGGGGCTGCTTGTTGAACTATCTGGCGGAGTCTGGAGTTTGATGGCATCCTGTCTCATTGGAACAATCTGTGCCGAAAGGGAAGGAGATTCTGCCTGGAGCTCCCTCACCTCAAACCAAATGCCTCCCCCACACGCGATGAGCGCGCCGATGATCCAGCGATATCCCTGAGGCCTCCTATCGCACGATGTACGCATAGCGTCACACGCTCCTACCGACCTGGCGGAGGCGACTTAGGAACAGTGGTGGTATTCGCCGCCGTCGTCGTTGCTGAGGCCGGTTTGTCTTGCGGAGCCGCATAGGCAATGAGATCGAACGTCGTTTGTGAGACGATTCGACCTTGGTCAACCTTGGGTGACCCGATTTTGAGACCGGACACGGTGATGATACGCGGCAACCTATTGATGCGATCGAAAAATAACGCGGCCGTGTGATAGACGCCCGACACTTCCACATTCACTGGCATCTTGACGAACAGTTTTGATTGGTCCTCAGTCTGTGGTCCGGGCTTCCAAAGCTTGATATCAAGCCCCAAGCGCACACCCAAATCCGACACTTGCTTCAACAACATGATCGCTTCCTCTTCCGGAGGAAGTCGTTCCTTCTTTTTTGCCAGTTCGATTTCAAGCTGTTTGTTGGCCGCCACCAGCTCCTCAAGATGCTTCACTTTCAGTGTCAGTTTCTGGATGTCATTCTCCAGCTGGCTGTTCTCCGCATCGAGCGCAGCAATATTGGCTAACGTCGGTTCTGCGATGTAAAAATAGAACCCGGCGATGATGCCACCAAGGAGCAGGACCAAGAGCGCGATCTTTTGCGCCGCCGGAACATTCCGAAGCCCATCAAGATTGAGTTGAGGCAGGCCCATCGTTACCCCTTCAATCGAAACACCAAGCGAAACTGATACAGGTTGATCCTATTTTCGATCGCGGCTTTACTTTCCTGCAGATTAATGGCTGTAAAATAGTCCGTCCGACGCAAGTTATTGACGAATTCCACCACATCGTCGTTCGTAAGGGCTTTCCCTTCCAACTCTACTGTATCGGCAGCCATGCCCAACTTCGTGAGCCAGACCTTCAACGGTTCCAAGCTCTGACTGACGTGGTCAAGCACTTTCACCGGCCCGACTCTCGACTGCTCCAGTTGATCAATGATTCGATTCTTGTCCTCAAGAAGTTTCTTCTTTTGCTCAAAGTCTTGAACTTGTTTGACCTGTTCCTTGAGCAGAGCGACTTGCTTTTCTTTCTCCCGTTTGGTTTCTTGTCGGGCTTCAAGCTCGCTATCCAAAGATGCCGAGTACCACCAGCATCCGGCTAGAGTGACGAGAATCATCCCCACGCCGAGCAAGACTTGAGCGCGAACATCATATTGAGGTTTAGCAGACCGCCCTTTCGGCCCGCTCGGGAGTAGGTTGATGCGGATCATCGATCCCCCACGGCTCGTAAGGCCAACCCCACACTCACGGCTGCCAAAGGGGCCAGATCAGCCAGTTGGCTAGGATCAAGGTCGCACCCGGCCACATCAATTTCGGCAAAGGGATCAGCGACTTCGACAGGAACTTGCATACGATCACCGAGTTGTTGGACCAATCCTCTTGTCTTTGCAACCCCACCACACACCAGCACCCGATTCAGTTCAGCGCTCGCCGTCGACGTTTTGAAGTAGTCCACGGTTCGAGCAATTTCTGAAGCCACTTCTCCATTAACTCCGTTGATGACGTTGCTGAGGGACGGTGCGTCAGTGTGTCCGGAAGAGTTCCCCTTTTTCCCCTCCTCAGCTTCCTCATACGATAGGCCGATTTCCCGTTGAATAGCTTCTGTATATCGATTGCCTCCCAGCGGAATGTCTCGTGTAAACAACGACGCCCCGGCACGAACAATATTCACATTCATGACACTGGCGCCGACGTTGACCAATGCGGTCGTCTCATCCTGCATCATCGGATAATTAATCGCATGCATGTTTTCGATTGCAAACGCATCAACATCCATGACCATCGGAGTGAGACCCGCGCTCTTCACGAGCTCGGTGAGCTCATTAATTTTGTCCTTTTTGGCGGCCACGAGAATGACCGACATATCACCTTGTTGATCCTCAGGCTGGTCGAAGGGCAAGACATGAAAATCAATATTCACTTCATTAATGTCGAATGGGATGTACTGCTCTGCCGCCAACTTGACCTGCCATTCCAACTCTTCATCAGGCATCGGTGGCAAACTGATTTTCTTCACAATCACGGCATGGCCCGAGATAGAAATGGCCACCTGTACATTTTTGATCTTTATCTCATCAAATAATTCCTGGATGGATGAGACAACCCGACCTTCATCCATGACCGTCCCATCAACAATCACTTCAGGCTCAAGCGGTTTCATGCCAATTTTTTGAAGATAGTACCGTCCCTTACTTTCCTTCAGCTGTGCGCATTTGATCGCACTTGATCCGATATCAAGCCCTACCAACTGCCGACGGGGAGTCAACATGGAAACGAGATCGGTTTCAAATAGTTTCTTAAACGACGTCAGCATAGGATATCCACCAGTCTGCACAGTCTACACAACAGTCTTCGCAAGCGATTAACCAGTTGAAACACCAAGCCACGTGGATATTGGATGCCTGATTAGTCCCATTGGCTTGGCAACACCGTGAGTCCTTTCACGTAAGTCGCGGACTCGTTCTCAGATCCTCCCTCTTCCCAAGCTAAGTATAGTTCATCGACTCTACCTGTCAAGAAAATGGCCGGAAACTGAATGGGAAGAGCAACCTGAACGGAGAGTGGTTCTGCGGCGAGCTATGTTTTATCGATATCCCGATGCTTAAGCGCAACGTGATAATCCATCTTGGTCAGGATGTCATAGAGACGACCGGCGATCGCAACTGATCGGTGCCGACCTCCGGTGCACCCGATACCGATGGTCAGATAGCTGCGCCGTTCTTGTTTATACCGTGGCAGAAGAAACGACAGGAATCCCTCGAGATGACTGATGAACGAACCGGCATCAGGATCGGCAAGAACAAAATCACGGACTGGTGCATCCTCTCCGGAAAGCGATTTGAGATCCGGCACAAAATACGGATTCTTAAGAAATCGCACATCAAACAATAAATCCACGTCATAGGGGATCCCGAACTTATAGCCAAAGGTGACGAGCGAGATCAGGAACCGTCCCTCCACAGATTCGTATTGAAATTCTCTGGCAAGCAGGGCCCGAAGTTCGTGAACAGTCAGATCTGAGGTATCAATGATGCGGTCGGCTTGACGACGAAGCTCTGATACGCGTTCCCTTTCAAAACGGATTCCATCGAGTGCCGGACGATTCGGCAAAAGCGGATGAGGCCGTCGCGACTCTGAAAACCGTCGAATCAGCACTTCCTCACGAGCCTCGAGAAACAGGATCTGCACCGAATGACCCAGGGCTTTGACTCGCTCTAAGGTCCCCACAAAATCGGCAAAAAATACTCGTTCCCGAATGTCGATCCCCAAGGCGACATTCGTGATCTCTCCATGCTGTTGGTTGCAGAGATCCACAAAGATAGGCAGTAAGGTGGGTGGGAGGTTATCAACACAAAAATATCCCGCGTCCTCAAACGCGTTCAGCGCGTTGGATTTCCCAGAACCAGACAGTCCGCTGATAATGACTAGATTGAGCCGCCCCATTTCTTTCAAATCGCCAGCAACTGTATCAGTGACATGCCTAACATGAAGGGCGGGAAGCACGAATACCCGAAAAGGTTTTCAGGCCGCATGGCCTATGAATCGGTGATGGCACGCGGATAACTCAGCCTCGCATGATCACAGCTCGGCCTCAGGAGGTGCGATCTTCGCGCGCTTCTTTCCCGAACCCGATCGAGGCGTTTTGGCCCTGATCGGCTTATGATTGACAAGCCGCTCTTTCCATTTTCGAAACTGTCCATCGATGCGGTCAGCCAACGCATCGATCGTGGCGTACATCTCAGGCGTTGACGTCTTCGCTTGCATCCGCTTTCCGCTCACCACACCGGTCACCTCGGCCATATGCAGAAGCTTTTCAACGCCCAACACGACTTGAAGTGAACTGACCTTCAATTCATAACGGGCTAGACGCTTGAATCGCGTCTCCACATAGGTTCTCAGCGCAGGTGTAATATCGATATGCCGGCCCGTAATCTTCAACTTCATACCACATTCCTCCAGAACGCATCCGTCAGGCAGTATGCCTTGGACGCTAATGATACTGCTTCCGTTGACTGGCAGATGGAATGTTCTCCTCGGCTCGATACTTTGCCACGGTCCTTCGAGCGATAATGACCTGTTGTAGTCGAAGGCGTGCCGCGATCTCATCGTCTTTGAGTGGATGATGGGGGTCTTCCTCTGCAACCATTTTCTTGATCTTTTCTCTGACCGACACAGACGAAATGTCATCTGACGGGTGATCGACACATTTTAATCCCGCATTGAAGAAATACTTCAACTCCAATATGCCTTGCTCACAATGCATATATTTATTCGCGGTCACGCGACTGATCGTAGATTCATGCATGCCAATATCCTCGGCGACTTGTTTCAATACCAGCGGCTTCAAATACTGCACCCCATAGTCAAAAAACTGTTCCTGGAACTTCACGATGCTCGACACCACCTTCACGATGGTCTTATTCCGCTGTTCGATACTTCGAATCACCCACTGGGCCGCCCGCAACTTTTCATCCATGTAGGCTTTAGTTTCAGGAGTATCCCCACGCCCCATCGATATGAGTTGCTTATAATATGGAGCGATTCTCATGCGTGGAAGTCCTTCGTCATTGAGCACTACGACCCACTGCCCTTCATTTTTCACGATGAATACGTCTGGGATAATGGTGTAATTTTGAGTATTGATAAACGGACGTCCAGGCTTGGGCTCAAGATTTTCAATGATCTTCGTCGCTTGCAAAACCTCTTCCATAGTGACGCCTAGCGCCTTGGCAATCTTGGCATACTGTCTTTTCTCTAAATCCTTGAGGTGATGCAGCACGATATTTTTGATGATCTCGGTTTTCAGCGCACCAGGCCGCGACCCAAGTGAGCCGATTGGATGACGCCCTAAGTGCCGCAACTGAAGTATGAGACATTCTGAAAGATCTCTTGCGGCAACACCGGTCGGATCAAAGGCCTGAATATCCTTGAGCACGGACTCTGCGTCAGATTCTGAAAACTCTGTTCCAGCGATGATCTCACCTAACGGAACACGCAAATATCCATCGTCCTCCAAATTCCCGATGATCAATCGTCCCAGCATCTTTTTCTGATCTGAAAGACCGGACAACGACAACTGCCAAAGGAGATGCTCTTCAAGGGACGGTGCCTTCGCAACTGTTTGCTCATAGGAGGGCAACTCATCTTGTGGTGAAGACGAATACTCGTGATCAATACCAGGCCGCTCTCTACTCCAATATTCCTCCCATCCGGAGGCGGTGAACTCTTCCGGAGCTCCACGCTCTTCGCGAGTTTCACTCACTTCCAATCGATCCTGGCTTGCCGAAACTGGAACCTCCTTGATCTTCTCTTCGTTCTCGAATGGTTCGGCCTCTTCGGCCTCTGACAGCACCTCTTCTAATAAAGGGTTTTCCACAAGGTGCTGCGCGAGACTCTGCTGGAGTTCAAGGCGAGAGAGCTGCAGCAGCTTGATCGCTTGCTGCAACTGTGGCGTCATGATCAGTTTTTGACTGAGTTTCAGATCAAGACGCAGTTTCATTGCGGCTACATTCCCCCTTACAATTTAAATTGCGCTCCAAGATAGACCGCACGAGCGATTTCACTCTGCACAATGGTTTCAGGAGATCCAGACTCCAAAATTGTGCCTTCATTGATAATGTAGGCCCGGTCAACGATCGAAAGTGTTTCTTGCACGTTGTGATCCGTGATGAGAATCCCGATTCCTTTGTCCTTCAATCGCTTGATGATCTGTTGAATGTCCGCCACGGCAATTGGATCGATGCCTGCAAATGGTTCATCCAACAACATGAACGACGGAGTCGTGGCAAGCGCACGAGTGATCTCCAACCGGCGACGTTCTCCCCCAGAAAGGGCATAGGCCATGCTCTTACGAATATGCCCAAGATCCAACTCGTTGAGTAACATTTCAGTCCGTTGCATGCGTTCTCCACGAGCATACCCCAACATCTCGAGAATCGCCAAAACATTATGCTCTACCGAGAGCCGCCGAAACACAGAGGACTCTTGCGGCAAATACCCAATCCCTTTCCGAGCGCGCCGATACATCGGCAGATTCGTGATGGATTCTCCCTTAAACGTGATCGCTCCTTGATCCGGCTGACAGAGACCGACCACCATATCAAAAATGGTTGTTTTCCCGGCTCCATTGGGGCCAAGCAGTCCCACCACTTCTCCAGCATACACATTGATACTGACACCCTTGACGACTGTTCGGCTCCGAAAGCTCTTCACCAGCCCGGTCGCACACAGACAGGCTTGGGGGCCCGTTGCAGTAGATTCAACACCTATGTGGGGAACAGCAGCAAGGGACTGACTCATGGCATACTCTTTCCTTCGCCTTCGATACGAACATGCGATCCCCCCTCGACCACGCTCCGCTCTTCAGCAAGAAAAATCGTGATGCGTTTACCGCTCACACGGGTCCCCTTTTCCCAAGCGATAGGATCACCCGTCAAAATAATTTTTTCCTCGTCACTCAAGTACACCGCTTTTTGGCACGTGGCACTCCCGTTCTCGTATTCGATCTTGACCTGATTGACACTCCCGATGGCCTCAACACGATTCACCGATCGATTCGATACTGCTGATGTCGCAGTATCCTTTTTCGGAGAGAGCTCTGTTTGACGGTGACGGGTATCCCCTGAAGGCGACTGTCCGGAATTCCGGGTTTGGGAATGAAACTGTACTACCATAATATCAGAATGGACGATAAGCGGACCCCTGGTCAATACCACCGCCCCCTCAAAGACCGCCTGGCTATCCTGATTTCGGACTGTCATTTTCTGAGAGGTAATCGTCGTCGGAACCCCAGGTGCGTCGACGTTCTGCTTAAGAATCCCTGACTCAATCGCATCAGCCGTAGACACAAATCCAACAGCCATCACATTAAGAAACAGGAGATAGATCCACATGAACATCCCGTAGTATCTCAAATTCTTCGGTCTCCATTCGCCCAAGCAATCCTTTCCCATTGACGACAAGTCCTCGACCAACGATCTGTACCGAGTCGTCCGTACAAATCTCTTTTGTCTGTTCGGTCCACCTCAGATGGTTGGTGTAGATGATATAACCACTTCTGGTCTCAACGATGAGGGGAGTGTCCTGGTTGGATAACATGAAGTTCTTGGTTGCAGTCTCGAACGTTCCCTCCTCACCATGCACCGTGACCTCGTTTCCTTCTGTTCCATAGAGGATGACGGCCACATCTCGCAGCACGACTCGCTTCTCCTGCTCGAACAAGCGGGCTTGTTTGGCTCGTACTTGCCACTGAACCACATCGCCTTTGGTCTCCGTAAAGGTGAATTCTGAAAGCTTGGCATCGGCTTGATCCATCGATTCCTGCGATAACAGTCGTGTCGTTGTTCCTGAATCCGCATTTATAACGAGGAGATAACCGAGAAATATGGCAAGGACCACACTCAGCGCGAGGAGGGTTCGTCTCGCTATAAGTTCCCACATGCTCGAAGAATTCTCCGAAGAGGGCACCGAACGTGATACTGGCACGATCTTAGCATTCACGAGAGGGCAAGTAAACGTCTGGAGGCTCCTGAAACACAAACGCCCTCGCGTGTTTCACGCGAGGGCGTTTATCTTCTCTAGGCTCTGCCCATTCAGAGTTTATGAGGAAGGTGTTTGCTCACCACCCGCCGGTTGATTGGGAGTGGACGCTTTCTTCGCGACCGGCTCCGGACGAGAAACCAACTCAATCGCGACCATTTCCGCCGCATCCCCAATACGGCGACGAGTCTTGACGATTCGAGTATACCCGCCAGAGCGATCTTTAAACCGTGCGGCGACGTCACTAAATAGTTTTGACACGACGGCCTTGCTACGAAGAAAGCCCAGCGCCCTCCGACGAGCGGGCAGTGTCCCTTCCTTTCCAAGCGTGATCATGCGATCCGTAAACCCTCGTATCTCTTTCGCTTTCGCTTCGGTAGTTTCAATTCGCTCCTGATCGAGCAAGGAGGTCACTAAATTTCGGAATAGTGCTCCTCGATGTTTGGTTTGCCGCCCGAGTTGTCGTCCCCTTTTCCTATGTCGCACGATAGTCCCCTTGGCTCAACGGTATGGTTACTCCGATTTTGGACTTCCATTCGCTGCAGTTTCGAGTTTGGTCCCCAGGGAAAGTCCCATTTCAGAAAGTATTTCCTTAATCTCATTCAGAGATTTCTTCCCGAAGTTTTTCGTTCTGAGCATTTCTCCTTCTGACTTTTGTACAAGGTCCGCAATCGTTTTGATGTTGGCATTCTTGAGACAATTTGCAGCACGTACCGAAAGTTCAAGCTCATTCACACTCCGCGAAAGATGCTTATTCACCTCCTGCTGAGACTCTTCATAGCCCGCCTCTCTCTTCCCTTCAGTACGCTCCTCCGGATTGATGAAGATATCCAGATGTTCTCTTAGAATACCGGCGGCGTTTGAAAGCGCATCTCGAGGGCTGATCGTTCCATCGGTCCAGATTTCCATCGTCAACTTATCATAGTCGGTCATCCGACCGACTCTGGCATTTTCCACATGAAAGTTAACCCGCTTAATAGGCGAAAAGATAGAATCGATCGCAATGACGCCGATCGGGAGCCCCTCTTCTTTGTTTCGTTCCGCCGGCACATACCCACGCCCATGTTTCACCGTCATCTCAATATCCAGACTGGCATCCTTATCCAGTGTCGCGATGTGAAGGTTCGGCGTGAGAATCGTGACATCAGCATCATGAAGAATGTCGGCCCCCTTCGCCTCGCCTGGCCCTTTTTTCCGTAGTCGAATGGTCTTGGGCTTATCCGTGTGCAATGCCAATCGTAGACTCTTGACGTTGAGGATGATGGCCGTGACATCTTCCGTCACTCCAGAAATCGTTGAGAATTCGTGCACCACTCCTTCGATCTTCACCGTAGTAACGGCTGCCCCCGTGAGCGACGACAGTAAGATGCGGCGGAGGGCATTACCGATTGTCGTACCGAACCCTCGTTCGAATGCTTCGGTGGTGAATCGACCGAACGTCGGCGATTGCGCATCCTTATCGACTTCCACCCGCATCGGGATCTGAAAGTCTTTCATCGCTTTAATCATGACCCCCTCCATGCCATCGAGTAACCGACACGTTAGCTGCAACCTGTCCTCATTGGACAGAACTCGGACCAACTCTATCGCGAATACAATTCCACCACCATCTGTTCGTTGACCGGTAGTGCAATCTGCTCTTTGGCCGGTAACGCTCGCACGCTCCCCTTAAAGGCTCCCTTATCAAGCTCAAGCCACTCAGGAATCCCTCGGCTATCAACGGATTCTAGAGCCGACTGAATGGCAGGCACATTTCGACTTCGTTCCCGTACTTCAATGACATCCCCAGGTTTCACAAGTGCTCCAGCCACTGTAATCTTTTTGCCATTCAGGGTGAGATGCCCATGACTGACCATTTGTCGCGCCTGCTTGCGCGAAGCACCAAATCCTAGCCGATAGGCGACGTTATCGAGTCGGCATTCCAGTAACCGAAGCAGCGCATCACCGGTCACACCAGTTTGTCGTTCTGCGCGTTCAAACACGCCCCGGAACTGACATTCTTGCAAGCCATAAATACGCCGCAACTTTTGCTTCTCACGAAGCTGAAGACTATAGTCGGAGGTCCGTTGGCGTCCCTGGCCATGCTGTCCAGGCGGATAGCTTCGGCGTTCAATGGCACATTTTTCAGTCATACAACGTATGCCTTTCAGGAAGAGTTTTTCTCCCTCTCGCCGGCATAACCGACACACTGGACCACGATACTTTGCCACTGCGTCCTCCTCGCTCTTCGTTATGCGACCCTTACTGCAGGTCTCTAGCTGATCTCTTATTTCTCCAACGTCGACTCACTTGCCCCAAGGGCCCCATACTAGACGCGCCGCCGCTTCGGAGGTCGACACCCATTATGTGGAATCGGAGTCACATCACGTATCAAGTTGATCCGTAATCCAGCTCCCTGGAGAGAACGAATCGCGGATTCGCGACCGGATCCAGGACCATTCACATACACATCCACTTGGCGCATTCCACTTTCCATAGCTTTTCTGGCGGCGGCTTCTCCGGCTCGTTGTGCAGCAAATGGGGTGCTCTTCCGTGATCCTTTAAACCCTTGATTACCAGCACTTGCCCATACCACCGTGTTCCCGCTCATGTCAGTGATCGTCACAATGGTATTGTTAAACGAAGCCTGCACATGAGCGACTCCGCTTTGCACGATTCGGCGTTCTTTCTTTTTCCCTTTTTTGACACCCATGTCCGCTCCTTTAACTTCCCCTGACGATTCAGTTACGCGCTAGGGGCTCCCTTGGTCATCGTCGGCCTTGGTTTGCTGCTGACCCCCGCACGCCGTCCCTTGCGGGTCCGAGCATTGGTTTTGGTCCGTTGTCCACGAACCGGGAGCCCTTTCCGATGGCGCAATCCTCGATAGGTACCTGTATCGACCAGACGTTTGATATTCAGAGAAATTTCTTTGCGAAGGTCTCCCTCCACCCGATAATCCCGCTCAATAATCTCACGCAACTTGACGATCTTATCTTCGCTCAAATCCTTGACACGAACGGCCCCATCAATGCCGGCCTCCTGAAGAATTTTCGAGGCAGCGGCTCGTCCGATTCCATAGATGTAAGACAATCCGATATCGGTCCGTTTATTCCTCGGTAAGTCGACGCCAGCAATACGTGCCATCACTTCTCCCTTCGATCCAGCGGTAACAGAAACGATTGCTCATCACATCACAATGAGAAACCCACCGGCATTTTTTACCCTTGACGTTGCTTGTGACGTGGGTTACCACACAAAATCCGAACCACTCCACGCCTCCGTACAACCTTGCACTTTGCACAGATAGGCTTGACGGAAGATTTGACTTTCATGACTATTCAC
>CAZOHW010000042.1:0-16942 GCA_964579525.1 uncultured Nitrospira sp. | reverse complement strand
TAATCAAAAGCGGGGTGTATTGTACTGAACCTCCAATGGGAGGCGCAAGTGGGTGTCAGGGGGGGGGGGAAGCGCGGAAACGATCAAAGGAGGTGTCCCTATCCTGGCCGAGACTGTGGTGTCGTGATTGATTTGATTGCCTCGGCTGTTTCTTTAAATGAATCGGCAACTTTATGCAGCTGAGACCCCTTCAGCAGGATGTCGTTGGCCACGGACCGTACTTGTTCATCATGTCGAACCACTTCAGCCGCCAGCTCAGCCGCCTTGCCCAACAGGCCTTGATACAGGGCTGTTTCCTGCTGAAATTCCTGAGACTTTGCCTGAGCTGCTTTCGCTTCGGTAACTGCGACTTGGAGTTGCTGAGTTAGCCGTCCGACAAATGCCTCACGATCTTTTATTTCTGACTCGCGATGGGCCAGCGCGTCTTCGGTCTCTCGACATCGGTCTTCCAGGCCCTTGATCATATGGACCCATGAGGAAACTTCTCCAGGACCGAATTTCGGAGGTTCAGGAAGGGACTCATCCTTTTCAATAGCCTTCATGGCGGGTTGGAGCCACTCGATAAACAGCATGACCTCGCTGAGCTTGACATCGGCAGCAGGCGAGGAAATGGCGCCAAGCTTTCCCACTGGAGAAGTACTCTGAGAGGAAGCTTTGGCCTCCTTTGGAGGAGGAGCTGGTGCCGGTTTCGGCGGTGGCTTCGGTTGAGCCCACCGGTGGTATTCCAGCAAAACGGCGATGCAATGACGGCAGAGAGGTTCCTCGTGAAGCGAGCACGAGCACTTCGAAATCAGGTGGTTGTCTTTCAGCCGGATCGTTTGCTCGTAAAGGCCTGAGTTGCCGATGACCGCCGCGGAAATCTGGGCCTCATCTGCTTCGACGATACGAACGCGACTTTCCGTCACATATTGCTGGCCTATGTGAAAGGCAGAGGCGTCTGAGATCCCTTGGATCATGGTAGGATCCAAGAGCCCGATCCGCTCGGCACTGCAAGCGATCTTGTTTTTCATCTCGACCAGGTCTCACTGAGTTAGAAGTATGCTCCCAGTGTGACGAGCGGGCCCTAGCCTGTCAAGAATTGAACCGTTTTGTGTAGGCCTGGTGCCGCGCAGCCCGGACACAGAAGGCTATCGACAGTGGGCCGGTGAGTTCGGCTTCCCCATCGGGGTGAGCCAGACATAATCGGCAATGGCATCCCGCATGAGCGCTCGAACGTCTTCGACTCGGCTTGATTCGAATGACATCATGTAGACGGTGGTTTGCTTGATCTCACCAGCCAGCCTTCGGGCCACGCGTTTCGGGACCGGGAGGCCATACTGGATATGCCCGCCCCCCGTATAGCTCAGGATGATACGGCGCACACCGTCTTCAGCACGACGGATTTCATTTTGTCTCTGGACCAGCGTTTTGGCCATCCCTTCGTCGCGAACCATCGACGCTTCATACATCGTTCGATAGTGCTCCTCTGTTCCCCCATGGCACCGGCGAAGCTGATCGATAATTCTCGTATGGTACGCGGGATCATCGACGATCTCTTCTTGAAACATGCCTGATGACGCCCACTCGGGCTCTTGTTTCACTGTTTCCAGCCCCAATTTTAGTACCCGGCGAATCAGTGGTTTGGGAGGATTCATCGCGCGGACCAGCAGCTGTCTCTCACGAGCAAACGTGACGAGTGGCCCATAATCGCTAAATTCTCCACCCCAGTTCTGCTTCCATCGCACCTCTTCCAGAAACTCAGTCGACATCGGCTGAGCGCCGGAGATATAGGAGTCTAAGGCCTCCTGACCGTCCCATCCGAACATTTCCATGCCGATGGTGGGTTGAATCCTATCAGCGAGCAGCTGGTTCAAGACTTTCAAAGCTGCTTCGATATGGTAGGGGTTGTGGTGCTCCTCGCCCAAATAGATGATCTCTGACTGCTCCAGGAATTTGATCCATTCGGGGAACGCGACGACATGGCCCGTTCGGGTATCGAGAATCTGCCAGGACTGCCATTCAACTCCCGAATCGACCGTCGGTGAGTCAATCGGTGGAGTCGCACTACTAATCGATGCCATGAACAGACTGAGCACGAGACTCAGAAAGAGGAAGACCTCCTTTCGACGAAGCGAGGGGAACCATTCAGCCATAACGCACTCCTACCATACTGCGGATCAGGCGAACAAGCCGCCTTGACGGCAAAGTTGGCGGCCCACTATGCTGGCCCAGCTGAATTGACGTGCGCGTCCTCACGGCAAATCACGTGACACCTTTCCCCGATGAACTCAAGTGACCCATTCGAATCATTTCGCCGTCACATCAGCCAGCAGGCCCACCGTGTTCCCAAACAGTGGGACGCCTCGAGGGCGTTGCTCGCGAAAAGCCTGTTTCTCTCGACCGTCGATCGACTCGTCTGTGCGATCAAGGAACAGCCTCTCCCAGACGATGTGAGAGACCTCTTGCTCCATCTGTTCGAGAAGAGACGACCGCGACGAGTTCAAGACCTTGACGGAGAGCATCTCAAACGGGTTACTGGACTTCCGCCAGCCAAAGCCATGCGAGCGCTCCTCATTGTGTTTGGCCTGGTTTCTGTACCGACCTCAAAATGGCCGCTGACTCACCTCTCGAGCGAGGAGATTGAACGACTCGTGTGTGGCCTGGCCAATCCATTCGACCTCCTCATGAATGCCGATGTCGCTTCCGTGCTCGATATTGGAGCAGGCGACCTCTCTTTCGTGGAAGAACTCGCCGATCAGTATGGGCCGGTATTGCACCGGCGGAATCAGCACCTCTTTCTCCACGGTCTGGATCGGCTCGACCCGCAGTCACAATTGGGAGGTCCCCTTCACGCAGATCCAGTAAGACTCCGTAGGTTGCAGCAAATGCAGGGGCTCGCCTTTGCCTTCTTCGGCCATCAGGATATGTTCGACTTAAGCGATCTGGACGGGCGCGAATTGCTTGCCCCGCGCTATACCGTGGCCACCTGTTGGGCCCCTGCCACGCCGACCTTTGCGTATGAACCAAGCCGGCTTTCTCCGGCTGTGATTGACGAGGAGCTTCAACGTACAAAGGGCGCATTTCACCTGACACAGTTTGGAAAGGAACGGGCTCTTGAGGTCCAGCACGGGACCCGTGCCCTGCTTTTCCCGCCTTGGAAGTTCGACATCATTGGCCCGCTCGCGCTGTTACGTCTGTTGGCCCAGCGAGGCTCCCTGTGTGTGTTGGGTTCAGTGGACGACCAGGTGTTTTGGGAAATCCTGGCCCAGTTGCTTGACGATCCACGCTATCGTCCTCAGGACGAACCATTTCATGCTACGAATCTTCCAACCATCTTTGGTGGAATCTATGATCAGCTCACTAGCCTGCCGATTGGCGCGTCAGTAAACCTCGCTGATCTAAGGCCCCTTCGGCGTCAGTCTCCTCAAGTGAACCCCGCTTCTTCAGCGGATCACTCGACCGGGCTCTTTCGGTATGTCCGCGTCAGCCGCGGCGCCACGTTCCCCGGCATGCCAGCCAGCAGCACCGCTCGGAAATTTTCTGCCATGGCTGAGGAAGTACCTCCATGGTTTCTCACCCTTGTACCGGCCGAAGAGCATCGTTGAACGATTTCTAACTTTGGTAGGGATCTCGCCGACATAACTTGGCAGAAAACCCTGAATAATTGACCGTCTTTAGCCCCTTTGTTAGACTTCGAGCGTGTCTAGTCAACTGACATACCCTAAGCTCCTGCGCTAGTCCTACCATGAATTCCACTCAAACCATTCGAGCGATCCAGGACAATATCGCTCAGGTGATCAAGGGTAAGCCGCAGGTGATCGAGATGAGTGTCGTGGCCCTACTCGCTCGAGGACATCTCCTGCTTGAAGATGTTCCGGGCGTTGGGAAAACCACGCTCGCCCATAGCCTGGCGAGAACCCTCGATTGTTCTTTTAAGCGTATCCAGTTCACCAGTGATCTGCTTCCCTCTGACATTGTCGGCGTCTCGATTTTTAATCGGCAGAAGCAGTCCTTTGAATTCATGCCTGGTCCGATATTCGCGAACATTGTGCTCGCCGACGAAATCAATCGCACGACCGCAAAAACCCAGAGCAGCCTGCTGGAAGCGATGAGCGAGGCGCAGATTTCCGTCGACAATCAAACCCATCCCTTGAAACAGCCCTTCATGGTCATTGCGACGCAGAATCCTGCCGAATACCATGGGACGTTCCCACTGCCCGAGTCTCAGCTCGACCGGTTCTTGATGAGACTGCGTATCGGCTATCCCTCTCCGGAAGAAGAAAAAAAGGTTCTAGATCGTTCCCCATCGCTTCATCCAGCGGAGGCGCTCCAACCTCTCCTGACGGCTCGAGACGTGCTTCACCTCCAAGAAGAGGTTGATAAGGTATTCATGGAAGAAAGCCTCACCGAGTATCTGCTGGCCATTGTTCAGAGCACGAGACAGTCTGACCTGCTGTCGTTGGGAGTCAGTACGAGAGGTGCGTTGGCATTGAATCGCGCGGCCAAAGCGTTGGCGCTGGTCCGAGGTCGAACCTATTGCCTCCCCGATGATGTGAAAGAACTGGCTCCCATTGTCCTTTCTCACCGCATTATGGTGGCGCGCGCGCACAGCGGGCGCCAGCGAAGTGTTGAACAGGCCGAGCGCATTATCCAGGATCTGGTGGAGTCGATCCCCGTTCCGGTCTAAGCCGTCCCTGTAATCCGCTCAGCTGTGTCGATATTGGTGAACCATGCGGTTTCAATTTCCTGCTCGTTTCAGCCGATTCGCACATCATCGTTCCACGCGCATCACGGCAGAAGGCGGGCAGTTCCTTTTTTTCACCTTGGCCATCGGGGTCGCGGCCATCAATACCGGTAATAATCTGTTTTATCTGCTGCTGGCCATGATGTTGAGTCTCATCTTGGTTTCAGGCATCGTGGCCGAACACTGCTTGCGTCGGCTGGAATTCTCTCGGCATCTTCCCGACCTCTTTTTTGTGAATGAACCGGTCGCGGCGACGCTTGTCGTAAAGAATCGGAAATCAAGGTTGCCCAGTTTTTCGCTGCAGATTGTCGATGTCCACAGTGGTCGTGACGATGAGCCAGGTATGGAGATTCCGCAGCTTTCTCCTCAGGCCAGCAGGCTCTTATCCTATTCTCTCATCGTGAAGCGCCGAGGCCGATTGCAGTTGGACGGGGTTCAGGTGGCGACGGCGTTTCCATTCGGTCTCTTCGTGAAGAAGGCGTTTTATCCCATCGAAGGCGCGGCGATTGTCTGCCCGGAAATTACATCCCTAGAAGATGCCTGGGTGCAGAATCTCCTGACAACCGGCAGAGAGCTGAGTGTTCGTCGACGCGGGTACGGCAATGATCTTTACAATCTCCGTCTCTATCAAGCCGGCGATGACTCACGAAGTATCCACTGGCCAACGACGGCGAGAACTTCGCAACTCATCGTTCGTGAGACCGAGGCTGAGGACCAACGGCGAGCGACCATTCACCTCTCGACCGTGGCACCGAGTAGTCACGATGACGGATTTGAACAGGCGGTCTCGTTCACGGCCTCGCTTGTTCAACACTTGGCCCATCGAGGCTACATTCTGCGATTGATCGTGGGAGCGTCGAGTTCTTCGTACGGACAAGGCAACGATCACCTCACCGAACTCTTGCAGATGCTGGCCTTGTGTGAACGGACTGCTCCATCCACTGAGCTGTGTCCGCCGCCGGAGCCAATGATCGAACCGTCCGATGAGGAAGACGGGACCTCGATCCTTGTTCAGCCATGGTCGGAAATAGATGAAACCCATTCCGAACCCTTTGCCCTGTTCTTCAATGGAGAGAGGACCGTCGATACAGCTCATGTCATTTGACCAAGCACTTCGTCTCACCTCACTCTTACTGGCTTCAGCCTCCTTCATTGGGCTCACGCTCGGGGCCGGTCTGCCAGGATGGCTAACCCTCGTGACCGGCATTGCCCTCATCTCGATGCTGCTGGGAAATCTACGTGTCACATTTGTTGGGCGATTCTCGTCCTCCCCCCCGGTATCGAGCGTGACATGGAATATTTTGGTGATCGTCGGATTCTTGGGCTTCTGGGTCGACATGTTATGGATCTCGGGCGAACTTCTGCAGGCGGGGATTCACTTCCTTATGGTACTGATGGTGATCAAGCTGTGCACCCTGCGGGTTCGCCGCGACTATTTGCACCTATACGCCATCAGTCTCGTTGCCATCGTCGCCTCGGGTTCTCTCACCACGGACCTGTGGTACTTACCAGTGTTCCTCATTTATCTCATGGCAGGCGTATGGACCTTACTACTCTTTCAACTGACAAAACACGCTGACACAGCAGAAAATCCTACAAACCACTCTCTTGATCGAGAAGAACTCTCTGGCGCCCACAGTCAGGTGACGGCGCAACTCTTTTGGCTGACCAACGGGCTTGTTCTTGCTACCTTTGGGCTGACCATCCTTATTTTCTTTGCTATTCCTCGGGTCAGCGCAGGCATTTATCAAAAGGGGATCGGTGAGAGTCTTCGCACATCGGGCTTTTCCGACACCGTCAACTTGGGCGCGATCGGGCCGATCAAGCGCGATCCCAGCATCGTGATGCGAGTTGAGCTGCCGGATCGGACCCAGCGGGAAGCAGGCCAATTCTATGTTCGTGGAGTGGCATTCGACCGATATGACGGGAAGTCATGGACGAATCGACTGAGTCATCGACGAACGGTCAGCGAAGACGCGACGGGCGCCTTTATGCTGCATGGGGATGCATCGTCTAGGCGGTCACGGCCGGGAGAGGTCATCCGTCAGAACATTCTCCTGGAACCACTGGATACTCCAGTGCTCTTTGCTGCTCCATTTATTGAAAACCTCAGCGGCAAGTTCTTAACCATCCAATCAGATCTTACTGGATCAGCCTATCTCCCCTATCCCAGTTCGTCACGGATCGAGTACACCGTCGTCTCGCGATCCGCTCCAATCCTACCGGCGGACTTCCATGTTGAGCCCGTCACGTATGCTGAATCCTTCGTGAAACATTTCTTGCAAGTTCCCCAGCAAGCCGGGCGCATTGCCGCGTTGGCACAGGACATTTCTCAAACCCATCACACACCCTATGAAAAGGCCGTCGCAATTCAAACGTACCTCATGCGCAACTTTCGCTATAGCCTCGACGCCCCGCTCTCTGAGCAGGACCAGCCGCTGGAGGAGTTTCTGTTTGCTCGCAAAACCGGCTATTGCGAACACTATGCGACAGCGATGGTCATTATGCTGCGTACCATCGGCATTCCAACTCGGCTTGTGACAGGATTTCTGACGACCGAATGGAACGAATACGGAAACTACTACCTCGTGCGACAGCAAGACGCTCATGCATGGGTCGAGGTGTACTTGGCTCATTCGGGTTGGATTATGATGGACCCCACGCCGGCGACGGGAGAAGGTCTCAGCGACAATCACAGCACCTGGTATAGGCTCGGCAGGATGGTGGATTCGCTTCGACTTCACTGGAATCGATTCTTCGTGCAGTACAGTGCGGCTGATCAACTGACCGCGATTCGTGAAGTAAAGGCGGGTGGCAATTCGGTTCGAAGCGTGGCTATCGACTCCTTGGCCACAATATTTGGTCCACTGAGCGCGGTGTTTGGAGACATGACGGAATATATGAGCAAAGGGGGGCAATGGCCGTTTGCAGGATTGGCCATTTTCGTGATGATGGGATCGGGGATCCTTATCTGGCTAGCTGTACGCCAGCCATGGATACAGGGGTACTTCTTAACAACAATCATGGACCAAGACGAAGCGATGGTGAATCTTTACCGACGCATGGTCGGACACCTGGCAAAACATGGTATCTCACCGCACGCCAGCACTTCACCACTTGAATTGATTCGCCTCACCCAGCATCGATGGAGTGAGGCAGGTGCGGCCGTTGGTTCGATTACGGAATGTTATTGCCGAACACGATTCGGCCATCTCCCGCTTACAGGAGAAGAACTTCACAAGGCAGAGGAAAGTCTACAGCAACTGATGAAGCTAACACCGCCAGGGGAACGGCACAAATCCACAGCCATCACAACCTGATCCTAGAAATTGTCCGCAATCAGAAAGGGGTATGGAGCGGGAAAAGGGATTTGAACCCTCGACCCTCGCCTTGGCAAGGGAACGCCATCCCTCACTCAACACAGCTCACACCGAAATATCCCATACTTCTGCGCATCCATCTCGCTCTAATTTGGGGCTACACGGGGGATGGTTGGGGATGGTTAACGGACAGAACACGGACAGGCACTGTCGGCGGTATGGAACTGGTTTGTCCTGTCCTGGTAACAGCGTGGTAGCAGATGGTAGCTGAGTCGAGTTATTTACAGTGGCGGCCAGCCTCGGGTGAGACTGACGGCCACTGCGAGTTCACTGACCTATGCGCCTAGGCGTGTCGGAATCTGTTGCTGGTGTTCGGTTGCCAAGGCATCAGCCTCGTCTGCCGCCTTTCGATATGAGGCTGCAACGGCTCTGCAATGCGCCGCATGTTGTTGCGGCTCCACCTTGCTGTGCGGGTCTCGGTGACGTTCATAGGACTCAGCGAGGGTGTCCCACACTTTTGCTTTCTCCCGAAGTTCTTGGGCCTGTTCCTTGTAGTATTTTGCGAGTCCAGCGTGGTCATCTTTGTTGACTAAGTCCTGAGGTGGGGGTTGAAGCAGTGCGCAACCCTGAAATGCTAAGCAGAAGCTAAACAACAGGCCGACAACGGCAAGCCGCTTGAACATGATTACCTCCTCAGCTTTGGGCCAAAAAAAAGTCCTCGTTAGACCCTCAACGTGGTCTAAAAAGGACCATCATTGTCCTTCTCGCTTGAAGACGCCCTTGTCTTCCCCAAGACGCCGTTGTCTTTCGGGCCGGACGTTAGCACAGAAACTGGGATTGCACAATTACTTATTTTTATTGAGGGAAACGCCATCGACCTGCGGTTTAGGAATTGTCTCTACTCCAACCTCAGACAACCTATCTCCACAAGAAACAACAATTCAGGATGCTCCCGAAGTGGGGCCTGATGGGTCTGGTTTGTCCTGTCCTGGTAGCAGCGTGGTAGCAGACGACCTTAAACCGGAGTAGACGAGAAGCATAGAAAGGGCGGCCTAGGTTTTGACTAAACCGCCCCAACCATCGACTTTCAACTGAATAGGCTCTGCACCCATTGCCACACTTTCGATGTGGCTTCATAGGGGCAGAAGCCTAAAATTTCAACCCATGGACACATGATGGTCACCTCCTATCGCTTGGCGGTATCACTTGGCGAACTTAAAGATTACGTCCATCAGCTCATCGTAAGTTTCATCGCTCGTCCTCGATCGAATCGCATCCGTGGCGCAGCGTTCCAAATAGTTTCGCATGACCACTTTGGTCAGACCGCGCAGAGCCTCCTGGATGGAAGCGACTTGGCCGAGTACCTCCACGCACCGACGATCCTCCTCCACCATTTTTTTGACGCCGCGCACTTGCCCCTCAATGCGATTGAGGCGCTGAATCGCGTCGGCTTTCCGCTCTTCCGTAATCAATACCGGTGCCTTCATGTGTGAACCCCCCTCGTGGTATGCAGACATTATAGGGATAGGGGGTACCCCTGTCAAGGTACCCTCCTTGGTGGCAGGAGAGCCACATGCACTTGGGTCAGTGACCCGCGGTTTAGAAAAAGACGGGTCTTGCGGGATATGTGCATATAGCCAAGTCAATCGCCTGACGAAGGCGATGCACCTGCGTTTTGCCCTAATTATTCCAGGAGTTACAAGCCCTGTCCGTGTTCCTGTCCGTGCTGAATGGGAGGTTTTATGAGCCAAAACGCCGTCCGCAGACCCCAAACCCATGGCCAGTACACCCTGAAACGGGCCGTGAAAGAACTCGGTAGCCGCTCGATAGACCGCCGAACCAGCCTTGGCAAGGCGCTATACGCCTGGCGCGACGAACTCATTACCGATCTCGGTGGAGCCGATGCCGTGAGCACTCAGCAAATGGCCCTCATTGACCTCTGCGTGCGAACCAAACTCTTGCTCGACAGTTTGGATGCCTGGCTCCTTCAACAACGCTCTCTGGTCAATTCTCGCAAGCGGAGCGTCATTCCTGCATTGATCTCGCGGACCCAGTTAAGCGATAGTCTCGCCCGCTATCTCGGCACCTTGGGGTTGCAGCGGAGAGCGAAGCCGACCAAGGGGCTGCACGAACTCCTCACGCCACACGCCGACCAACTTGCACGTAGGTAGTTTTTGATTGCGTGGAGCATCGTTGACTTGCGTGCGCTGTTGGTCGTAGACTCACGATAGTTTAAGCATCGACTGCTCAGCGAGCGTGAGGAACGCTTGAGGCGCGGCTTAGAAAAGTAGCCACCAACCTGAGGAATCAAATCCTCCACTGAGCAGTATCGAAGAGACAAGATCTTCCGGCACCGAGGTAGATGCGAAGCCGGATGGATGATGGGAAATTTCCCATTGTCCATCCGGCTTCTTTTTTTGTCCAAACCAAGGGAGGTTTTCACTATGCGGCAAGCGAAACAGAAAGTCAGCGCCACCGGCACCGTCACACAACCTGAGCTGCTCACGGCTCCTCAAGTCGCAGTCAAGTTCGGGGTCAGCGTGAACTTTATTTACCTTCACAAGGAGCTGCCGCATCTGAGGGTTGGGAAGCGACTGTTGTTCCGTGAAGATGAATTGCTCGCGTTCTTCAAAGATCAATCCCTCCGCCAACGATAGGAGTCACCATGACCACAACCACGACTGAACAGATCACGATCACCGATACAGAACTGATGCAACGCGTGGAAGCATTCGATGCGGACATCCGCAGCGATGGCAAAGTATTCAATCCCACGTATCTCTGGCGTGTCGCACAGGAACTGCACCAGCAAGACATCACGGGCGATGCCTTCATCGTGGCGTTGGCTCTCGCCTCGATGACGCGAATCCCAGGTCAAGGCTGCCGTGCCTCACATGCCCAGATTGCCAGACGTGCCAGTGCGCTCAAGGGACTCTTCCGCCTGGCCGATCAGGTCGGCTGGCCACGTATTCTGACGGTGCTGGGGATCACGGAATAGCAGCCATGATTCTGCATTGGGTGCCCTTCCATATCGGCGATTATCTCAGTGAGACTGCGCTGATGACCCTGGATCAACGTGGCGCTTATCTCCACCTACGGGCGGTGTCATGTCGCCAAGTCCCCCCAGGCACACTGCCGAATGATGATGCTGTCCTGGCCCGTCTCCTGTCTGTCTCTGAGCCACAGTGGAGCACGCTCAAGCCCCATGCCCTCAGGGGCTGGAAACGTCAGGGGAAACGGCTCATCAATGAGGAAATCTGTCGGCACCATGCCAAGGCGCTGCATATCTCCGAAGAACGGAAAAAGGCGGTCGGAGAGCGGGAGCGGAGGCGGCGATTGGACACGGATCAATCATCACTTGATCCATCAATTGATCGATCAATAGATCATCTATCCGACATCCGAGATCGAAGAGAAGAATTAAGACAGTTAAGTTCAGCTTCGCTGAACAAGTCTGTGGCGTTCCCTGAACAGAAGAAGAGTGCCACAGATACACGGAACAAGAAGCAGCCACCTCCGAATCAAGACCAAGAGGCCCGCGCCGCCGATGCACATGCACCGATGGTCAAGTTGAGCCAGGAAGATTTGTTCAATTCGTTTTGGGCCAGATGGCCAAACAAGTGGAACAAGCCACGGGCGAAAAAAATCTTTTGCCATAACGTTACAGGGATGGACTACCTCAGAAAAATCTTCACGGTGCTTGAGCGGGATATTCAGGATGGAGGTATTGCGGATCGACAGGGGGCGGACGCATGGTTGCGGGACTTCATGGACAGCAAACGATGGCAGTACGTAGACCGCTGAGGAGTGAGCCAACATGACACGCCACGATGCACAACGGGTCATGGCCGCCGCGATCAGTGACAAATTGCGGGAGTGGCGAGACGAGCGCGGGGAGTATCTCACGTCTGGCAGCGTGGTGGCATTGCGCGAGTTTGCCGCTGGGGAGCGGCGCTCGATCCGATTGGTGGTCCAGATTCAGCAAGATCATTCCGAATCGCAACGCGGTGTCACCATTTCGCTGGTCCCACGGGCGCAGTTCAATCAGTACGCCTTTCGAGTGAAAGTGGAATGTAGCGCCTGGTCCACGAACCCAACGCAGACAGCGGAGGCACTGAAAGCGTGGGGGCTGGCCTATGGTCTGGCACTGGTTGCCCTGCGGACCGCCGACAAGCTGCCGCCGATTGTCGAGCCAGTCGAGGAGTTCATGACGGCATGACACCACAGGTTCACCCATTCAAATTTCTTGCATTGCTGAACTGGCTGGATGGCCGACCGCTGCTCAATGTCATGGAGGAGTACCGGCAACGCATTCTCAGTGAGGCGCTCTACTCGATCCGATCGGATGGGAGTCCGCTCTATCGCCGCGTGCTGACAGGGAGGGCTAAGAAGAATAGCAAGACTTCCGATGCGGTATTTGCTGCGCTCTACAAGCTCCTCGCGTGGAAGCCGCACGGCAACAAGGGGAACGAAGTCTACTTCGTCGCAAGTGATCTTGGGCAGGCGAATGACGATCTTGACTTGTGTAAGAAACTCGTTCGGCTCAATCCGGTGCTCGATGCGGAGTTGACGATCAAATCGAATGTCATCGAGCGGAAAGACGCTAAGGGCTTTATCGAAATTCTTCCGGCAGGTGATGCTGCCGGAATGCACGGAAAAAGTTTTCTGTTCTTGATCGTTGACGAATTACACACGCAGCGGGATTACAGAGTTTTGGAAGCACTGGAAATCGACCGGACAAGACCGGATGCCGTCCAGTGGTTTGCGAGTTACGCGAGCTTATACCGTCATTCGGGCGTGCCGCTGGTCGATATGTTGAAGCAACATGACGCGAAGTCCGATTCTCGGCTGTATGTCTCTTGGTACGCCGGATCGGTTGAAGAAGCGAATCCCAGTTTGAACGGTCCGCTTGGTCCCACGATGGAGGACATAGAGGACGCACGGCGCAGCTTGCCGTCTTGGATTTTCCGCCGACTCTACATGAACCTTGGTGGTCAGCCTGACGGCGCAGCGTTTGACGCCGATGCCGTGGAAGCCTGCATCGTCAAGGACAGGAAAGTGCTGCCACCTCAGGACGGTATTGAGTACGTCGCCTTTGTGGACATGAGTGGCGGGGGATCGGATGACAGCACGTTGGCGATTGCCCACGTGAACAGTGAAGGCCGCGCCGTGCTGGACCTGGTGATGGATCAAGGCGCACGAACCGGCGGCACGTTTTCGCCGGAGGCCGCTGTGAAGAAATTTGCCGAAGTGGTGAAGTCGTACCGCTGCTCGATCGTGACAGGCGACCGCTACGCGGGCGAATGGCCAAGGCAAGCGTTTGAGAAGCACGGCATTCGCTATGACGTGTCCGACAAAAACAGAAGCGAACTCTACGCCAGTTTAGAGCCGTTGATGAATGCAGGCGAGGTGGAATTGCTCGACGTGCCGAAACTGCTTCAACAGTTGCTCGGACTGATTCTGAGAGGGTCCAAGATCGACCACCCGAACGGCGAGCATGACGATGTATCAAACGCGGCGGCAGGTGCGATTGTCTTAGCCGCTGCGCCAAGTCGTTGTCCTGAAATTTTTGTGTTGTAGATGAATTTTGTTCAGCGCCGCAGGGGCAGGGCTGGGATGAAACAATTCCAACAGTCCAATGTCCCAATGCGATCCGCCGAACTGAAACCCTGCCAGTGGGGAACACTGGTTTGTGTCTGATGATGAACAACCATACCCAGAGAAGAGATACAAGAAAGAGAACATCAACATGAGTATCGAAGTACCATTGAGAGAGATTAAACGCGGAGTAGAAGGGATGATTACCAAGCAGCGGGACCATGAGGAACGCCTCGCGGACTTGGAGAAGGCATCCTGGCAACGGAAAGCGTTGATTGGCAGCGGATCAGCCACAGGACCGCGACCGGTCAACCTCGCCAAAATCATCCACGCGCAAGTCCAATTGCGAGAAGGACGCAAGGACGCGTGGGAGATGGTGGGCGGACAATACGAGCGGGACATTGTGGAATCCGCGACACGCAAGGCCATCGACACCGGCACCGGTGGTGCGGGTGGTGGCTTTGTGATTCCGCAGGAATATCTCGGCTCCGAGTTTATCGAGGTGCTGCGGGCCAAGTCCGTGGTCATGCGGGCAGGCGCGAAGCTGCTCGATAACTTACAGGGAACGCCGGTGGTGGTTCCCAAGCAATTGGGTTCAGGCACCGTCTATTGGCTGGGGCAGAACAGTGCGCTCACGGCGTCTGATCCGGCCTTCGGACAAGTGCAGATGACGCCCAAAACGATGGGGATGCGAAACCAGTATTCGCGGCTGGTGGACATGCTCGCCAATCCCAAAATTGAGGAATTGGTGCGGCGTGATATGGCGGCCACCGCCGCGTTGGAGTTGGACCGTGTGGCCTTGCGCGGGTCCGGTTCATCGAACCAGCCGCTCGGCATCAATGGCGTGTCCGGCATTGGCACCTATGCCATCGGGACCAACGGCGGACCGCTCACACTGGATGATCTCTACGGCTTGATCGGAACCTTGGAGGATGCGAACGCGATGGGGGATAACCTCGCGCTTGTGACTCACCCGAAGGCGCTTCGCAAGTTGAAGAAGCAGCGGATTGCCCAGTACAGCGGTGATACGGGCGGAACCTATGTGGTGCAGCCCTTGTTGACTGATGAAGCCTTGTCGAAGGCGATCGGGTTGACCTGTCTGACCACCACGCAGTTGCCCGTGAATCTGACCAAGGGCAGTTCAACAGACTGCACCGAAGTCTATGTCGGCAATTGGTCGGAACTGCTCATCGGGCAGTGGGGCGGCGTGGAAATTCTCGCCACGAACATCGGCGGGAATGCGTGGACTCAAAACGCCGTGGAAGTGCGGTTGATCCTGAATGTGGATATTCAGGTTCGGCACGCGGCGAGCTTTGTGCTCTGCGCTGATGCAAGGACCGCATAGTAGGCAATTGGAGCGGGCGGAGCTTCGGCTCCGCCCGTGTCTGAAAGGAACCATGGAAGAGCACGCAGAAGATTTGTGGGCAGAATTTCTCCGCACGATGACGTGGCAACACGTGCTGACGGAATTTCACGACGCCTTGCAGCACTTGGAGCGGTACAAGGCCAGGCATCCTGAAACCACCCCAATGCCTCCGCCAGTCGCGGACGCGTTTGAGCGGATGGTGCGGCTGTATCACGGCATCCGGCGCGTGGTCGAGAATCCGGCGATCTATACACACCCAGCCTCACCCGAAGCGGCCAACTTGATCTTGGCGACCGTGGCTCAGGTGAGACGGACGGTCCCCACCACTATGGAAGGAGAGGTTGAGCGATGAAGGTCTTGATTGCCGAGCTTGAGCAAGCGGTGGCCAATGTGCCCGTCTCACACATCCCGACCCTGCTCGGCGTGCTGGCGACCATACAGGCCACGGCGCAGTTGAGGATGCATCACCAGGAACCGGAACCCGCCCGCCAAGAGGAACGGCTCTTGACGATTGAAGAGGCGGCGCAAAGGCTGAACATGACGAAAGACTATCTCTATCGGAACGCGAACAAGTTTCCCTTCATCGTCAGACCCGCACCGAGACAGGTTCGCGTGTCGCTCATTGGCCTTGAACGCTATATCAAAACACGTAGTTCCCCGCATTGACATAAAGACATAAACCCGTCCATGATGCCGCGATGAGTCCCAAAGGCAAACCCAGGAAAGGAGTCAACGTGAAAACCACTGTCGATCTTCCCGAAGCATTGTGGCGTGCCGCCAAGGTGCGCGGCATCGAGGAAGGCACGGATTTGCGGCGCGTCATCATGGCCGCCCTCAATCTGTACCTCAAACGGAAACCCACCAAAGAGGAGGAATAACCCATGCGCGGAGATGGCCGAGTCTTTCAACGTGGTAATCGGTGGTGGATTGCCTACTATATTCGGGAAGCGGGAACGAGTGTCGAAAAGCGGGAGCCTGGCGGCAACACCGAAAAGCAGGCACGGAAAAAGATGAAGCAACGTCAAAAGGAAATCGGCGCACAAGACTTGGGCGTCTGGACCTTCACAGGACCGGAAGCGGAACGAGTCACGTTGGAGGAGTTGTTTACGTCGCTCAACGAGCACTATCGCATTGAAGGGAAGGAGCAACAGCGGGCGAACTCCCACATGCGACACTTGCGGGCCTTCTTTGGGTGTGAGCGGGCCGTGTGTGTCACCGCCACCATGGTCAAACGATATATCGCCCATCGGCAAGGGGACCAGGCCGCGAACGGCACGATCAACCGTGAACTGCGGATTTTGCGGCGGGCCTTCTCGTTGGCCGTTGAGGACAAACGCCTCTCCCCTGTCCACGTCCCAGACTGTCCCACCTTACTTGAGGAGAATGTCCGCGAGGGCTTTTTTGAGAAAGCGGACTTTTACACCGTGCTGTCCCATATCCAAGACCCTGACGTGCGTGACTTCATCACCTGGGCGTTCTGGACCGGAATGCGGCGCGGCGAAATCGCAAGACTGACGTGGGCCGGGTTCGATATGGAATCTTCGACCCTCATTCTGCCAGGCCGGAGCGCGAAGAATGGGAGACCGCGCAAGCTGGTCCTTGAAGGGGTGTACCGCGACATCATTGCTCGCCGACTCTCTGCCCGCCGTCTGGATTGTCCCTTCATCTTTCATCGTCACGGCAAGCCCATGGGCGCGTTCCGAAAAACGTGGGCGCACGCGTGCAAACAGGCGGGCGTGTCTGGGCGCATCTTCCACGATCTTCGGCGCACTGCCATGCGTAACATGATCCGAGCGGGGATTGACCAGACCGTGGCCATGAAGATTTCAGGCCATCGAACCGATGCGGTGTTTGACCGCTACGACATCACCAGCGATGAGGATTTGCAGGAAGCACAAGGCAAGCTCGAACTCTATGTGTCCGCGCTCCCCGCGC
>CAZOHW010000041.1:0-16977 GCA_964579525.1 uncultured Nitrospira sp. | reverse complement strand
GTACCATGCTCCATAAGAATTGCAAGTGGAAGATTACTCAGACAGACTCCTAGGGACGCAGAGGCAGCCCGCCAAAATGGTTACGAAACCGTTCCCTGTGCGACTGGAAATAAGGAAAGAACTGCGATTCAGCCGATGATGGATACGGCCTCTGTGGAACACGGAGACAATACACATTTCACAAATCGGGCAGGCCGATACTGGGCACTAGGGGTTGACCCAGGTATTCCCTATAAAATCTACTAGGAGTGAAGGTTGTGATCGCTTTGTGTCATTCTTGCCCTTGCGAGATGTTTAGCGAGAAGCCTAATATTTCGTCAACCATATGGCACAAAAAACCAACAAGAATAAGGCACAGCGACGACAGACATCTGTCCACCGTAACCGATCACATGCAAGGTCACCCACGGTCAGGCCTTCCAGGAAAGACTTTTTTGCCAAAGCCTTTCGTTTGAGTCCCCATCCCATTGGCATCACAGAACTCGACACTGGCCGTTGTCTCGAAGTCAACGACGCCTGTCTTCAGGTCTTTGGATTTGATCGGCACGAGGTGATCGGCAAGACGACGTTGATGTTAGGGATTTGGCCCGATCCGCGCGAGCGTGCCAAGTTAATCCAGCAACTCACTTCGGGAGGATCGGTTCGCGGTCATGAAGTGTCGATGCGGGTGAAAAGTGGAGAGCTGCGGCAATTTCTCATTTCAATCGATTTAATTAGGCTCAAGCGGAAACAGTGTCTACTGACGATCGGAACCGACATCACGGAACGGAAGCGGGCTGAAGAACAGCTGCGAAGCAACCATCGATTTATCAGTGAAATGACCTCGGTGCTCCCCGGCATACTGTATATCTTCGATCTCACGGAACAGCGGAACGTGTATGTGAACCGCCATACCGGCGTCGCACTTGGATACAGCACAGAGGAGGTCCATTCACTCGGTGCCGATTTTATTTCCACCGTCTTGCATCCCGATGATGTCTCGCGGATGCACGAACATTTTGAGATCCTGAAGCGACAAGGGATGGCGTCACCGCATGCGTGGAGTACCGATTTCGGCATCGCAACGGCACGTATAGGTGGTTCATCAGCCGTGATGTGGCGTGGCACCGAGCTCCCGATGGTCAAGTTTGCCAGATTCTCGGCATGGCGACGGATATCACGGAACGGAAACAGGCACAAGAAGCGCTGAACCGCCTGAATGACACGCTTGAACAACGTATCAGCGAACGCACCATGGCCTTGCGTGAGAGCGAAGAGCGGCTTCGGTTGGCCCAGCAAGCGGCGCACATCGGGACGTTCGAATGGAATCTTCAAACCGGGACCAGTACCTGGACGCCGCAGTTGGAAGCGTTGTACGGATTAGCCCCAGGTGAGTTTGGTCGGACACAGTATGCCTGGGAGCAACGTTGGCGAAGTATTCGAGAATCCGCGGTGCAACTCGCGGACGACATGCATCACTTCGCGTACCGACTGCATCCCTCCACCCTCGAGCATCTGGGATTGGAGGCGGCCCTTCGCGACCATATCACCGAGTTTGCCCAGCGGACGGGACTAGATGTTCAATACGTGGTGCGGAACGTTCCAGGAACGATACGTATCGAACAGGCCACATGTCTCTATCGTATCACTCAGGAGTCACTGCAGAATGTGTATAAGCATGCAGGAGCCTCGAGCGTTCTTGTGCGGATATCCAGGACAATCAGAGGGGTCGGGGTCTGTATTTATGACAATTGGGAAAGGATTTGTCCGTGAGCCAACGGGACTGCCGGTTCGTGGGCTGGGGCTGGCCAGCATGGAAGAGCGAGTTCGATCCTTGAAGGGTACGTTCCGCCTACGTACGCGACCCGGTGAAGGGACGGAAGTCCATGCATGGGTACCAGTAGGTGAGGTTACGGAAGCTATGAACTGACGCACCGCTCCTATAATAATTAATGCACAAGCGGTCTCAACCGCCGAATGAACATTGGGTTGGTGATGAAGAAGGCGGAGCCGGTCAAGAGACCTCGTGTGATTCTCGCCGACGATCATGGACTCATGATGGCGGGGCTGCGCAGGCTTGTTGAAGACACCTGTGAGGTGGTCTCCACCGTGGAAGACGGGCGTGCCCTGATCGATGCGGCCCAACGCCTGAAACCGGATCTCATCCTTCTCGATATCGCCATACCGCTGTTGAACGGTATCGAAGCCGCACGCCAGATCAAGAAGGTCTGCCCCGACATCAAGATTATCTTCCTCACGATGCAGTCAAGTCCCTCGTATGTAACGGAAGCCCTTCGACTTGGGGCGAGCGGGTATCTCTTGAAACGATCCGCCCCAATGGAACTTCCGCTGGCGATCGACGCAGCGTTGCAGGGGCAACAGTACCTCACCCAGTCCATTACCAAGTCCGTACTAGAGCGGAGACTAAAATCCGAGGAATCGCCGGAGATGAAAGGGGTTACAGCCAACCTCACCACAAGGCAGCGCGAAGTACTGCAGTTAATCGGAGAGGGCAAGGGCACGAAAGACATCGCTGCCGTGCTCAATGTGTCCGTCAAGACCATCGAGTTTCATAAGACGTGTCTGATGAAAAGATTGGATCTTCACAGCACGGACGAGTTGATGCGGTATGCTATTACGCAGGGTCTTGCCAGCGATCAGCCGTAACCATGCTCGTTCTTCAAACGAGACCACGCTCTCCACTTACAACTAGTTCAAAGTATGTTGACGGCTTCAGCTCCCCAACACAGTTGCACCGAACGGAATCCGCGTACAAGGTCGGCTGATCGATCCGATTCTCACCGACCATGGTACACGCACGGGCAAGGTTCGCTGTCTTGAATGCGGCACCGTCATTGACGATCCCTATCATGACTTCCGGTGATAAATCGGCTGATGGCTGTGACCCCATCGTGAATGTGTTGCCTTCTGCGCCATGAGGGGTTCTGCCCTGTCGAAAATTGCCTCTGCATGAGAGCATTCCTGGCAAGTGATGCCATCCAACTTCTGAATTTTACAAGTCAAAACTCTTTCGAACCGTTCTGGTGGACTTACGCTCTCGCCGGCTCCTTCTTTGCAACAGTCACCACTCGGAATTTGGAATTTGTTCATGTGGGTCGTCCAAAGCATACGAAGACAGCGCGTCGCCGAGCGGCGCATGGCGGCTTTGGTCCTTACCGCAGTCATCTGTGGAACAGCGACAGGACTGGTGGCGGCGGAGGACTCAGATCGACCCCCTCCGGAACTCAGACTGAGCCTACGGGGGGCGATTCAGGCGGCGATCGATAACAATGTCAACGTGCGACTGCTCAAAGAGCGGATTGCAGCCGCTCAGGCGCAGGCCAATACGAGTTTAGGCGCCCTGCTCCCAAACATCGGTGGATACCTCAACGGCAGAAACCAAACCGTCAATCTCGCCGCCTTCGGTCTTCCCGCTGACCGATTGGCGGGCCTCGGCCTCACCAGGAGTGTGACGGATCCGTTTGAGGTCTATGACGCCCGCGCCTCGCTCGTACAAAACATCTTCAGTCTTAGCCTGATTCAACGATGGCGTGCAGCGAGATCCGGTGTCGATGTCGCTGGCCTCGAAGCGGAAGTGACGAAGCGAGATGTGATGGCGACAGCTGGATTGCTATATATCGAGGCGTTACGGGCGGACGAAGCCGTGAAGGCCAGGGAAGCCGACCTCGAGCTCAGTCAGCAACTCCTGAAATTGGCGAGGGATCGGAGGACAGCGGGGGTGGCGACGGGGTTGGACGTCACGCGCCAGGAAGTTCAATTGGAAAACAATAAACAACGGCTGCTTGTCTCTCAGAATGAGCAAGAGAGCGCCCGACTCAATCTCATCCGCGCATTGGGCATTACGTTCGATATTCGGTTGATCCTGACGGATGAACTCGCCTTCGTGCCGGTCGAAGCTCAGGCTCCCGAGCACGCGCTCATGGCCGCACGCACGCAACGGTTGGAGTTGAGGGCTCAAGAGAACCGCCAAAAACTCGCCGCGCTGAGTCTCAGTTCCGTCACCAGCGAACGAATCCCGTCCCTCTCATTGCACGGTGATTATGGTTGGATCGGCTTGAAACCAGAAGATGCATTGGCCACGCGCGCGATCGGATTGACATTGTCGGTCCCCATTTTTGACGGGGGCCAACGGGAAAGTCGGATCTCGGAGAACCGTAGCCGGGTGAGGCAGGAATCGATTCGCATGAAGGATGTCTCAGACCAAGTCACGCTGGAAGTCCGGAACGCCCTGTTGACCCTCGAGTCTTCGGTACAACAAGTCGGGGTGGCGGCGAAGGGAATGGAACTGTCTTTGAAAGAATTGACCTTTGCGAAAGATCGGTTTGCGGCCGGCTTAACGACGAATATCGAAGTGACAAACGCCCAAGCGTCGGTCGCAAGGGCACGCGATAACCAGATCGAAGCCTTGTTCCGCTTCAATGCCTCGCGAATCAACCTGGCGAGGGCCAAGGGAGAGATTGAACAATTGTTCTAAATGACGTCATGCGTCAATCGTCAACCGTGTGAAGAGCGAAGGTGTCAGAACCTCCTCACGTTTGACGAACAGGGATGGCGCGTTCTTCATGAAGCTGAGTCGAAAACAGCTTGTCGTGACTGCACTTGTGATTCTGGCGGTGGTCGGAATTGTTATCGCGCTTGACCGGTGGGTACTCAATCATGGGTTGCCCGATGGCCTGATTCAAGCCAACGGACGCATCGAAGGGGATCACGTCACTATCGCGAGTAAGTTTCCAGGACGGATTGCCGAGCTGAGAGCCCGGGAAGGTGATACGGTCGCAAGAGATCAGCCGCTGGTTATATTGGACGATGTTCAGACGCGCGCCAGGGTCGAACAGGCCCGTCAGCTGGTGGATATGCTTGAAGCTCAGGTTGAGGCGGCTCATACGGTGCTCGCGGTGTTGAATCTTGAAGTGCCGCTCGGTATTGAAGCCTCCTCCGCGAAGGTAGACAGCGCGCGAGCCGCCGTCGAGAAGGCCAAGGCGGTTGAACAGGAGGCAGGGCAAGATGTCGCTCGTATCCGCGCATTGCTGCCCGAGCAGGCTGTATCCCACCAACTGCTTGATCAGACCGAAGCCCGGTGGAAGGTTGCTGTGAGCGACCAAGCCTCTGCCAACAGCGCCCTGAGCCAGGCCATCAAAGAGCTCTCGCAGGCCGAATTGGGCTGGAAACGTATCCGGGCGAAGGAAAGAGAGGTCGCGGCGTTGGAACATCAGCGCGACCAGTCATACGCAGCGCTTGATGAAACAGAAAGCGTGCTGAGAGATCTGACGATCAAGGCTCCCGCGAGCGGAACCATCACCACCAGAATGGTCAATGTAGGCGAAGTGGTTACGGCCGGCGCCCCACTCCTTGAGCTGGTGGACCTTGATCATCTCTATCTTCAGGTGTATGTCCCGGAAGTGCAGATCGGAAAGCTGCGCCTCGGCCTGACAGCCCGTGTCCATACCGATGCCTTTCCTGAACAGCCGTTCGATGCGACTCTTCGATATATCGCCTCCAAAGCCGAATTCACTCCCAAGGAAGTGCAGACGCCGGACGAGCGGGTGAAGCTGATTTACGCGGTCCGTCTGTACTTGACCGACAATCCGGATCATCGCTTGACGCCGGGCTTGCCAGCCGATGCCGTCATTCGATGGCAAGAAGATGTGGCGTGGCAAAAGCCAAAAATGTGAAAGGTGAGGGTGAGTGGCCATAAGAACATAAGAATAGATGTGAGAGAAAAAGAGGGTGTCTGACAAGCCGGAATGATCGTGACGGGAAAATGCACGATGACCTATTCGCTTCGTCGGTTCGGCCATCTCATCGGTCTGGTTCTCATCGGCGCAGGCCTGATCGGAGTCTTTGTATCGGACCTGCGTGCGCGGAAAGTCCAAGACCTGACGCTGTTTGCAGAAGCGATTCGTCATATTGCTGTCTTTTATGACGGTTTGGTTGTTCCGGGAGCTTTGGTGCTTCTGATTACCGGCGCATGGTTGACTTGGATGGCCTGGGGCGGCTGGGGATTTCTCAATATCCCCTGGCTTGCAGGAATGGTGGCGCTCTTCGTCTTTGAGTTTATTGAGGGCAATACGGTGACACGACTTTACTTCATGAGGCTGCGCCGACTCACTAGAGAGTCTTTAGAGAAGGGTATGGTGACGCCGGAATTGGGGCAGGCCAGGTGTCAGCATGTTCCAACCTTCACCCACTTTCTTGATATTCCGGTCCTGCTGGTGATCGTTTCATTGGGCGCCATGCGACCCGACACTTGGATGCAGTTTGTTATGGGCACAGTGGTCGCCATCGTTGTCGCTACTTTATTAACGGTCACATTGCCACGACTCTATCCATGGACGCCTCCGGTCCTCAATGCGCCGAGAAGCGGATGATTACGGCTACCCTCGATGCGCCAGATCCCATTGTGCGCGTATCGCACTTCGTCAAGCGCTACAAGAAACATGTGGCGGTCGACGGCGTCGATCTGGAAGTTCGTCGCGGTGAAATCTATGGCCTCATTGGGCCGGACGGAGCGGGAAAGAGCAGCCTCATGAAAGCCATTGCCGGTGTGCTGACGTATGACAGTGGCTCGGTAGAGGTATGTGGAACCGTGGTTGATTCGGAACGTACCGCCGAGCGGGTGAAGCAGCGACTCGGATTTTTGCCGCAGGGACTTGGTTTGAACTTATATCCCGACCTTTCGGTCGAAGAGAATATCGATTTCTTTGCGCGACTCAGGTTGGTGCCGGAACAAGAATTGACAACGCGTAAACGTCGGCTCCTCTCTATGACGAGGCTCGATAAGTTCCGTGATCGAGCCATGAGGAATTTGTCCGGTGGCATGAAGCAAAAACTCGGACTCATCTGCACTCTCATTCATGAACCGGAGCTGGCCATTTTGGATGAACCGACGACCGGTGTCGATCCTGTGTCGCGGCGCGACTTCTGGGCCATCTTGGCCGAGTTGCTGCAAGAGAAGGGCATGACCGCGCTGGTCTCCACGGCGTACATGGATGAGGCGACTCGGTTTCACCGCCTGTCGTTTCTTTTCGGTGGGAAGGTGCTCGTGTCCGGAACGCCGGCGGACGTGCAGGCTCTGGTCCCTGGCTCGATCGTGACCTTTGAAGCCGCTCCCCAACTCGATGCGATCGCTCGACTCAAACAGACCTATCAGCAAGTCGAGGCATTAGGTTCCAAACTCCATGTGTTCGAAACAGAGATCGATCACGATCGGGCTATTAGGAACATCGAGGTAAGTCTCGGCGATATCAAGCCGGATCAGGTACGGGTGGATGATCCCGAATTGGAAGATGTATTCGTTTCTCTCCTCCTTCGACAGGCTCAGAATCAAAAGATATTGGCGATCCCGTCGGCGGCGAAACGGGTGGAGAACCACGGGCTTGCAATAGAAGCTCGCGAGCTCGTGCGCGACTTCGGTTCGTTCCGGGCCGTGGATCACGTGAGCTTTGAGGTCAAGCAAGGCGAGATCTTCGGTCTCTTGGGCGCGAATGGAGCGGGAAAAACGACCGTCATCAAGATGCTGAGCGGTATCTTGCCGCCTACCGACGGACAAGGGTGGGTGGCCGGGGCGGATATGAAGACTGCTGGCAGTACCATCAAGGAACGGATCGGCTACATGTCCCAAGCCTTCTCGCTCTATCTGGACCTGACCGTGGAGGAGAACATCCGACTCTTCGCCGGCATCTATGGACTTGATCGGCAGGCGACGAAGGCGCGACTTGCGTGGATCGTCTCGATGGCAGGATTGAAGGGCTATGAATCGAGTCTGACCAGCCGATTGCCGATGGGTGTCCGTCAGCGGTTGGCCCTCGGTTGCGCGCTCGTGCATCAACCTCGAGCGTTGTTCCTCGATGAACCGACTTCCGGTGTCGATCCGATCGGCCGTCGGCATTTCTGGGACATCCTGTCGAAGCTTGCGCGGGAAGAAGGGGTCGCGATCCTTGTGACGACCCATCATATGAGCGAAGCCGAACATTGTGACCACCTGGCGCTGATGTATGCAGGCCGGATCGTGGCGGACAGTTCCCCCGCAGATATGAAGCAAGATGTGGAGAAAGAGGCCGGCCGCCTCTTCGAAGTCGTAGTAGATGACCCGGGCAAGGCCGTATTGGAATTGCGACGGGCAGGCTTTGCCGATGCCGCTCTGTACGGGACGCGCATCCATCTGTTCTGTCGAGATCCGGTACGCGACAAAGACGGTGCTTGCGAGGCACTCGAGTCTAGCGGTGTGGAGGTCAAATCGGTCACCACGCGCCCTCTGAGCTTGGAGGATGTGTTCGTGTACAAAGTCATGGCCCTGGAGCGGCAAGACCGAGCGACGGCGCAAGAGGAGGCAGCGTGAATCTTCGGCGAATCGCAGCGGTAGCCTCGAAAGAATGGCGCGAAACGGTTCGGGACCGGATGTTCTTCTCGCTGGCTTTTTTGCTTCCGATCCTCTGGATGCTCGTCTTCGGCTACGGTCTGGTACTCGACGTTGAGAACATCCCCTACGCAACTTTGGATAGGGATCAGAGCGCGCTCAGCCGCGATTATCTGTATCGCTTTCAGCAATCGCGGTATTTTAATTTCAAAGGGGCATTGACGGATGAACGAGAGGTCGAGCCGCTGCTCGCCGCAAGCCGTATTCGGGCCGCGATCATCATTCCCGAGAAGTTTCAGGAGCGGTTGAACGCCGGCCAGCCCGTCGGGGTTCAAACGCTGATGGATGGCACGTTCCCACTCCGGACGGACATTACCAAAGGCTATGTGATCGCCATCAACAGCGCCTTCAACGAAGAGCGGCTCGCTGAGTACGTCTCCCGCCGGATGGGGATTCCCCGTGCACAAGCAGAGTACCGGGCGCGGCCCATCAAGGTCGAGGTGCGCTATCTCTACAATGAAGAGGTTCGGAGCACCTGGTCCATGGTGCCGGCCCTCGTGATGTTTACCTTGATGCTCTCGTGTCCCTTACTGACCGCGCTGGGGATCGTCCGCGAGAAAGAGACCGGCTCCATCTATAACATTTACAGCTCGACAGTGACCAAGATCGAATTTCTCTTCGGCAAACTGCTTCCCTATGTGCTGATTTCCTTGATGAATGCCGTGGTCTTGTGGATCATGGCGACCTTCTGGTTCAATGTACCGTTCAAAGGCAATCTCCTATTCTTTCTCGTGGCCTCGTTGGTGTTCGTCCTCAGCAGCACCGGCGTCGGCTTGCTCGTGTCGTTGCTGGTCCGCACGCAGATCGCCGCCCTGATCATCACGATCATTATTGCGATGGTGCCGACCATCCTGTTCTCCGGCCTCATCGTTCCGGTCTCTTCTCTGAGTCCTGGTTCGCAGTTCCAGGCCCACCTATTTCCAGGCATGTATTACACCAACATCGTTCGCGGGACATTTCTGAAAGGCGTGGGGCTCGAGGTGTTGTGGACGGACGTCCTTGCACTGGCCCTCTACGCCGTCATCCTGCGATTCGTGGGGTACCGGATTTTTACAAAGAGGCCTCGATCATGAACGCCATGTTCCGACCCGGTTCGCAACGCGCCGTCATTTGGTGGCATCGACTGGCGGTTATGACCAGAAAGGAGATGCTCCAGTTGTTTCGCGACGTCCCGATCGTCGCCTTCCTCGTCTACTCCTTCACCCTGGCGATCTACATCACAGGGAACGGTATCCGATCGCAACTGCATGATGCCGGCCTGCTGGTTCATGATGCCGATCACAGCGTCTCATCGCGCGAGCTCATTCATCGGTTCCAGGCTCCCTTCTTCCGGCTGAGCGGCGAGGTCACCGATTCACGGGAAGGTTTTCGCTTTCTGGATCAGGGGACCGCCATCGCCCTCCTGGAGATCCCCTCTCGGTTTCACGAGCAGCTCCTCACGGGCGAACCCACATCCGTGCAACTGCTGGTTGACACAACTAACTCGCCGAACGGGCTTTCTGCCGCCAGTTATGCCGCCCGGATTGTCGCGCGATTCGGCCAGGAATCAGCGTTCGAAAGAGTCGGGAGCGTTGGAGACTCGCCACGAGATTTGCCTCTCATCATGAGCGACCATCGAGTCTGGTACAACCAGGACCAGAACGAGGCTTGGTTCGAGTGCATCTCACACCTCCTCCGTCAAATTACGATCTTCTCGCTGCTGCTTCCTGCAGCAGCTCTGGTGCGGGAGAAAGAGCGGGGCACGGTGGAGCAACTGTTGGTCTCGCCGTTGTCGCCGTTTCAGATCATGGCCTCCAAGGTTCTTGCAATGACGGTGGTGATTCTCGTTGCTACGGCGGTCGGCCTGTTCGGAATCATGCAGCCGGTGTTCGGAGTTCCGATGAAGGGAAGCATCTGGTTATTTTTCACTCTCACGGCATTGTTCGTCGCCACCACTGCCTGTATGGGGCTGGCTGGCGCAACGCTCGCGAGGAATCAGGGTCAGGTGGGAATGATGACGCTGCTGGTGGCCGCTCCCATGCTCATGCTGTCTGGTATCACGGCGCCGATGGAGGCGATGCCGATCTGGGTTCGTTATCTCATGGCGCTGTCGCCCCTGCGCTATTTCATCGACATCGCGAACGGCATTCTGCTCAAAGGTGCCGGCTTGAACATTCTCTGGGATTCCGTCCTTGCAATGGCGGCACTTGGAGCGGCCTTGTTCGGCTTTGGCCTGTGGCGGTTCAAACGACAGTTTCAGTAAGCAAGGTGAGCTTCGTATGAACGCGGGTCGGTTGAACATCTCACCGTATCTCGTCAATGCCGCCCTCTTGTGTACGTCGCGTGTTCGAATCACTCAACTCAGGAACGTGCAATAGGGGTGGTAATGGATAAGATCGACTACAAGCAGAAACTGAAACACCTCTACCAACCATCGGCGCGAAGGTCGATGTTCATGGCTCTGTCATCTTCCCGGAACAATAAGGGTAAGGGTTGCTGGTATTCAGTCCCCTATCATTCTCTGCTTGGCCTGTAGGTAGACTCATCTTCTGTTGCATCTTGCCTCATCCAGAACCATATCACTGTAGACGTCTACCCCAGCCGATTGTCTGATTCCGATGTCTCGTACCTGTCTCCATGGAGGAATCTTGGGAATTCGTGAACGATCGGTCTATGAGCGCTGCGGCATCGAGATTGCTCAGTTTAGGATGAGGCAGGAGTTGGATTACATTGTCGGAGAGGAGGAATGTTGCCATGAAGGTCACCCTCAGTATCATCAAAGCCGATATCGGCTCTATCGGCGGCCATATCTGTCCCTCGAGACAACTGCTGGAAACGGTAGGGAACTATATTGCCCGGCAGGGTTCCTCCTTGTTGATCGACCATTACGTCAGCAGCACCGGTGACGATATTGCAATTCTGATGAGCCATAGGCATGGGGCGGGACATCAAGCCGTCCACAAACTGGCGTGGGACGCGTTCCTCGCTGGGACAGAAGTTGCCAAACAGCAGGGGCTGTACGGCGCCGGTCAGGATCTGTTGAAAGACGCCTTTTCAGGCAATGTGCACGGGATGGGACCGGCCGTGGCGGAGATGGAATTCAACGAGCGGCCGAATGAGCCCTTTCTATTCTTCGCAGCCGACAAGACCGATCCTGGTGCCTTTAATCTCCCGCTGTACCTGGCGTTCGCAGATCCCATGAACACGGCAGGCTTGATTCTGGCGCCCAACATGGCGCAAGGCTTTCGTTTCGTCATCATGGATGTGAACCATACGGAAGGTGACAGGATTATCGAACTCTATGCTCCGAAAGAGTTGTACGAAATCGCCGCGCTACTGCGGGACACCGAACGGTACGTCGTGGAATCGGTGTGGTCCGTCTCCAGCGGAGAACAAGCGGTGGTGGCGTCTACCTCACGGCTCCATAACATTGCCGGGAAGTACACCGGCAAGGATGACCCGGTGATGCTGGTGCGGGTGCAGAAGGATTTTCCGGCTACCGGCGAGATCTTAGCGCCCTACGCTGTCGGTCCCTATGTGGCCGGTGGCATGCGGGGCTCCCATCAGATGCCCTTGATGCCGGTCCCGCTTCAATCCGGCATCAGTTACTTTGATGGTCCTCCGGTGATCACCTGTGCCGCGTTCGCCATGCACGAAGGACGGTTCACCGAACCAGTGGATGCATTTGCTCATCCATTCTGGAACCGAGTACGCGACACGGTCTCCGACAAAGCCATCGGCATGCGGCGCCAAGGTTTCTTTGGCGCGGCCATGCTGCCTATGGCGGAACTGGAGTATACCGGCATCATGGAAAACCTGAAGGCGCTGGAGCCACGATTCCACGTCCGCACCGCCTCGTGATGGAAGCGTCCGACATAAGCTGCGGGATCATGCAAGAGCCGAAGGATTAGTCACCGGAGAATTCCGTTGATGATCATCTTTAGCTGGCAGCGCCCATTTCCCAACCTCTTCGGAAGGGATCGCTGGATGGATGCCTTTAAGGACGGTGTGCTGGAAATCCGAATGTCGAAGACAGAGGAAGCCAAGAAAAAATCCATCTTGCTTGGTGAAGATTGACGAGTCAGTGGTGTGGTGAGAGCACATGAATTTTCAATTCACCCTGAAGTTCTATACCCTTGTCCTCGGCGTAATCAGTTTGACGTCCTGTCAGCCCCCGACGCCCAGGGTTGTCAAGGTCGAAGCGCCCTCACATGCGGTCGGCATTTCCAGCGACGCCACGGTGAAGACGATCCTTTCCGCCTTCGACCCGACAGAGCAGGTTATTCAGGTCCGTGATCTGCATGGCCTGCTCACCAACTTTTCGACACCTGACCGTTAGGATGAGCTCAGGCGCTCAGCAATCACGCAGAAACCAAGGGCGTCACATTTCATAACGTGGCTCAATGTCTGAGCACTCTTTTGAAGCGATCCTCACAGTCGTGGTCGTCATAGTGCTGGTTTGGATCTTCTGGCGGAAGGGGAAATCCGATTAGCCGAAATGCGTGGTCTAGGCTAATGCGGGGTAAGGCTGAGGGGGCACTCTGTGACCGGCTTGCAGGGCAGCCGACCGTTCGGTAGAGTATCACGGACTTCTCGTTCCCATCTTGACGCTTTTTTGATCCACTGCTAGGGAGAACCGATGTGGTCTCGTGACAAGCTTCTGTTAGTTGGATTGCTGTTCTGGTACGTGGCCCTCTCGATCTGGACGGCGCAGTCGCCGACCGATCCCCAGTTCTGGCTGATCTCGAGTATTTTGCCGGCCGCGTTCGTCGTGGGGTTGATCGCAACGCACCGTGTGTTTTCTCTGTCCCATGCGTCTTACACGCTCATCACTCTTTTCCTGACGCTCCATGCGATCGGGGCCCATTACACATATGCCCAAGTGCCGGTCGGCATGTGGATGGAACAGGTGTTCCATCTCGGCCGGAATCATTTCGACAGGATCGTCCACTTCAGCTTCGGTTTCTTGTTGGCCTATCCGATGGAGGAACTGTTCCGCCTCGGCGCAGGGGTGCGAGGCTGGTTGCTGTACTACTTGCCGGTCATGACCGTCTTGGGATTGAGCGGACTATGGGAAATCATCGAATCATGGGTGGCGAGCACCCTCCATCCCGAGCTGGGCATCACCTATCTGGGATCGCAAGGGGATGTCTGGGACGCCCAGAAGGACATTGCCGCGGCGCTCATCGGGGCCTTGCTCTGCGTGACAATCCTTGCGGCCGCCCGCGCGGTTCGATGGATGTGTCCGCCATCCCGGCCCGAGCAGGTCGTCATCGAATCATCCACTTAAATGCGCCTCAGGCTCACAGGCTCGAGTCGAGCAGAGTCGAAAAGCCGCTATCTGCTCTCAGGACTCCTCCTCTGGTACGGACTACTCTGGACCTGGTTGGCCATCGCGCCCGTCAATCGGAGGGATTGGCTCCTTGAGAATCTGCTGGCTTTCGCGTTGATAGTTCTGTTGTTCCTGACCTATCGGCGGTTTCAGCTTTCAGACTTGTCCTATTGTCTGATTACCTTCTTCATGACGCTCCACGCCGTGGGCGCGCACTATACCTATGCCGAGGTGCCCTGTGGGTTTTGGATCAAAGAGGTATTTGCGTTGAGCCGGAATCCCTTCGATCGAATCGTCCATTTCGCCTTCGGCGCATTATTGGTCTATCCGGTACGCGAGTGGCTCATGCGCCTGGCCGGAGTGCGGGGAGTATGGTCCTACTATCTGCCGGTCAGCACGATTCTGGCCCAAAGCGGTCTATTCGAGGTAATCGAAGCTGTCGTCGCGGTTCTCGTGAGCCCTGAGTTGGGCAATGCCTACCTCGGGACACAAGGAGATGAGTGGGATGCTCAGAAAGACATGGCATCAGCCGTTGGCGGCGCGGCGCTGACCATGGCCATCACCCTCGTCATGTCGAAAGGCATAAGCGGGGCGGCCATCGCGCCGCTTCGTAACGACGAGTTTCTTTCAGAAGAGTGCTGTCCACAACCACGCCGGAACGCTGTGCCCATGAATTGAGCAGGCTGTCCCTTCGTGCCGCAGTGCTTCCCACGCACTGTGGCAATCTCCCCCATTCTCACGTCCGGACTTGTGGAAGGCCTCGTCACCCTTTTCGCTTCATCTGGAGAGGCACTGGGTTTCACAACTACCCCCGTTGGTGTTCCGGGCACTTGTCTTGCTGAATGCTTGAACATGGCCTTCGAGGGAGAAATGCGTTTCGTCATGGTGGGTGCGGCAGTCATGGCGGGCCTGGGGCTTTCCGGATGCGGGGGTACGCCAATCGTGCCTCCCGACCTTCAGGACAAAATCGAGCGGAATGTTTTATTTCAGCAGACAAAAGCGGCGGCGCCGTCCAATAAGGGCAAGTTCGTCGTGGTTGGAGGGATTGTGCTCGCGGTCAAGCCGCTCAAAGAGGGCGATATGCGGATCGAGGTCCTCCAACTTCCACTCGCGAGTGACAACGAACCACATGGGCGACTGACAGATTCCAACGGCCGCTTCCTCGCACTTCACAAAGAATTTCTCGATCCGGCGACCATTCCGACCGGCACCAGGGTAACGGTCGTGGGCGAAGCGACCGGGTCGACGACATCAATACTGGATGAGTTTGAGTACGCCTTTCCGACGTCTTATCGCTCACCATTTGGCCCCAGTTGTCTACTTACTCATTCCGTCCCTATCCGCACTTCGGCGTCTACTGGGGACCGTACTGGGGCCCTATTGAGGTCTTCCCCAATGGAGTCCATATGGAAAGCCGGGGAGAAAAATGAGATCGTGCAGCGAGGTGTCGTTGTTCAAGGATGATCACAGTGTGGGGGTTGGTGCCGTCAGCCACCAGGAACCACTTCACGCTGTCATTATGATCGACGGAGTCGACGGTGCCGGCTACGGAATCTAAGCGTGACTATTATGAGATTTTGGGTGTGGATCGAGCCGCCACCCGTGAGCAGATTAAGCACGCCTATCGGCAGCTCGCACTGCAATACCATCCAGATAAGAGCCAGGATCCCAACACGGCGGCGAAATTTCGCGAACTTGCCGAAGCTTATGCCGTCCTTTCCGACGATACGAAGCGAAAAGAATACGATACAACCGGCCACGCCGGTGTGAGCGAACGGTGGTCGGCAGACGACCTCATGCGGGATTTCCAGTTTGGTGATTTCTTCGGTGGTCGCTTCGGCGATCTCTCGGGCATGTTCGGAGATTTCTTTGGGCGGCGCATGAGGCCAGGGGCCAGTGCGACCAGAGGGGTGGATCTTCGTTACGATGTGGAGCTCACGCTAGAAGAAGCCGCCCGCGGTGGAGAAAAGGAGATCCACCTCACCCGATCTGAGCCATGTCGGGATTGTGGGGGTAGTGGGGCCAAGGCCGGCACGAAACCCTTGTCCTGTCCCGCTTGCCGAGGAAGCGGACAGAAACAAGACGTGAAGATGAAGAAAGACGTTCGACTTGTCACATTGACCACATGCGACCGTTGCCAAGGTCGGGGGCAGATCGTCGAGTCTCCTTGTATACCCTGTCGAGGCAGCGGTTATCGATTTCTCCCACACGCGTTGAAAGTAAAAGTTCCTCCCGGAATCGACGATGGCATGATCATCCGACTGCCCGGCCAGGGTGAGGCCAACGCCAACGGCGGGCCACCGGGGGATCTTCTGATCAGTCCGCATATCCGGCGCCACCCCACGTTCGAGCGTCATGGTGACGATCTGTATCTGGTTCAATCGGTTACCTTCCCTGATGCAGCATTGGGCAAGACAATACGCGTAACGGGATTAAGGGGAGAAACACTTCAGGTCACAATTCCAGCTGGAACTCAGAGCGGCACAGCGCTGCGGCTGAATGGGAAAGGCATGCCAAAAATTGAAGAGAAAGGAAAGGGCGACCTGTTTGTCGTGGTGGAGGTGCGAACCCCGACCGAATTGTCGGACCGTGAACGGACGCTCTTACAAGAATTGGCGAAGCTGCAATAGCCACAGTGACGCAGTGGATCAACCTCTGTCGCATGGATGTGAAGCGATGGTCTGTGTAGACAGATACGTCAGCTCAGGCGCGATGAAGAAATGTCCCGAGCGTGCAGGATAAGATTCCGTAGGGCGAGTGGGCTGTACAATCAAGAGGCCAGGGATAGTCCTCATCAGTCTGCAGGTCAGCAGAGGCTATTGCAGCTGTCGCAAGAGAGTTATATGAACTGACCAGTCTGGGATTGATCGGGATGGTACGGTGGCAACCTCATGAGGATTTTCATTCTCGGCGTCGGGGCGACCGGTTCGCTCTTGGCGAAGTTGCTCACTCGTCAGGGCCATCATGTGTCGTGTGGCGACCGTGATCCGGTTCGTGCGCGTGACTTTCTTGGTGCGACATCGACCGTTGCCGTTCAACCGGTCAATGCCAGAACACTCCCCAACATCGTCAAGGCAGCCAAAGGGTGCCAGCTGCTCATCCATGCCTGGCCTGCCGTCTTCAACAACATCGCGATGCATGCAGCCCTGAGATTGGGAGTGCACTACCTCGACAACGCGTACCCCTTGACGAAACATCCGTATCGACCGGAACAGTTAGGCTTGTATCGACCATTGAAGAAGAGACAAGA
>CAZOHW010000040.1:0-17240 GCA_964579525.1 uncultured Nitrospira sp. | reverse complement strand
TCTGGTGACCGCACTCACAAAGCGGTTAATGCAGCAGGGCGTTGAGCTCCGTGCGGGGGCTCGAGTCGAAGCGCTCAGAGTGCGATCTCACGAACTCGGCAGCTGGATGTATGACCTCATTCTTCAGGATGGATCGGCACTGTCTGCCGAGGCGGTGGTCCTCGCCACTCCTGCGTATGTTTCAGCGGATTTGCTGCGTCCATTGACGCCGATAGCCGGTGGACTGCTGGACATGATTCCCTATGCGTCCACCGCTACCATTGCGATGGCGTTTCCACGGGCACTGACGAGCGCCATCGAAGGATTCGGTTTTATTGTGCCGCGAACCGAGCAGCGGCATCTCATTGCCGCCACCTGGACCTCCCTCAAGTGGCCGCATCGAGCTCCGTCGGACCAGCTGTTGGTGCGTTGTTATATTGGTGGAGTGGGGCGGGAAGACGTTCTTCAACAGGATGATACGACACTCGTAGCCACAGTCAGAGAGGAGCTTGCGACGATATGCGGGATCAGCGCCGAGCCGAGTTATACAGAAGTGAATCGATGGTGGAAGGCCATGCCGCAGTATACGATCGGCCATCTGGATCGACTGACCCAACTCGATGCCGCACTCAGCCGCTACCCTGGACTCATTCTTACCGGGGCCGGGTATCGTGGCGTCGGGATTCCCGACTGTATTCGGGATGGGGCACTCGCGGCTGAACGGGTGGTACGAGATCTCTTGGGCAAGACTCACCCCGATCGCGAACAGGGACTGATTCGGTGATTAGCCGTCAGTCTCTTTACTATACATCCACGTGCGGGTGAGTGGCAGTTCGGTCGGGCCGTCGGATTCCTGTCGGCTCGCCAATATTTGATAGATGTTCATCCAGCCTCGATGGAATCCCAGTGATGTGCCGGCTAGGTAGGCCCGCCAGATTCGCAAGGTTTGTTCTTCCACCAGTTTCCTGGCCACCTCCACTTGAGTTTCAAGTCGGTGTGACCAGCGGGCGAGCGTGCGCGCGTAGTGTGGTCGTAGACTTTCAATATCATAGATCTCGAAGTGCTGGGCACCCATCTCTCGAATGACGACGTGTAGGTGTAAGAGCTCATTGTTGGGGAATACGTACGTATCGAAGAAGTCGTTCACACCTGACCCCACCGTGCGTCCATCGATATCGGACGACGTGAAACCGTGATTCAGAAACAAGCCACGATCCCGCAGCAGGTGCCGCACCGCGTTGAAGTACACCGGAAAATTCTTTCGACCCACGTGTTCGAACATGCCGACACTGGACACCTTGTCGAAGGCGGCCTCACCGAAACGAGACACCGCATCGCGATAGTCCAGGAATAGGACTTTGACGTGATCCTCTAGCCCGGCTTCCTTAATACGCTTCTTCGCAAGCGCGAATTGATTATCCGATAACGTGATGCCGGTCGCATGTACCCCGTATTTCTGCGCGGCGTGCAGAATCAACCCACCCCATCCGCAGCCGATATCAAGGAAGCGCTCGCCTGGCCGGAGGCGCAGTTTTCGACAGATATGATCCAGCTTGGCCAGTTGCGCGGTGTCGATCGGCTCCTCACCGGTCTCAAAGTAGGCGCAGGAGTAGACCATGCGTTCATCAAGCCAGAGCCGGTAGAACTCGTTGCCGACGTCATAGTGGTGCTTGATATCTGCAAGGTCCTGATCAGGAGTATGGTCGGACGAGACTGGGGTGATACGGGACGTGATCGGTCTCCCCCCGGCCTCCGCCAGTCGTTCTGCACCGGCGATCACGGTCATGATGTCGCCGTCGATATCGATGCGCCCCTCGACGAACGCTTCTCCGAGTGATCCCAATGTTGGGTGGGTCAGTATCGGTAAGATATTCGGGTCGCGGATTGCCATCACGGCGCGAGGTTCTTGACCAAGATTGAGATGTGAGCCATCGGGAAGCACGAGATCAAGTGGTTGGCCGCCATGATCCCGAACCTGTTCTGCCAGCCGCTGGATCTCATGAGTCACGGCTGTGCTCATCATTTTCCCTGTTACCCGTGATAATACGCTGCTCTGGGGCATGGTGACCTCCTAATGAGGAGTGACGCAAAGTATGGTCGCATGTATGTGGTAGCGCGACCTACGTCGTCAGGCTGTCTTGGACAATGTGTTTGTCCACAATAACCTAAGCGAAGAGCGTGCCCACACAATTCACAGATTATTCAAAGAGATAGGAGAATGGAACGGGAGAATACCCTGAAGATGTGAGGAAAAAAGCCGCATCCCAGAATGAACGATTGCGGAAAAGTGCATCAGCGCGATGCGTCGTTCAGGAACGCTCATGGGAGAATGATCGCTTGCTCGGAATAGCCGAGTTCTTTGAGTGTGGCTTCCAAGGCATCCACCATCGGCGGCGGCCCGCAGAGGAATACGCTGGTATCAGGCGCGGGAGGAGGAAGATGGCGTGTGAGAATATCAGGGGTGACACGCCCTATACCCCCAGTCCATCCGGGAGGGGGTTGTTCTAACAGATAATGGCAATGGAAGTTCGGATAGTCTCGGACATAACGGTCCCACTCCTGCCGAAAGATGATGTCGGATTCTGTTTTATTGGCGAAGATCAGGAACAATTCTGCATCGATCTTGTTCGTCAGGATCCAGCGGATGATAGAGATCATCGGCGTAATTCCGGTGCCTCCTGCCACAAATCCCACTCGCTTGGCCATGCCATCGACCCAATGCCCTCCGGTGTTCGGCCCACTCATGAAGACCGTCTCTCCGATCTGTTGATCGTGGAGGTACTTGGAGACGGAACCAGCCTCATACCGCTTGACCGTCAGATCGAAGAAACCCGTCATACCAGGCAGTGATGATGGTGTATAGGGTCGCTTGACTTGCTTGCCGTTGAGCATGGCATGAAGGTAGAGAAAGTCACCGGGTAACATGTCCAGCGTGGCGTCGACAGGCAGCTCGAATCGGAATGTCTTCGTATCGTGGGTATTCGTCTCAATGTGTGTCAACTTGTATGGTGTGGGTGTTTTGGTCTTGATGCGGGTGGCGCGGTCCATAGTGGGAGGTATCATACGAGGTCGGCGTGATGGGTGCAACGCGGTGTGTCGGCCTGCTCGATTTCTTTGCCCATTTTGCTGCTACGGCTTGGAAATAGCCCTCACCGTGTATGAGTGTTGGTGGTTTCGTCTCTCTCGAGGCTGGCAAGGAGAGGCCGAGCTGCCGTAATCTTGTGGTTCACCGCTCGGCTGAGCCAATGTCGGGCTTGTTCCGTATCTTTTTTCACGCCTCGCCCATAAGCATACATCACACCGAGTACATACATGGCTTGCCCGTTACCGGCCTCCGCTAAATGCCGAAGGCCACTCGAGGCCTTTTTGTACCACTTCAACGCTTCTGGTGTCTGTCGCCCACCCTGTTGGGCAAAAAACCGCCCAAGGCGGTATTGAGCAAAGGCATCACCTTCCTCAGCTAACCGAGTGTCTTGGTGTGAGCTTGTTGTCAGTGCCTGGTTGGGGGAGATTCCGTTTTCGGATTGCCCCGCTACGGTGTGCTGAGCGGCGGTGTTCGAGTCGCCAGTCGGATGTGTAGAGATGGCTGAGCCATTTCCAAGCTGAGCGGCCACTTTGCGATCCGTGGAGGTGGGTGTGGGTGGTATAGGCTGATTTGAGGTCTGGGATGACGGTGATCCGGTTGGAGATGGTGCGAGCAACTTGCGATCGGCCGAATTGCCCAGTGACTTTGCTGGTTGATGAAGCGCCTGGCTTGGTGCCGGCCCGTTCCCAGGTTGTGGAGCCGCTTTATGCTCAGTAGTGGGAGTCGATGCTTTTGCAGGTTGATTGGGTATCGGGGGAGTCGCGGACTCCTTTGGAGCTTGAGTCACGAGCTTGTGGTCAGTAGAGTTGTTCGCTGGTTTCGGCGATTGATGAAGCGTCGATGCTGATCCATGGCTAGGTTGAATGGCAGCTTTCCGCTCGGAGGCGGTGTGGGAGGGAGGTACGGATTGTTGGGGAGCTTCCCCACTGCCGGTTTGAGCCACTGCGTTGTGATCAGCGATGGTGGTCGATCTTGTGGGTTGAGTGGGTAGCTGGTTTGATGTCGATCTGTTCTCGGGTTGAGCCTGAAGTGCGTGATCGGCAGCGGTGTTTTGAACGGCAGGAGAGTTGGCACTCAATGGGTGGTCAGTCGTCTGACCACTCGTCAGCAGCAGGGGATCTGGTGAGGAAGAGGCAGAGGAATTCCGTACCTCAGCAGTGCCCATGTTTTGTGGAGCTTTTATAACCGATGAGGTTTCCTCGGCGCGTTGTTGGGGTTGTACGGGGGATGGAGGAGACGGGTTACAACCCTCTTGGGTTGTGGTAGGAGATCCGGGTACGGAGGAAGTCTGACAATCACTCTTGTCGGATGGAGGGAACCATGAATTGATGATGGCGGACATACCCCACACGATTGCAAGGCCAAACAGCGACCATCGCACGAATCGACGCCTCACGATCGTTCGATCGCTCGGAGGGACAAGTACGAGTCCAGGATAGCCCTTCTTGGTCATGTCGAGTTCCAGAAGAATTTATGCGTCGTATACAATCTGATGTTAGTGAGCGGTCCACTTCTCCGTCAACCCCCTCTTGTTCTCGGCGTGCACAGGCTTTTATAGTATGCATCGGCGCAGCGCGCGACCGTAACCTTGGAGCCTGGGTGCATCATGCCATCGACCGAGATGACCTTGACTGTCCTCAATGTCAGTGGTCCTTTTCGTGAACCGCGAGAACCAGTCTTGTCCTATGATTACTCAGTCCAACGGCCTATCTGGTCGACCCCACATGGGGTGCGAGTAAAGATTTCAATTCCTGATGAGCTGGAGGTGTTTAAGAGCCGGTTGTTGGGATCGATTGCCGGGTCTCCGGGACAGCAACTGATGATCAGTAATCTTCTGTCAAAGAAGATCGCCGGTTGGAAAATGCAAGTTGCCGATGGTGAGGGGATGCTGAGGGATCGGCGTGATGTCTTGCTGAGTCCGTTCGTCGGGCCACTGGCACATCTCTTCTCGAAGGTCGAGGCGTTGTTCGAACAGGATCAAGCCACCCTGCGCGATGAGGTCCGACGGCGTGCGGGAGTGTAGCCGCAGTTCTGGTGCGAGAGATTAAAAGATTCTCCGGTAGTGCTTGGAATGAATCCCAGATTCATCTGAAAACCCCAGCGATCCTTTGTCCGGGCTGCCGGTATCATTCAAATCGATACGATAATACCCCCGGACCGCTTCCATCGCGACTTCAAATGGGACTGCGTTTGGATAGAGCGTGCCGGGCGCGTGCGCTCCCCGAGCCAGAGTTCGAATCGTATCTGCTTCCGTAAATGTGTTGTCTGAAAAAATAAAAATGTCGGCAATGGCATGGTCGCCGAGTTTATGGCCGGGCGTCGTTGCGGGGAGTTGTTCGCCGAGTTTCCCGTCTAGTCGTTCCTGTTTGAGTCGTTTCAAGAGGGCAATGATTTGGCTGTCCGTGGCTTGTGGGGGCACCATCAACCCGAGGGTGTTCATCTCGATGATGGTCGTCTGCACCTTGAACATCACCGGTGCCGCTTCCGGATCCTCGATCACCGACACATTCGGCCCTTCGGTGCCGGCTGCCTGTTTATTCTTGGAGCTGGGGACGATCAGGGCAACGAACACCCACAACCCGATCAAGATCCCGAATACCACAAGGAGCGGATGGGCTCCAGCGCGCTTTCCTTCTTCATACGGTCCTTGATCTTTGGTCATGAGGTGTGATCCCCGTGCTGTTGGGAAGAATGAAGTGGTGAGGCATTCAATTGACGCTTCGCTTCCTCCCAGAGTTCGTCCATTTCTATGAGTGTCATTTCAGTTAATGTCCGACCTTGTTCTGTAGCCCTGGCTTCCACCAGATGAAAGCGATCAACGAATCGATTTGTCGCTCGGCGTAGGGCGTCTTCTGGATTGACCTTGATGAACCGGGCGAGGTTGACCAGAGAGAATAAGATATCTCCCAATTCTGCTTCAACCTGTTCCTGTCCGCTGGATAGATGAGGTGCCGCGCCTGTTTCAGTCGATTTTTGAGCGAGCGCCTCACGTAATTCACCAATCTCTTCGGTGATCTTGCCAAAGACCTGCTGGAGACCCGTACTATTATGCGGCCAATCGAACCCCACTCGTGCGGCCCTCGCTTGTATCTGATAGGCGCGCAGGAGGGCCGGCAAGGTCTTGGGCACACCTTCGATTGCTGACTGCTTGGTTCCCGCCGCCTCACGCTCGGCTTGCTTGATCTGTTCCCATTGGCTGAGGACGTGCTCGCTCGTCGTCACGCCCGACATTTGATCGCTTGTGCCGAACACGTGGGGGTGCCGGCGGATGAGTTTTGTGGCAAGGGTTTCTAAGACATCATCAATCGTAAATGACTCGGCTTCTGCAGCAATTTGACTGTGGAAGAGCACCTGCAACAGCACATCGCCCAGTTCTTCCTGGAGCTTCCGCGTGTCCTGTTGATCGATGGTTTCGAGGACTTCGTACGTCTCTTCAAGCAGGTAGGGCTTCAACGACTCATGGGTTTGTTTCCGGTCCCACGGACACCCGTTCACGGCGCGGAGCGCCGCCATGACTTCCACCACTTTGGTAAATCGTTCCGACATCAGTGCCGCCACTGTATACCGAGGGCAGTTGCGGCTTCAATGGCTGCGGCTCTCTATACCAATCGCCTCGCCCCATTGAAACGGGCAACAGCCCTGGCGTATAGTCCGCAAGCTGCGATTGGGGTGTTATACGTACAGATTTCAAGCTGGGTATATCGGGTCCCGACAACGAATGGTATCGTATTCAGACCGTGATGCAGCAGGGGCAAGGGGTGGGCAGTAACGCGTTTCAAGAGGCAATCGGCGGGAAAGTCGGAAGGCGATTGATCGGGAAAACACGGGGACAACCAAAACGGGCTACGTCACACAAAGAAATAGTACTCTAACCCCTATTCTAGATGCCCAAGGCATGTCCTACCATGGTTGTTGTCGTTGGAACAAGTCACACGATTCAGATAGCCGATCTGGACCTGAAGCCCTTTCTAGAGAGTCTGTGTCAGGAGTTCAAGGTCCATGCGATTGCCGAAGAAATGAATGAGGAGGCTCTTGCCGAAAAAAACTGCACTGCATCCATTCCGATGCGAGTTGCGAGTGCAGTACAAATACCACATCGGTTTTGCGATCCAAACAGAGCAGAAAGAGTCAAATTGGGAATTCGCCAAGAGAACGACATCCGTATCTCGGCATTCCCTTCCACTCTGCCAGAATCCGAGGTTGCAATGCGCTTAGCAGAAAGTCACGCAAGGCGCGAGCGGCATTGGCTGGAGCAACTCCGCAGTCTCAACTTGTGGCCAGTTCTATTCGTCTGCGGAGCAGACCATGTGGCATCGTTCTGCCATCTTCTCAAGCAGAAAGACATCGCTGTGCACATTGCAGAGGAGGACTGGGCATCTAACAACACAGTCGAGCGGGATGCGCTGTAAGCAGCGCGCCCCTCACTGTAAGCGTTAATACGGGAGAAGAGTAATGAGGTCAGATACCTTTTTAGGGGAAAGAAAAGTGGGTGTGAGTCTTACGCGGAAGTTGGGGGAATCAGCAGTATTCATAAGTGGAGTGACCTTGAATTGTGCACGGTCCAAAATTGTGGTCACCCATTAGAAGGCTCCGGTCAAGTGGGCACACCTCATCTCTGGTTCTGAGTGTTCTTCTCACCTCCAACGCTGTTCCCTTACGATCGCCAGTTACCCCTGTTCACTGCATCCAAGTGTTCTCTGGTTGCGGTGTCGACGGCGTACCCTGAGTCGCACCAGTCACCCATCAGGATCAAGGCGAAGAGACGAAGGCGCTCCCACCCCTGGCCACGGATTGGCCCCAGAACACCGTTGGTACCCACGCATGTCCATACGAGGCGAGCACAGATCTCGTGGTTGCCATGTGGCCCCACCCCCTTTGTGGCTCATGCCTGAGGCAGCTCAGGACTCCTCACAGGTTCCGTGAGGAGGAACAGCGGGCAGACAGCTGTCCAATCAGATCTGGTGGTTCTCCCAACCCCAACTCGAGCTCAGCCGCCTGCCCCATCGTCACGCCGGCTGTGTAGTACATGCTCTCTCGATGTCGAACGGGACCTGCTCGCGCAGCACGGAATAGCAGGCCCGTGCTAACGTATGGGCCACGGCCTTGATGGCCACGACCCCGTGCGTCTTCGATTTCTGCGCTGATAACAACGCTGAATGTTGGGGGAATACCGCACCGCGAAATTGGCCGCTTCGATAAACGCCCAGGCTAAATACTTGTTGCCATTCTTGGTATTGCCCTGGCCTTTGCGTTTGCCATTGCTGAGTTTGGTGCTGTTCACGCAACGACAATAGGAAGCCCATTGGCCCACGGTGGGAACGCGGTGCATGTCACCGGCTTCGAGCATGATGGTCAACGCCAAGGTCTCGCCAATCCCGGCCACGGTGAGTAACTGTCGAAAGGTTGGACGCAGGCCAACGCGTGCCTTGATCGCGTGCTCGATGGCAGCACTCTGTTCGGTCACACCGCGCATCACCGCGAGGGTACTCGTGACAGCCAGGGCGAGGTCAGGAGTGGGCAGCACGTCGTGAATCGCTTCTGCCGTCAGGGTCTTGATGCGATTGCCTGAGAGGGATGTCCCGGTGTTGCGTGTCACAAGATTGTGAATGCTCAGAAGATTACTCGTCTTCTGTCTCACCAATTGGCTGCGCTTCCGGAGCAAATCACGAATCGCACGGTCCTCTTTCGGATAGATATAGCCCGTGGGGAGAATGCCCAAGCGAAGGAGCTGGGCGAGCCACCGTGCATCGCTGTGGTCATGGGTATGTTTCAGGCCTTCGTATTGGCGAATCGCGGCCGTGTTCGCCAAATGCACCGAATACCCGGCTTCCATGAGCCCATCCACCAGCCAGTACCAATTATAGGTGGATTCTACGACGAGGCCGTGAATGCGTGATTGAAACGGACCGAGTTGAAAAAGAATGTTCGACAAGTCATTGGGCGTTCGCTTCTCGTACACGACCTGCTCCTGCTCATCAATCAGCACGAGCACACTGTTGTTGGCATGGAGATCAATCCCACCGTACAAATTCATCATGGCTCCTCCTTGGGTTGAAAGGGTTGAGAGGTTCTTGACCGGTCTCTCAACTCTACTGCCCAGGCAAGGAGCCTTCTAGATGATCATCAGATCTTGTATCGTGCATGACCATGAAGGAGAAATACAAGTTCCAGCTTGCCCTCCACATTCTCGGTCACTCAACAATAGCAATTCCTGCACTTCCCATGTTCTGCAAGCCAATTGTTCCATAAGATCGAGCCAACCTTACACCGAAGACGAATTCGTCTAATGAGCCGCAGGTACGCGTGAGCGCAGTTAACACAAGTTTAACCGTTGGAAGTGTGTAGCCCGTAGCGCAGATGGGAAGCGCTCCGCGTCGACGGCAGATGCAATGAAGATGACGGGTGGTTTCTATCCGGCGACCCAATACCAAAAGCAATTAGCCGCCGGTTCAACCGAAGGTTGGTGTGGAACTGGCGAGAGGAATTGAACCTCCAACCTGCGGTTTACAAATCTGATCTAAATAGAAACACCAGGTCATAGTAAGACACACAACGGCAGGAGCAAGCCTATCAAAGGGTTTGTGGCCTGCTGTTGTGCGCTGTGCTTTCCTGTATTATCCCCTAATCGTGACCCTTTTCGGACTGCAACCGTGACAAAAACCGTGACGGGGCCCGGGGGGGGTAGGGGGGGAATCTGGAACCGGCAACGAGATCGGGTCTTACGTCCATTGGGTACCCACAAAAATTTGTCTTTTGCAAAAAAGTTTCTGATGCACCGGAATTCGAGCGCTTCAGCGTGTTGGTTCCGATGTTGAAGGTCGACCAGCGCCAGCAGCGATTGCAATCTTTGTATCGAGTGATGACTATACACCGTGGCGTTGATCTCACAGTGAGCCACATTCGAATAAAGATCACGTTTCCTGTGTAGGTTAGAGGCTGGCAAAGGTGTCTCGCGTGAACATCAACCCATATGCCTTTAAGATGTGAGGGTGTGCATCGTGTCCCTGTTCGAGCATCTCAACCGCCTCACACACGTGGCGAGTGAGTTCCTCGTGGTCGAGGGGTACACCATGCTTCAGCGAGAATTGGCCTCATATTCTTATGCCCTCCTGATATACCGTGCTGTATGCTGATTACTCATATTATTGAGTTTGTTGTGGTCTCTTGATCAACGTGTCATGAGGTAGGACATGTATCGAAGCATTCAGGTAGTGCTCCTCAGCGTGGGAATTGGACTCCAAGGGTGCTACACCGTCCCGGACCTTCACGGTGTCTATCTCGCTCATCACGTCCGCATTGATGCGGATCAGAAAACCGTGGAGGAGATCCTCTCGACCTTCAGGCAAGCCGAAGAGGCCATTGAACAGCGCAATCTCGACGCCACGATGACCTTCTATGCTCACAATTACAAGCATACCAACTTCAATTCCGTCACATTACGGCCGGTCTGGAGAAATATCTTTCGAGATTACCGTGACCTGTCCATTAGTCATGTCTTTTCACACATTGTGGTTCAGGCCGAGGCGGATCCGCCCACCGCTGAGGTGACCTGCACCGGTAGCCTATGGGGAATTTCAAATCATACGGGATTGCGCGTCAATATCGATGACTGGATCGATGAGGTGCACTACCTCGTGTACGAAAACGGGGGGTGGCGCACGCGAGGACACCCCTGGGAATTCCTCATGGAGAAGGACACACATGCAGCCAGGCCCCCGCATGCACTGTTCTAACTCCCCCATGATATCGCTGTGGGATCTCGGCCGGACACTCTCCGTCTGCAGTCGCCTCGATTGGGAGCTGACATTGGGCACTGGATTGCTTAAGCGAGCTGTCGTTTCCACGTTGATGCTGCGCTTCATACGGAGAATTAAGTGAAGAGACCGGGTCTGATGCGAGGAATGGTCTTGGCCTGCTGACCCAAAACCCGAAAACTAGGCCAGAAGGCGCTTGAGGAACCGGCCGGCGGCGTGGTCTTCTGAATTCACAAGGAGGACCCGACGATGGCACGACGACGTGGGCATACAGAGGAACAGATCCTGGCTGCCTTATGGCAAGCGGAGAGTGGGACCACCGCGGTAGAGGTGTGCCGACAGGTGGGCATCACCGAGCAGACGTTTTATACATGGAAACGGAAGTATGCAGGGCGGCGTGACTGAGCTCAAGTGCTGGCCTAACAATGGAGGGCAGGTCACCTAGTTCTAAACGCCTGCGTGTCCCCATTTGTATTCCCCGTTGGAACACCACCGCACAAATACTTACCTCAATCATCCCGCCATACCGCGCACACATTGCAAACCATCAACCCCTGTGTTACGGTTATATATCGTCGTATGGGCCTCGCGATGAACCTGGTGTGAGGAAGGCCCGCAACATCGATGTTGCCTTGTCCAGGAAGCCCGTTGGAAGTCAGACCTAAGTGGCCGGGTTGATCGCGTCTTCGGCCTGCTCCTTCCCCCGTTCCTCAAGTTCAAGACAATGTCATCATAAAGGAGAAACCCCAGATGGGTTCGAAGCTTTATGTCGGTGGGTTGCCGTATTCGGTGACCGAGCAGCAGTTGAATGAAACATTTGGGGCGCATGGCACGGTGGCTTCTGCGAAGATCATCGCAGATAAGTTTACCGGCCAATCCCGTGGATTCGGCTTTGTGGAGATGTCTTCGGATGCTGAAGCTCAAGCGGCGATGACGGCGCTCCATGGCTCGGAGATGGGTGGCCGCACATTAACGGTCAATGAAGCGAAACCGATGGAGCAGCGTTCCGGCGGTGGTGGGGGTAATAGATTCGGTGGTGGCGGGGGCCGTGGTGGAAAGCGCGATCGTTGGTAAGCGGCTGGCCGACTCAACATCCCATTGTCAGGTGGGATTTACGCCCGATGAATTAGCCAAAGGTGGGGGGGTGCTGGTATCTAGAACGCCATCCCGCTTCCGACAGCGACTGGACTACGATATCGGGTGGGATCGGATCTTTGACGGAAGGGTCCTACGGATGGTAGCGTCCCATGACCGATTAAGCTAACTCGGTTGCCTGGCTAGGTCGTTCACTCATTCCGTCTGCATTCTTTCCCGGTTTTGATTGAAACAGTTCCAAGGAGTTTCTCTACGAGTTTTTCTAACCCACGTTCGCGACCCACAGTTCTACGCGCGACCGGCTAAAACACGCTCCATGAACGGCAATATTCGTGTGATGAGTTTCCCATGGGGCAAAAGAAAGGCGCAACCAAAGCGGAAGTGATCTCGCGCGCGGTCGAGCACGCCGACATGAAAGATGCAGCAGCGTAACTGACTCAGGTGTCAGATGATATGCTCCACAACGTGGTTGAAGCCTCGCGTCTCGAACGTCTGCGCATTCAGGCAGCAGCCGAAGGTTCACCCGAACTTCCTAATGGTCAAAATCAAGTAATTCCAGAAAACGAAACAACTCGCAAAATCCATCCTTCCCTAGAGATCTCTTCATCAGCCTGCAACAAGACCGGTAACAGTTCGTAACGATGCCGTTGGGATAATAATGTGAAAAAACCAACGCATATATATTTTGAATATGAGCGACGACCACCGATGTTTTATCACCATAGAGCTGACTGTGTAGCGGACGCGGGCCACTGCCTGCAGCAATCGCCACAGTAGAATAACGTTTCGAGAACTATTACAACCTGTCGTGGAGACATAACGATGCCCAAAGCCCGTAGCGCTCGTCAGTGTTATCGATGCGAAGCCGAAGATCGAATCAGGATGACTTTCATGACGTGCGACCGCTGTCGCCGGTATTTCTGTAGTGAGCACGGCACCTCGCAATTGGAACAGTGCGAAATCTGCCTTGAGGATGGCGAAGAGATAGACTAGGGGGTGAGCAATCAGCCGGATCGCGTCACCGGTTTTGAGGACGGACACAACCTTTAAATCGACCTTCAGCACTCACGGATGCACCCATTTCTTGAAGGTGGAGGAAAAAATAGGCGGGGTCGGATCTTGTATTGTGCATCCCTGGATCAGGCGGCCGCAGCCTATGCACGCATCACGATGTGGTCTCAATTCCGGTCCGCACAATTGAATTGAATCGTCTCCATGCTCAGTCTACAGGTACTGGATGATTGATTGGTCTTCCTGCCCAGCCGTTGAGCGAGGCCCCGAGCGTGTGAGTGGTGCGTGGGTTTTTCGCGGCACACGTGTTCCTGTGACTGCTCTCTTCCAGAATCTCAAAGATGGGGCACGCGTCCCAGACTTCATTGTCTGGTTTCCTGGCGTCACGCTCGAGCAAGTCCGTGCCGTGCTTGAGCATGCAGCTCGCTCTCTCGAAGCTGCTTAAGTGCGCGTTCTTTTCGACCAGGGCACTCCACTCCCTCTTCGGAAGTACCTTGCGACCCATCAGGTGGCTACAGCCTTTGAGCTTGGTTGGAACAATCTGAAAAACGGTGAACTGCTGCAACGATCCGAAGAGAATGGTTTTTCCGTTCTTGTCACAACTGACCAGAACCTCCAATATCAGCAGAACCTTACGGGTCGCAAGATCGCAATTGTGTGTGACGACAACCAGTTGGCCGCGCATCGAACGAGCGGCGGAGCGCGTGGAAAAAGCCGTTGATTCCGCCGCGCCAAACAGTTATGTCGAGATTCCTTTCCCCTGACCGCTACTCCGGCGCTCAACCTCATTCGACACGTTGGATTACTCTGACCCATTCCCCGATTCACTGTCTGGTACGACTTGCGGGCAGCCGGACCCTATGGTAGGGTACCGGCACGATTCATGTGGTGGAGACGGAGTGCCAATGGCCGAACAGGAACAAGGATTCGTGGTTCGTGATCGGCGGACAAGTGGAGGGGCTGATACAGCATCGCCTGCGTCGTCAGCACCAACGCAACCGCCTACTGAAACGTCTGGCTCTGCGCCAGCCGCTGGTTCCTCGCAAGAAGCTCATCGGTATCCAGTCACATTCTCCTCCTTTGTGATCTCATTAGGGTCGTCTTCGCTCATGCTCATGGGAGAGCAACTCGATCCTCAGCAATCCTCGATACCTGTGAACCTCCCTCAGGCGAAAGAAATCATCGATCTCTTGTCGGTCTTGGAAGAGAAGACCAAAGGCAATTTAACCACTGAAGAGCAAACGGTTCTGCGCGACATGCTGTACGCACTCCGCATGAAGTATGTCACGTTGGCCTCACCGAAGTAGTCTCTTCTCGTTTGGGCTCGTGCTCCGGCGATTCTCCGGAGGAGATGATTTTCACAGCAGGCTTTGAGACTCCCATGGGAGTCGGCTATAGTGAAAGCCTCTAGGTTTCTACTGAAGAGGCTGAGCGCATGTCCGAGCTAGACCGCCCCCCACATGCAAGCCTCCCCGCTCCTGGTGAACTCCGCGGGACGTTGTTGCGTCGCGCTGGAAACGATTGGGAAGGCTCTCCTTTCGATCGGCGCAAGGAATCTGAGCCCAAGCGACCTCACCTTCGTCCGGTTTGGATCGTCCTCATTCTTCTGATTCCCTGCCTGGCCCTCACGTTCTATTACTCGCAGATCGTGGCGCCCGGTGTCGAACAGCCTGGCTCATTGCTCCCTACGACCAGTTACGCCATGGTGCTTCTTCTCCTCAATCTGGACCTGATCGGACTAGTCGTCCTACTGCTGCTGCTGTCACGAAACTTGATTAAGGCCTATTTTGAGCGACGGCATCGCCTCGTTGGGTCCGGATTCCGAACGAAGTTGATCGCCGCGTTCATCGGGTTCTCATTGATTCCGACTGTCCTGTTGGCGTTTGTCGCGAGCGGGTTGGTGAACAAGGCCGTCGATGTCTGGTTCAGCGAGCAGATTGAGAAGGTCATGAAGGATTCGTATGAAGTCGCTCGTATGCAGCATGCTGGGCATGTCGCCCTCGCAGTGAACAGTGCCCGGGCGATCGGGCAGGAACTCTTTAGTGAAGACATGCTGATTCCGGAGCATCGAGATCTCCTCATCGCGGCCATCGCGCGTAAACGCATGGAATACGGCGTTGCTGGGATCGAAGTCTTTTCGACGAAGATGGAGACCCTGACCAAAGTGCTCGATCCCGATGTGCCGAGCACTGCGCTGGATTTGCCGATCAGTCAGCTTGTTCTGCAAGTCATCAACGGCAAGCAGGAGTTTACGTCCGTGCAGGAAGCGCAGACCGGGCGTCTGGTGCGCGCGGGGATTCCTGTCGCTTCCGGAACTCGACGCGGCGAATTGGAAGGGGTCGTGGTCGTGGAAACGTATGTCCCTGAATCGCTGTTGACCAAGATGGAGGGGATTGGTCGCCAGTACGGGGAATATAAGCAGATCAAGGCCATGAAAAATCCCATTAAAGCAGGGACCTATCTCTTTGTGGCCGTTGTGACGGTGCTGATTCTCTTCAGCGCTACCTGGTTCGGATTTTACGTTGCGCGGGGTATCACAGTACCGATTCAACGGCTGGCGGAGGCGACGGAAGCCGTTGCGCAGGGTGACCTCTCCGTGCAGATTGACGCCAAGGCGACCGATGAAATCGGGACGCTGATCGATTCCTTTAATCGGATGACACAGGATCTTCAGGTGAGTAAATCCCGGTTGGAGGAAGCGAACCTGACGCTTAGGAATACCAACCGCGAGCTGGATCGACGTCGCGCCTATATCGAAACCGTCGTCGATACGATTGCGGCCGGCCTGCTGTCGATCGATCGAAACGGCATGATCACCACATTCAATCCGTCGGCCGAGCGAATTCTTGGGTTAGCTGCCGATCGGTTCAGGGGGCGATCAGCCAACGAGGTATTCAAGGAGTTTGAGCTGGACTTGTTCCAAACGGCCTATGACCGTATGCTGGCGGATGAGCGCGATAACTTGGCTTTGGAAGGCCAGCTCGAGATACAGAAGAAACTCATCACGCTCGGTGTGAATGGGTCACGCATGCGGGGCGAGGCGTATAAAGATTTGGGGTTCGTATTGGTGTTCGAAGACCTGACGGAGTTGATCAAGGCGCAAAAGGTTGTCGCGTGGCAGGAAGTCGCTAAGCGGGTCGCTCACGAGATCAAAAATCCGTTGACGCCGATTCAATTGTCGGCTCAGCGATTGCGCAAGAAGTTTTTCGAAAAATCACCGGACCTTGATCGAGTGTTCGACGATGCGACGACGGTGATCATCAACGAAGTCGGAAGCCTCAAGCAGATGCTGGACGAGTTCTCGAAGTTCGCCAGGTTGCCTGCGCCTCAAATGGCTCGCCAATCGTTACACGATGTCCTACGTGAGGTGGCGACGTTATACAGAGAAGCGCAGAAAGACATCGAGCTCATCATTGAGTTGGATGAAGAGTTGCCGCCCATTAATTTCGATCGGGAACAGCTGAAGCGCGTGTTTGTGAACCTGTTTGATAATGCCGTTCAAGCAATGAATCAGAAAGGGCGCCTCTGGGTGAGCACCAAGTACGATACGAAACAGAAGCGTGCAGTGGTGACGGTGGCTGATGAAGGTCCCGGTATCGCTCCCGAGGATCAGGAGCGTTTGTTTGTGCCTTATTTTACTCGGAAAAAAACTGGGACCGGATTGGGGCTTGCAATCGTCCGTCGCATTATCACCGACCATGAAGGACAAATTCAGGTGGGCAATAACCAGCCCAAAGGGGCTGTGTTCACCTTCGATTTGCCTGTGTAGGCTAGACGGTGAGGACAAGTAGTAAGGAGTGAGGAGGTTATGTCAGGATCGATTTTGATTGTAGATGATGAGGAAGCGATACGCACGTCCTTACGGAGTATCCTGGAAGACGAAGGTTATGATGTGACCGTGGCGGTCAATGGCATAGAAGCGCTCAAGCAATATGGAATGGATCCACCTGACCTCATGATTCTTGATATCTGGATGCCTGAACTCGATGGGTTGGAGACCCTGCGCCGCGCAAAGGAGTTGGTGCCGACGACGCAGGTGATGATGATGTCCGGGCATGGATCGATTGAAACGGCGGTCAAGGCCGTCAAATTAGGTGCCTACGATTATATTGAAAAGCCGTTGTCGCTGGAGAATGTGACGCATCGTGTCAAACAGGCGTTGGAGCAGTATCGTCTGGCACAGGAGAATCGGTCGCTACGGACGAAGGTCCAGCAGAAGTTTGAGCTGGTCGGGCAGTCCCCGGCGATGGAGCGCCTTCGAGAATTGATCAACACGGCGGGGCCGACGAATAGCCGCGTGTTGATCGGTGGAGAGA
>CAZOHW010000039.1:0-17264 GCA_964579525.1 uncultured Nitrospira sp. | reverse complement strand
GATATAGCCCCAGCGGTTGCTGATGCGGTGGACGTGAATATCGACGCAGATGCCGGGCTTCCCAAATCCAATCGTAACCACCAGGTTCGCCGTTTTCCGCCCGACTCCCGGTAAGGCAACCAGCTCATCAATGGAGTTCGGGACCTTGCCACCATGCTCGCTAATCAACCTGCGGCAGATTTCATGGATCGATTTCGCCTTGGTTCGATAGAACCCGACCGGGTAAATGGCCTGTTCGATTTTCTTGAGCGACAGCTTCAACATGGTAGTTGGAGTACGCGCCAGCGCAAAGAGCCGGTCGCCTGCTTCTCTGGTCGTCTTATCCTTGGTTCTTAGACTGAGGAGGGTAGAAATGAGAACGAGGAATGGGTCACGGCCCGATTCTTTCGCAACGACGCCAACGACCGGTTCTTGCCATTGACGGATTTCTTTCTGAATAATGCGGACTGCGGCATGGATTTGATCCTGACGCATGGGAACCTGGCTACGAAGAGAGGGAAGGCGGACGAGAGATGGTGCAAGACCGGGATGACCGGTATTATTCAGGCTTCCGCTTCGACAACCACTTCTGACGGCGGCGTTGAGCCTCGCGTTGCTTGGCTTTCTTCCGCACGCTGGGTTTCTCATAGTAGCGGCGGCGCTTTAGCTCACGGAACAGCCCTTCACCAGCGAGCTTCTTCTTAGCAACTTTCAGAGCTTTTTCAACGTTGTTGTTGAAGACCTTGATTTCCATCCGATTGACTTTCGACTTTCTCAGGCCAAGTTGGCCTGTGGCACACGGTTTGTAACAAATCGGCTGCGGAGTCTAGCATAACCTTTTCAGTTCCTCAAGACTTTCACGGATCTTTATCATTTTGTCCCGCAATGTATCTCTAACATGCTGATTAGTTTGAATATTTATGTTTGTTTCCGCCGTCGATAACCCTGCCTGAGCTGCAGCGATGGCCATGGTCAGACCGACAGAGAGGTCTGACGAGACCGTCGGCTTGACTGTTTTCTGTAATGTGTGAAGTTGCTTGCCCGCTTCGCATGAACGTTCTGCAATTTCTATGGGGATGTCCGTTGCTCGTTTGAGAGCGCTCGAAACCGCGTCTGGGCGATTCAGATGTTGTTTGGGCATCCTATAGGCCTCAACGAGTGCTTGATAGGCCGTCACATCCTCCTGAACGAGTTGATGAAGGCGTGTGCCTATCTGTAACAATTGTTGCTCTGTCTCTCGTTGATGCCCAAACCTTGCTCCCATTACCCCCAGAGAGGCCGCTAAGGCTCCGACAAAAGCCGCGACACTGCCGCCTGCGGGGGTTGGTTGCGCTTCAGCCACGGCATTTAGAAAGCCGGACAAGGTTGGTCCGGGGCCGTGCGTAGTCGACATGGCTTCGGCGATTCTTGTTTCGAGTACTTGTGTTGAGACGAATCGGTCGAGTCGTAACGCAGTGACCGCTGTGTGATCAAGTGCGGCCTGTGGGATCAAGCCGATCAATTCACTTCCCGCCACCTCAACCCCTCGATTGGCTGCCTCTTTTGCTACTGCCTGAAACGCAACGTGGATCGGTGTGACAAGATAGTCAGTCAGGTTCATAGACACCTGCACCAGATCTCGACTCGCCAGTTCCACTCCGATGGCTTTCACATGAGGAAGTCCGCCGTTCGATTGGCGAACGGTCCTGGCGATTGAGCGAGCAATCTTGACTTCCTGAGAGCGGAGATTCACGTTATATGCGATCAACGGAGGCCGAGCACCGATCGCGATGGCTCCTGCACGTTCATGTAAGTGGGTTGGTCCAAAGTCGGGCAACCAGCCAGGATCAGAAGCCATGCGGAGGGCTAGACCTTCTGTACCTCCACGTCTGACTGCTTCCAACGGGGCACGATGGGGATGACTTGCGGCACGTTCATACAAAAAGACGGGGATCTTCAGCTCACGCCCGACTCTTTCTCCGAGCTGGTTCGCCAGCTGCGCGCAGTCTTCCATGGTCAAGTTCTTGATGGGAATCAACGGAACCACGTCCGTGGCCCCGATACGAGGATGCACACCGGCATGGTTACGGAAATCGATCAGGGTGGTCGCAACATGGATCGCACGGAATGCTGCCTCGACCACCGCTTCCGGGGTTCCACAGAAGGTCAAGACGGACCGATGGTGGTCTTGGTCCATCGAGTGATTCAACAAGACTGCCCCATTGGTCGAAGTCACAGCATCCATGAGGGCCCGGACGATCGTCCGATCCCGACCTTCACTGAAATTCGGTACACATTCGACGAGACGATTCATGGAGCACTCAGAAACACATGAAAAAGCCGGAGGACTGTTTACGGTCCGTCCGGCTTTGTTCTGGCTGATGTTCTGACAAAGATGAGTTGATTATTTGGATTTTTTTACAAAGGCCTTATAGATTCGGCCTGAACCTGCTTGTTCTTCTTCCAACCCCACCATCTGATGACCGGTGGTTTCGCACCAAGCCGGCATATCCTTCTTGATGCCTTCATCATCGGATACGACTTCAAGCACTTGTCCCAACACGAGCTCTTTGATCTTTTTCGACGTCAGAATAATCGGCATTGGACAGAAATACCCCAGCGTATCGAGTTTCACGTCGGCGTGGATCATGGCACTCCGTGTAAGTGGTTTGTTTCGTTTGTTTGGTTTCTCTCGTTATACGCCAAACAAACCAGATGAACTAAATGAACAAATTCACGCTTCCCTGCTTGGCTTCAGCCAGATAGGTCGTGACACCTGCAAACTGATCGATGCCATCGATCAAGGTGTCCTTGGTAATCCCCATGAGCCCCATCGTGGTGGTACAAGCGATGAACCGCACGCCCAGATCAAGGGCCGTATGCATCAACTCGGGCACACCGGGCATCCGATTTTGTTTCATGACCTTCTGCATCATCATGGTGCCGAGTCCACCGAAATGGAATCGAGACAGCGGCAGGGTTTCAGCCCCGCCTTTGTTGAGCAGCCCGAACATCCGACGAAGCCAATCTTTTGCCGAACTCGCCGCACCCTTTTTACGGATGGTATTTAATCCCCAGAAGGTAAAGAAGACGGTCACCTGCATGCCCATGGCAGCGGCACCGGTGGCGATGATAAAGGCCGCCATCGCTCGATCGAGATCGCCGCTCAGCAGCACGATCGTCACCCGTTCAGGCTTGGATTCTTGAAGTTGTGTTAGTGTCGTCGCTGGTTCTATCTGTGTCGCCATCATCTCTGCACCTCACTTACATCATCGTACACCATCGAATATGGATATCATAAACGATGCACAAACAGAATAGTATGCGTTTCGTGAGGGTGTCAAGAAACTGCGTGACCACTCCATGCCGCACCTTGCTTGACCTGTCTCTATCGCCTCGTTATAGTCGGCACGTGTCACGCTCGACCCATCTCGGAAAATTCTCCCCTATTTGAATGACCCCTATGATTGAACAGCCGTCGCCCGAGGTTCTCCCGTCGAGAAGTGCTCCGCTCTTTGGGTTCTGGTACCCCGCCGTCCCGAGTGAGACCCTTCGCCCAGGTACGATGAAAGCCCTGCTGATGCTCGGTCTGCCGATCGTGTTATGTCGTCATCAAGCAGGACATCTAGCGGCCATGCGGGACCTCTGTCCGCACCGAGGGATGCCGCTGTCGTGCGGGCGATTTAATGGTGAACGAGTGGAGTGTTCCTACCATGGGTGGCAATTCGACCTGCAGGGGAGATGTCAACGCATCCCTGCGATACCGAATGGAGCAACCTTCCAAACTGACAAGGTCGGCGTCTCCACGTATCCAGCCGAAGAGTCTGACGGCATGATCTGGCTGTATCTCGCCGATGAACGGGGCAATGTCGATCCGTTGCCGCCTGTCCCGCGTATGCCTCTTCCGTCTGAACCGAGGCAGTCGTTCCATGTCTCATTACTCTACACCTGCACACCAGACGATGGCGTCATCGGTCTGATTGATCCGGTCCATGGACCATATGTCCATTCCTGGTGGCGAAGTGATGCGCAGATGCACGAGAAGACGAAACTCTTTGTACCGATCCCGAACGGGTTCCGGATGACCGCGCATCGACCAGCTAAGAACAGCGGTCCGTTTCATTGGTTAGAACGGGTATATGGTGGGCCGCTGACGACGACGATCGACTTTCTGCTGCCCAATCAACGGGTCGAGCTCATGCAATGCGGTTCGGCGTGGCTTGCGAATCGGTTGATGGCGACTCCCATGTCCGAGATGGAGTGCCGTATTGATTTCTCTGCGTACTGGCGCGGGCTTAATTGGCTGCCGTTCGGAAAAGTCATCTTTCGCACGTTGACGAAAATGTTTTTGGGCCAAGATGAACGAGCGATGAAACATCTAGCCGTGGGGCTTCGTCATAAGCCTTCCTCGATGTTTGTGGGCGACGCCGATATGCCGGCGAAATGGTATTACAAGCTAAAGACGGCTCATCTGGCGTCCGTCAAAACCGGCCAACCGATGGATCACCCTCTCAAAGAGCAGGTGACATTGCGATGGAGAAGCTGAGCTTTTCATTCCGCATCGCCGACTTCGCGAGGCGTGCAACGTAAGAATGAGGTTGGATGATGTTTCTCATAGCTGCTAGTCTTCCGGCTGGTTGGTCAGGATGTACCCCATGGCGCGTTGGATTTGCTGGTGTGTACCAAGCAGGACCACGACGTCGCCAACGGTGAGAACAGTTTTTTCAGCTGGATTGGACTCCGTCACTCCATTCCTGGTCAACGCAATAATGGACACGCCGACACGATGACGCAACGCGAGTTGGGCAATCGTTTTTCCCTGCGCTGGCGAATTGTCCTCGACTCGACAGGTTTCGACTTCGACATCCGCCAGGGTTCCACCACGCAGATGATGTGCCATCTCGGGCAGCTCACTGCGGCGTAAGAGCGCGTAGCCTTCACGTCGAACCTGCTCGGCTTTTCGCATCACGAAATCGAGCGGCATGTTGTAAGTGCGTAGCACCAGGGCGAAAATTTCAATCGACGTTTCGAATTCTTCTGGAACGACGTCATCCACACCTAGCTGGTGGAGTTCCTCCAATTCTCGGAGATAGCGGGTCCGGACGACGATGTGGATCTTGGGGTTCAAGCCTCGCGCGACCTGGACCGTTCGACGAGTCATGAACGGGTCTGAAATCGCCACGACCAGCACCCTGGCATCCTCGATCTTGACGTGCCGGAGCACGTTCGGGTTCGTGGCATCCCCATAATAGAGCGGCAAACCGTGTTGTGCTTCACGACGTACCGTATCGCCATCCAAATCCAACGCGATATAGGGTACTTCAGTCTCACTAAGGACACGGGCTAAGTTGCGTCCGTTCAGCCCATAGCCCACAATAATCACGTGGTCTTTGATACGAAGGTGCCGCCCCTCTGCTTCGAGCACATGGGCGGTGGTTTTTCCAGGAAACCAGTGGTGGAGTCGTTGGACGGCTTCGACCCGTCGAGCGAGATGCGGTGACAATTGCATCAGGAAGGGAGTAATGATCATCGAGCAGATTGAGACGGCCAGAAAGATCTGGTAGGGAGGGCCGGATAAGAGTTTATCTTCGAGGCCAACCTGCGCCAGGATAAAACTGAACTCGCCGACCTGTGCCAAGGCAATACCGGTCATGATGGCTAACCGGGGAGGCATCGAGATAGCTAGCACCGCTGCCGCACCACTAAGGAATTTGACCAGCAGCACGACGCCCAAAAGGCTGGTCACAACGACAGGGTACTCGAGCAGGATGCGCCAATCCATCAAGATCCCGATGGAAACGAAGAATAAGCTATTGAAGCTGTCGCGAAATGGAAGCACCTCAGCGGTGGCTTGATGACTGTATTCAGATTCTGAAATGACCAGCCCCGCGATGAAGGCCCCCAACGCCAGGGAGAGCCCGCCCAACGAGGTCAGCCAGGCGATGCCGAGGCACATGACGATGATCGTCAGAAGAAAGAGTTCGCGGCTTCGACTGCGCACGATATGTTCGAGCGCTTTGGGGACGGCGTACCAGGCGGCAGCCACAATACAGGCGACCACCACGATAGATTTGCCCAGTGAAAGCAGCACTGGAGTGAGCGACTCGCCATTGGGGTTCGCTAAGATCGGTGTCAGCAAGATCATGGGCACAACAGCGATGTCCTGAAAGATGAGAATGCCGACCGTCGCTCGTCCGTGGGGTGAATCGCTTTCCCCGCTGGCGGCCAAGGCCTTCAACACGATCGCAGTACTACTGAGCGAAAGCAGAAAGCCCCAGAAGATCGCTTGCGAAGTCGGTAATCCTGCGAGTGAGCCGATCAGCCACGCAATGACGATGACGCCTCCGACTTGGATCGGTGCCGCGACCAGCAGCATTTGCCGCAGCGCCGCCAGTTGTACTAATGAGAATTCGATTCCGATGGTGAACAACAGCAGCACGATTCCAATTTCCGCCAGCACCTGTACGGTTGCAATATCGGAAATGAGATTGAGGCCGTGTGGGCCGATCAAGGCTCCGGCGACGAGAAATCCTGCGATCGATGGCAATCGGAATTGATGGAACACAAACACGACCGCGATGGAGACGGTGTAGATGAGGAGGAGATTACTGAGGACGCTGTAATCGGTCATGTCGAGTCGGTTGCCTGTTGGTTACAGCTGGAGAATGATCGTGACGTGCCGCTCACGGAACTGGCCTGCCACGACGAACTCTTGCCTTGCATACTATTTTATAAGAGAGATGCGCAGGATACCTGAGGTTTCTCAGTTGGACAAGATACAGATAGGGATTTTGCCAAGGAAATCAGTAGATCTAGGTGGTTCATCGATTCACTGGGAAGGGAACCAGGTGGGAAGAATCAGAGAAGCAATAAAATGGGGGTTCTGGGCCATGAGTTTCATCAAAGCCGCTCTAGCATTGAATTTCCCCCTCCAAAGAGGCATAGACCGGGGAAGAGCCAATTGCATAGGGTGTGGACACTACCTGACGGAATGACTACCGGCGAGTAGGCACCAGTGACCTTCGCCATGATTCGGAGGTGCCTTATGCGATCGACACAAGCGTCCGCTCTGTTCGTTACGATACTAGCGATTGCTCCAACCATTCCTGCGTGGGCCGATACTCCATCCGAACCGACTACGACGTGGGAATGTTCCCAGGCGGACGGGACATCACTCTATACGAACAAGGAACGAGCCGGTTGCCATGCGATGACTTTAAAGCCGATTTCCGTCGTGCCGAACTTGGAACATATGCCGACGATTCCTCGCTCCATAGCCTCATCGGAGCTTCAGTATGTCGCCCCTCGCCAGGAACCTATCGCTGGGATTGGGAATCGTTCAGTGCCCGATTGGGCTCGCGATTGGCATGCCAATAATACAGGGACCGGGTCGGTGCAGGTCGAAGTCTGCAGCCTCTATATGGAGTGGATGCAGCTTGTGCAAAAGACTCGTGGCGGTTTTTACTTCGGTAGTGATTCGTCTTACGGGGGAGACATCACCGGTCGCAATCAGAGAGGCGCCAGCCATTCATTTTATGACAACGCGCGGTACATCGCCCTCTCGCGACTGTTTGGGACGGGGTTTGTGCCGGTGGGATGTTTCTAGCCCGTGCAGCTGGTTCTCAGACTCTGTAGAACTCTCGGTACCATTTCACAAATCGTGGAATGCCCTCTTCGATAGTGGTGTTCGGCTTAAATCCGACATTGTGGGTTAGATCTTTGATATCGGCATAGGTCGCGGGAACGTCTCCTTGCTGTATCGGTAGCAGATTTTTCTCCGCCTTCTTTCCCAAGGCCTGTTCCAATACCTCGATGAAATGCAAGAGTTCCACCGGCTGATGGTTGCCGATGTTGTAGATCCGAGCCGGTGCCGAGCTGGTGCCGGGATCGGGTGTCTCGCCAGACCAGGACGGATTGGCCGTCGCCGGATGGTCGAGTGTGCGAATGATCCCCTCGACGATATCGTCGATATAGGTAAAGTCGCGTTTCATCTTGCCCTGGTTAAAGACCTCGATCGGCCTTCTCTCCAAGATGGCCTTGGTGAAGATGAACAGCGCCATATCGGGGCGTCCCCAGGGACCATACACTGTGAAAAATCGCAGGCCGGTGCAGGGCAGTTGATACAGATGGGCATAGCAGTGGGCCATCAGCTCATTGGCTTTTTTGCTGGCGGCATAGAGCGAAACCGGATGATCGACATTGTCGTGGATCGAAAACGGCATGTGGGTGTTGCCGCCATAGACGGAACTGGATGACGCATAGACCAGATGCTCGATATGGCTATGGCGACAGCCTTCCAGAATATTCAAAAAGCCTTCGATGTTGCTCTCGGTATAAGCATGGGGATTGACGAGAGAGTAGCGTACGCCCGCCTGTGCGGCAAGATGGACAACCCGCCTGATCGGTTCCTCAACGAAGAGGTCTCGCATACCTTGTCGATTGGCCAGATCGAGCTTGACGAAACTGAATCGTTCTCGCGGCTTTAATTGCGCAAGGCGAGCCTCTTTGAGTCGAACATCATAGTAATCGTTGATATTGTCCAGCCCGATGACCTGGTCGCCCCGGTCCAAGAGCCGTTGCGTGACATGATATCCGATGAACCCTGCGACCCCTGTGACTAGAATCGGTGATGGTGATCCGCTCATCGTCTGCTCCTGGAGAAGGTCAACATGCTATCGTCTCGGTCCGGATTTCATGAACGGCGGATCGCCATGATCCACCTGATACAGGGCCAGCGGGGTAAGCCGTTCTCCGGTGGATAGGATATCAATACTGCCGCCGTTCATAGGTCGATAGAGATCCAAGGCCTGTGCCTGATGATATCCGCATCCCTGTGGGACAAGAAGATCTTTTAACATCTCGGGCGGCTCCCAATGAGCCGTCAAAAGTGCGGTTCTGGCAGGATTACGACGGCTGAACATGAAGGACAGATGATCGGGATACCAGTCGGCTCCGCCAGTAGCGTAGGATACGAACTGCTTCGCTTGGGTAGCATGGCACAGCTCTGCCAGATACTTGTTCGTGAGGTAGCCGTTTTCACCGACGTCCAACCACTTACCGGGGTTGGACAATGCGGCGTGGGCCGCATGGCTCCTGATCTCAAGGAGTTGCTGTTGCGAGGCCCATACCAGAGGAATCGGCCCATACTTTCCAACCAGCTTCTCGATGATCTGGTCCTTGAGTGCCGAACGTCCATCATTCGTCGGTCCACTATCCGCATGGATCAGCACATTGTGTCCCCGATCTGAGATCAAGTAACAGTTCCTCGGCATTCGAAGATCGCAGGGATCTTCACCATAAAAGGGGACCGACACGACGGTGCCGCCTTCAAACGGCCAATGTTCACCGTGGGCCAGTTCGATGATGCGCTCGAACCCCAACTCTGTGAGAAGCGATCGGTAGTCGAAGAAGAACTGTTGTCGGTTTTTCCGGCTAGGCACGATGATCGGGGTGTCCTTCGGCAGATGCAGCAAGGTGCGCGGATCGACATGGTCGTCGTGGTCATGGGTCAGAAAGATGGCGGCTGGTTTTGGGAGCAGGCCACCCCAGAGTGACGGGATGGGCGACTCAGCGAACCAGGGCAGAAGCCAAGGATCGAAGAGGAAGACGTTCTCGCATTGACGGTAGAGGAGGGCTGCATGTCCGAGATGGACGGTATCTTGATCCTGCACGACACCGAACCAATGTTGCTGGAGAGACGTCGAGGCAGAAGTGATCAGACAGCCGTATTGGTGGAGTGATTCCATCACGCGTGTGAGCATCGACTGGGAATCACGAGGCATCCCTGAAATCGTCGAGCGAAGTTCATCGGCGGTATGAGTACCGTCAAGCAGACCGAGAAGTTTCCCAACCGATGGAGCGAATGGTCGCCCGTTGAATCCAATGGGGATCGCTTGGTGATTGATCGCATGAAAGATGCGAAGGCCACCGTTAGTCACAGTCGCGGAGACAGTTGGATCAATCGGAAATTCCCATAGAAAGGTCCCATCCGGTCGACGCCCGCAGCGGATGTGTTGTTTTAGATAGGGCCGGCCATTGACTAATTCTGCATAGGCATCTTCGAGCCGACGTGGACGATCTGGGTCTTCGAGCGGTGCTCGCTTCGAGAAGACATCACTGATCGCCGTGTCAATCGCACTCGAGAGTAGATTGTGGGCTTCCTGGAGGCTTGCGACGACCTCAGGGGCCACACCACCAATAAAGGGGAAAGAACCTGGCGGCTCTGCACTCTCCAGCTGGACCCAGCACCAGGGGACGAGGCTCAGATAGTGATTCTTGGGGAAGCGATCCCAGAAGTGGCTCATGCTAATCAGGACTGAGGACTGAGGTCCGAGGCTTTGTGAATTTCGTCCCACGTATGGAGATTTGTGTCTGTAGGCGTTGTGTATGTACGGCCTTTCGTAAGCCGCCTATAATCCGTGCGACTTCTTCTGCTTGAAACATCAACTGACGAAATGTTGATGAATTAAGGTGAGTCGCGTCCAAGGCTACATAGAGCTGGGATCTTAGTTCTGCGCAAGACGACTTCGCTATACTCAAAAATTGGTGGAACTCCGAACGACCGCCTCGTTCGAATCCTTCGGCTACATTGGACATAACCGAAACTGCCGCTCCTCGAATCTGGTCGCGTAATCCAAAATCTTTGGCAAAAGGTCCTGATGCAGTGACTTGGTAGATCGCTTTGGTCAATTCTCGCGCCTTTTGCCAAGCAATGAGATCCTCAAATTTATCTGCTCGCAGCCGTTCCATCTCGGTCCTCAGTCCTCGTCACTCAGTCCTATCCTAAGTCGACTGATCCCCGGCTCATACAGCGCCTGGATCTGGTTACCGTCAGGATCGGAAAAATAGAATGAATAACTGCCGTCACGGTGCTGCTTGGGTTCTTTGGTGATGCGTCCGCCGAGGGATTCGATCTTGGGATTGATTGATTGGTACATCTGCTCGACGGCCTCTGGGCTGTCGAGAATCACACCCATGTGATCGAGCAGTTGGGTGTTCGTACGATCGTAGGACTCCATCTCACTTTTCGAGATCTGATGAAGGGCGAGATTGTCGACCCCGGAACTGAAGTAAATGTTCTCTGGGTCCGGTTCCCAGACGACCTGCATCCCGAGCAGCTCTTCATAGAACCGACGAGATCGAGGAAGGTCAAGCACGCGCAGAGCCAGATGGCGGAGACCTCGATGGAGTGGAGTCGTCATAGCGTGCGCTCGTTTGTCGTCATGGTGATATTCGTATAGTAGGGGGGCGAGTGCGTAGCGTCAACGGGAAATAGGCGGAGCTATGGTAGAATCACGCAGCTCCGCACGAGGTCAGGAAGTTGTCGATCTGATGATGATCTGTTGAGGATGAAAGATTTCGGCCCAACACAGGATTCGGCCAGAGAGCGGAAGATTGCCAATGGCGAAGGTAAATTTTCAGGGCATGATCGTCGCCGCATTCGAAAGTCGTATGGCGGCGGAGCTCGCACGGTTAATCGAACATTATGGTGGCCGGCCGTTGGTCGTTCCTGTGTTGCGCGAAGTTCCACTAGAAGGCAATCAGGCGGTGCAGGAGTTTGGTACTAGACTAATGACCGGACAGATGGATCTGCTTGTTCTGCTCACCGGTGTCGGCGCCACCATACTGTTCGATCTCCTGAAAGCTCGCTATCCCTGGGTTTCGGTTCTGGCTGCTCTGGGCCAGACGACCATTGTCGCACGAGGACCCAAGCCGGTTGCAGCTCTTAAGGCGATCGGTCTCCAAGCCACAGTGACTGTGCCGGAACCGAATACCTGGGTTGATCTGGTTTCAGCGTTAGATCAACAGCGTTCTGTGAAGGGATTGCGAGTGGCTGTGCAAGAGTATGGGGTGTCGAATCCGGATTTGCTACGGGCATTGGAGCAGCGAGGAGCAGAGGTCTTTCCGGTTCCGATCTACAAGTGGGCTCTGCCGGAGGATCTTGGCCCGATTCGCCAGGCACTCGACGAAATCATTGGTGGACGCGTGAACATGATACTGATCACCAACGCCATTCAAGTCGATCATGTCATGCAGGTTTTGGAACAGGAAGGAAAGACTGAGTCGTTTCGAACAGCGCTGAAAAAGCTGGTCGTTGCCTCCATTGGCCCTACTGCGAGCGAACGGCTGCGGCATCACAACTGGCCGGTTGATTTCGAGCCGCCACACCCGAAGATGGGGATTTTAGTCAAAGAACTGTCGGAACAGGCTCTGACTCTTCTCGATCGAACGTGAGAGGTTATCTCGAATTGCGAACTCCGCTTTCCGCTTGGTCTCCAGGCGAGATGGCTCTCGTATCGTCAGCCCTTCAATCGGTGTAATTCAAGGTGGACGCTCTGCGCCCCATCGGCAATCCAGAGATGTCCGTCTTGAATCGTCCATTGGAGCTTCATGGCGGGTCTCGTCATCTCCGCCAGGGCACGCACGCTGTCCATGGGAAGCAGCGTGACGGAGAGGTTCTTCAGCCGATCGAGTGACGGACCCTGGTTTGTCCACCACACCTCGGCGCTTCGGGTTCCATACGCGTAGACGATGACTTGTTTGGAGCGGCCGCAGGCCTGACGCAAGGTCTTCTCATCTGGTTGGCCGATTTCGATCCAGAGATTGATGGTCCCGGTCTCATCTCGTTGCCACAGGGCCGGTTCATCTTCGGTACCGACCCCACGGCCGAATGACAAGGCTTCGTCTGCATGGAGCGCGAAGGCGAGCAGCCGCACCATGAGGCGCTCCTCGGTCTCGGAGGGATGACGTGCGAGCGTGAGCGCATGGTCCTGGAAATACTGGCGATCCAGATCGGCGATCTGCAGCACGGCCTTATAAATGGTTGCATTCGACGCCATCGTGTCAAGAAAGGTTAGGGAAGTTCCGCCACAAACATCTGTTCAACTCGTTTGCGCGCCCAGGGCGTTTTGCGCAGGAAGGTCAGGCTCGAGTTGATTGTCGGATGATGACGGAAACAGCGAATGGGCACGCGTGCGCCCGGCGTCGCCCATCCATGCCGTGCGACCAAAGTCGTGACAATGGTTTTCAAGGTGATCCCGTGCAAGGGGTCGCGGGGATGAGCCATGGTGTGAGGCTGGTTGAGGAATGAATCAGGCATGAGGGAAGGCAGCGTACCGATTGCGAGCGAGTTTCACAAGTGCCCTTGGTGAGAATGGCAGTAGGGCTGGAGCGAACTCAGTGGGCAGCAGTGGGGAGACGAGTGGGAAGAGGGGAAAGAGGATCTCATCGCATGCACAGTGGGGTATGAGCCTGGTACGCCAGGATTTTTTGGACCAATGCGAAAGTGTGTCATAAAACGACCCGAGCCCCCTTATATTTAAGTCTGTACCGATCGCCTATGATGGGAAACACCTTGCAATCAATTGGCCTTTCTCTGACAATTCAAGGAACGCTTGTAAATCGAACTGCTGCATCCTTTTCCTATGCGATTTATTAACAATGGACCAAATATTCCCGAGCCGCTTATCCAAGCACAGGAGGATGGCAAAGTTGTTTTCTTCTGTGGTGCAGGCATCTCCATGCAAGCCGGAATTCCAGGATTCGAGCAGCTCACTGAGGATCTCTTTTCGGCTATGGGAATGGATCCAACACCTGTGGAGCAATCAGCGCGTACGCACGGCCGTTTTGAACAGGCAATTGACCTGTTGGAGCGTCGAGTCGGAGACCGCGCAATGGTACGCTCTAAACTCCAAAAACTTCTCAAACCAGCGAATCCGACTAATCCAGCAACCAGCACCCACCAGGCTCTTCTGACCTTAGCCAAAGACAAGCAAGATACTCTTCGGTTGGTCACCACGAATTTTGATCGCCTGTTCTTCGAAGTAGATCCCACCCTTCGATCCTATGTGGCGCCACTGCTTCCCATCCCAAAACGAACAAAATGGAATGGTCTGGTCCATCTGCACGGGTTACTCCCAAAAGATGAGGAACAGTCAGCCCTAAACTCCCTCGTCCTATCGAGCGGAGATTTTGGCCTTGCCTATTTGGTTGAGCGATGGGCGAGCCGCTTTGTTACCGAACTCTTTCGAAATTATATCGTGTGTTTTGTGGGTTATCGCATTGAGGATCCCGTCCTGAGATACATGTTGGACGCACTCGCAGCTGACAAAATTCAAGGCGAAGCTTTGGTACAAGTCTTTGCATTTGGAGACCATAAAGAAGGATCTGAGAACCAGACTCGAGATGAGTGGCTCTCTAAAGGAGTTTCTCCTCTTCTTTATTGCAACGAACCTAATCATGACCTACTACATCGCACCCTTCGCGAATGGGCTAACACCTATCGAGATGGACTCAATGGCAAGCGGGCAATCATCACTCGAGATGCCTTCATGACTCCATCATGTAATCTACACGACGATCATGTTGCGCGTGTCATGTGGGCGTTATGCGATCCCAGCGGAATGACTGCAAAAACCTTTGCAGACCTCGATCCAGTTCCTCCTATTGAGTGGCTCGAGGTGTTCACTGCCCCTCGGTTCACGCCTGCCGAAGTATCAGTGTTCGGAGGTGCAGGGCTTTCCTCACATGACGGGACACCTAGTTCCTCTATGCTTCGACGACCTGCACCAGCGCACTGCAGCACGGACATGGTCCCAGTAACCACTGGTGATCCCGAGTGGATGTTGCCACGGCTGGATGAGACGATGACTCATCTTGTGCGCTGGATGTGTCGTCATCTCAATCAACCTCGTCTCTTACGATGGGTTATCGCCCACGGATGCCTGTTACATCCGTATTTCAGGAACCGTGTCCTCGACCAACTCAAGACCTTTCCTCCAACAGTTCCTGAATCGCTGGTTGTCCTGTGGAGACTAATTTGTGCTGGATTGTGTACAAGTGCCAATCATAATTATTCAATGCCCCTCTATCGCTGGCACGACAATTTCAACAAGTTCGGCTGGGGGATCCAACTCAAGCGAGAACTGATCCACATGCTGCATCCAAGGGTCAGACTCAGAGAACCCTTGTCGTTGGACAGCTGGTGGGATGAGGCGCAACCAGGTGCAGAAATCCCAACGACCAGAAGCGTACGTGACTATGTAAGCTGGGACATTGTCCTAAGCACAGGGGACCACCCGTGGGACAAATTACACAAACTACAGGAGCATGCAGATTGGAAGGCGATCGCCGCGGAATGCCTGCCTGAGTTCACCAGCTGTCTTCGAGAATGCTTGCAACTCATGGAAGCACTAGGAGACGCATCTTCACGACAAGATTCGTCTTATATTACTCGCCCATCTATCAGCAATCATGCACAGAATAACTCGTCCCATTCCTGGACGGCGTTAATCTCATTATGCCGTGATGCCTGGATTACGACTGCCACTCACGCACCGTTACTTGCGCGCGCACAGCTGGAACAATGGAATGCAATCAAGTTTCCCCTCTTTAAACGGCTAGTCTTTCATATTGCCACAGAGTCCCCCCTCATTAGTGAGAAAGAAGGACTCTCTTTCTTAATACAAGATAGTGCCTGGTGGCTCTGGTCGCCGCATACCAAATCAGAGGCCTTCCGCTTAATGCTGCACCTCGGGAAGAGACTTGTGAATAATGATCGAGACCAACTCTTCAGTGCTTTTTTAGCTGATCCACCGATCACGATGTTTCGAGCGGATGTTGATGAACAAAGCAGGAACCGAAGCATCGATCACAGCGTATGGTTGCGATTGAAGCATCTCGAAAGGGCTGGTGCAGGACTCACAAGTGAGTCGCAACAGCGATTGGAAGATATTTCCCAACGATTCCCTCAATGGCAGATCCAACCAGATGATCGTGACTATTTTCCTTTTTGGATGGAGATGGGGTCTCGGGACATACGAGCGCAACCAAAGACTCTCCCACGGGAATCGTTGGCATTGATCGAAGCACTCAAGCATCGACCGACTGATGACTCTCAATACACAGATAATTGGGAGGATATTTGTCGAACAGAACCGAATCTAGCAATTGATGTACTTCAGACCTTAGGGAAGGAACACTGTTGGAAGGTCGATATTTGGCGCGATGCTCTGAATGTCTTCATACGAGAAGGCGCAACAGTTCATTCGTTAGAACAACTTGGCCCTGTCCTGTGCGATCTTCCTCCAGCAGTTATGTCTGAATTCCCACATACTTTTTCCACCTGGCTCAAAGTACTGACACCTCATGTGTCTTCATTGACCGAAGGCGTCTGGTTCCAACTTATCGATAAAGTACTGCAGAATGCTGACACTGAGCTGAATGAGACGGACCAAGATGCGGTGGGAGCAGCAATCAATAACCCACTTGGGATCGCTGTCCAGGCTATATTCGACTTTTGGTATCAATCTGGACCAACGGAGAATGCCGGGCTGCCTGAGACCGTGCGGAGCAGGCTCGAACAATTGACTGCTTCAACGCCAGCAGGACATGCTCACGGTCGGGTCATCGTTGCGAGGAATTTGACTTCACTCTTTGCTGTGGATCCTGCCTGGACAGCAAATATATTCCTCCCCGCGCTGAAGTGGGTATCCAATCCGACGGAAGCCAAACGCATGTGGATCGGATATTTGTATGTGGGAAGAATCAGTCCTGGCTTCTTCGATGCAGTCAAAACTGATTTCCTTGATACGGCTGGCCATTATAACGATCTGGAGAGCTATTCTATGAACTATGCAGCCCTTCTGACCATCGTGGCACTAGACTACAAGGGGCATTTCCAAGACAGCGAAATGAGGAAGGCGTATACAGTCTTACCCACAGACGGACTAGCCGAGTCTGTTCGAACCATTGGTCGGTTTATAATAGCTGCCGATGACCGACGAGCTGAGTATTGGACAAATCGTGTTAAACCGTTTTTCGAGCTGCTCTGGCCGAAAACTTCCGATAAGAAGAACGGCAATCTTTCAATCCGACTTGCAGAACTCTGTATCAGCGCAGGCCCATTCTTTGAACAAGCTGTCACTTTTCTGAAACCGTACCTCGTGAAGACCACGGACTTCTATAGCCCAGTCCATAGACTCGCGGAATCACAGCTTGCAAAACGGTATCCCAAAAGGGCATTAACACTCCTCCACGAAATTGTCGATGAAGTCCAGCGCTGGCCGTCACCAGAGTTGCAGACATGCCTCGATGACATTTCCTCCGCAAATAGCACCTTAACAGCTACCCCACAGTTTAGGCGCCTTCACGAGTATTGGATGCGCTCAGGAGGTGAAGGGACGTGATTCGGTACTACTTAAACCACCATGTACCAGTCCCAATGAATCGTGTCGGATTTTGAACTGTGCATCCCTCGGTGTCGAGGAGCCGAACGCCAAAATGGATGGAACGGTGTTATGTGCCGG
>CAZOHW010000038.1:0-17381 GCA_964579525.1 uncultured Nitrospira sp. | reverse complement strand
TTGTCACCTCGCTGAATCTTCTTCCCATCGGACAGCTCGACGGTGGTCATGTGGCCTATGCCCTGTGGGGGAGACGACAAAAAACCATGGCGCTGGTGTGTGTCCCAATTCTGCTGGTCTTAGGACTTGTGGGGTGGCCTGGTTGGTTGCTCTGGGCCTTAATGGCGGGACTCTGGGGAATTGGCCATCCTCCTGTCATGGATCCGTTTACTCCATTGGGCCGCGGCCGAACCATTGTGGGTTGGATCGCTCTCGGGGTGTTAATCCTTACCTTTGCTCCAGTTCCCTTCTCCGTTCATCGGTAGCCATTCCACATAGAATCGGGGGTCAACGTACAATTGCATGGTGAATCGTGCAAACAGCGACAGAAAATGGGGTAGGCTACTTTTTCTGGCACTGAGATTTCGCCGGTAGGCGCGGCTGCTTGTTGCAAGTGATCAACAGACAGAGTCAGGTCGCGACATATACCTATGATGCCTCAGAAACCGGCCCTCGATCACACGCAACAGGGGTGGCACTATCATGTATGGAAATGTGGGCGCAATTCTGGCTCTGAAATGAATCGACTGGCTTGGCGAAAGATGGCGCGCAAGGTACCGGGATCGAGTTCGGCATGGAGGGGAACCGTTAAGACTTGGCGTGCTCCCATGACTCCACGTGCCAGCTTCACGTGACTCCCGCGTTGAGAGACCTGTCGGAACCCAAACTCTTGGAGGATGACAATGAGATCGCGGCCAGAGAGCCTACGAAGCTTGGGCATGGAGGGGGTCCAGTTCCATAGTCAGCACCAGAGTGGGCTTGTCGCGTAAACCAAAGGCCTCCAGAGACTCACCTTCCAGATGTAGGGCAGTCGCTTCTTGTAAATTTTTGACCGTTTCGTCGAGCGTTCGCCCTTGGGTAATGACGGCGATTTCCAAACATTCAGCCACATAGCCGACTTCGTCGCCGGGGCGAAGAACAGCCTTGATGGTTTGTTGTAAATAGCTCATGAGGCCCTCCTGATGGCTGCCACCGCTTGTGAGGATAGCCCTGTTCCAAACGCGAGGCCAGTCCATTGTCCCGTTCTTGCGATTCTCTTGTCCGATTGTGCGAGGGACCCTAGCGTAGAGGCATGCTCACGGCCGTCACCCCAGTAACATATTGCCCCAAATGTCAGGCTCAACGATCCGATAAGGCTGAAGAATGTGTTCGCTGCGGGATCATCTTTGCCAAATATCGACCGTGTCCTAAGCCGCTGCTGCCGTCGTCTTCACGATCAAGACAGACACAATCTCGGTGGGCCGTCAGCGCCAAGGAGTGGCTGCTTGAGTTGGACCAGATGACCGATTCAATAACATTCTATGGACGGGTTGTGGTGTTCATCGGACTTCTGTGGTGGGGGTGGAAGTTCATCACCACGCCGCTTGAGACCAATTACATTGGTGAGTCGTTTTTGCACTTGATCAATCTTCCCTTTCATGAAGCCGGACATTTGATCTTCATCCCGTTCGGGCGTTTCATGACGATTCTGGGTGGCAGCCTGGGTCAGATCCTCATGCCGCTGATCTGTTTGGGGGCCTTTCTGGTGAAGACTCGTGATCCGTTTGGAGCTTCGGTAGCCTTGTGGTGGACTGCTGAAAGCCTGATGGACATTGCGCCCTACATTAATGACGCACGTGCGCTTGATCTCATGTTGATCGGTGGTGTGACCGGGAAAGAAACCGACGGCCACGATTGGAACAATATTCTGACGATACTGAACTTGCTGGAATGGGACCATCGGTTGGCTCACATTGCATATAACGTCGGTATTCTCCTCATGCTCGGCTCCCTTTTCTGGAGTGGTGTTATCTTGCTGCGCCACTATAGTCGGCTAACCACCTAGCGCGATTGCTTCCATAATGCCGCTCTTTCCCCATCGATATTAACGATATAGCCGACCATTTTTGACACCATTTTTATGTCGAATTTTGTAGAGTGTTTGCCAGAGGAGACGCACAGCTCATGGAGATAATCACCATCGCATTGTTGATCGGGTTTTTTCTGCTGTCTGGCTGGCTAATGTCAGGCCTGGATCAATTGTAGGAAGATGATCATGTACTTGTTTGGCGGAATCGTGTCCGTGGGCTTGTTGATCTATCTCATGATCGCCCTGCTCAAACCAGAGTGGTTCTGATGACGACGAATGCCGTTTCTCAAGTGCTCGTGTTCTTTGCCGTGCTGCTGGCCCTCGTGAAATCGTTGGGCTGGTACATGGCGAGAGTGTATGAAGGCAAACCTTGTGGCTTGGACCGTCTCCTGGGTTCCATTGAACAGGCTATGTATCGACTCTGCGGCGTTCGACCAACCGATGAGATGGGTTGGAAGAGATACGGTATGGCCATGTTGCTCTTTAATGCGGTTGGGTTCCTATTTCTTTATGGTTTGCAACGTCTACAGAGTCTCTTGCCTCTCAACCCCGCCAAACTTGGTGCGGTCCCACCCGACCTGGCCTTCAACACGGCTGCGAGCTTCACGACCAATACCAATTGGCAGGCCTATGGCGGGGAAACCACGCTGAGTTACTTGACTCAGATGCTTGGACTCACCGTGCAGAACTTCGTCTCCGCGGCGACGGGAATGGCGGTGCTCGTTGCATTGATCCGGGGCTTGAGCCGGAGTACATCAACGACGCTTGGAAGTTTTTGGAACGATTTGGTCCGCAGTACTCTCTATATTCTCCTGCCTTTGGCTCTGTTGTTATCCGTTCTCTTGGTGTCTCAGGGTGTCGTGCAGACCTTCAATCCGTATCAAACGGCGACTCTACTGCAGCCGGCCTGGTACGACAAGTCCGTGACCGATACGAACGGCCAGGCCATGCTGGATGAACAAGGAAAACCAAAGATCGAGTCTGCAACTACAATCGAACAGATCATTGCGATAGGTCCGGCTGCTTCTCAGATCGCCATCAAGCAACTCGGCACGAATGGAGGCGGTTTTTTCAATACCAATTCTGCGCATCCGTTCGAAAACCCAACACCCCTGTCAAATTTCCTCGAGGTCTTGGCTATTCTCCTTATACCCGCCTCACTTTGTTATACCTTTGGCGTGATGGTCGGTGATACCCGCCAGGGCTGGGCTCTGCTCACGGTTATGATTATTCTTCTCCTGCCTTTTGTGACAATCGGACTGTCCGCTGAGCAGAACGGGAATCCACTCTTGACCGCTGTGGGAGTGGATCAACTGGCCCAAGCCGGTCAGGCCGGCGGCAATATGGAGGGGAAGGAGACACGATTAGGAATTACCGACTCAGTGTTGTGGTCTGCGGTGACGACCGCTGCGTCCAATGGCTCGGTGAATTCAATGCACGACTCATATACGCCGTTGGGCGGACTGGTACCGCTGTTTCTCATGCAGTTCGGTGAAGTGGTCTTCGGCGGAGTCGGGTCGGGACTGTATGGGATGATCGTCTTCGCGATCATCGCCGTGTTCATCGCAGGACTGATGGTTGGGAGAACACCCGAATACCTGGGGAAGAAAATCGAGCCGTACGAGATGAAAATGGCAGCGCTGCTCATCCTCATCATGCCCATCGTCGTTCTTGGCTTCACCGCCCTGACGATCAGTACGGAGACAGGCCGATCGTCCATCTTGAATTCTGGCCCTCACGGGTTTAGTGAAGTCCTCTATGCCTATACATCCCAAGGAAACAACAACGGCAGCGCGTTCGCCGGTCTCAACGCCAATACGCCATTTTACAATCTGACAGGGGGTCTCGCGATGCTGATATCCCGATTCTGGCTGGCTATTCCGATTCTGGCACTCGCAGGCTCCTTGGCGCGCAAGAAACTGGTGCCGGCTGGCCCCGGGACTTTGCCGACTCACACCCCCTTGTTCGTGGTGCTCCTGATCGGCGTCGTGGTGATGGTTGGGGCGCTCACGTTTCTACCTGCTCTTGCTTTGGGACCGATCGTTGAGCAGCTAATGATGAGGGGATAGCAAGGAGTCACACACGATGAGTACGCCGGCAACAGTACACAAGTCCCAGTCTCTTTTCGACGCCGCAGTGGTTCGCCTGGCGTGCCGCGGCGCCGTCGTGAAGCTCGATCCTCGCCATCAAGTCAAAAACCCCGTCATGTTCGTGGTGTGGGTAGGAAGTGTTTTGACGACGTTCCTGTTTCTGCAAGCGATGGCCGGAGCAGGGGAGGCGCCGACTTGGTTCATTTTTGCCATTACTCTCTGGCTTTGGTTTACCGTCCTGTTTGCCAATTTTGCGGAAGCGATGGCGGAAGGTCGGGGCAAGGCGCAAGCCGATTCGCTCCGATGCGCGCGCCGAGAACTCACGGCCAAAAAGCTTGGTTCGATCGACTCCAGGAGCGAGCACTATGCCATGTGGAACCGACAGTTCCAGCGGCGCGATACGTTCAGCGTGGTGTCAGCGACTCAACTCAAGCAAGGAGATGTATTCCTTGTAGAGGCGGGAGATTTCATCCCGGCCGATGGCGAGATCCTAGAAGGCGTGGCTTCCGTGAATGAAAGTGCCATTACCGGCGAGAGCGCGCCAGTCATCCGAGAAAGCGGCGGCGACCGCAGCGCGGTCACGGGAGGCACGAAGATCCTTTCCGATTGGCTCATCATTCGTGTCACGGCCAGTCCGGGAGAAAGCTTCCTGGATCGGATGATCGCCATGGTGGAAGGGGCCAAGCGCCAAAAAACACCGAATGAAATCGCGCTGACGATTCTGCTGGCGGCGCTCACCATCATCTTTCTCTTGGCAACCGTGACCCTGTTGCCGTTCTCGCTGTACAGCGTGCAGGCTTCGGGACAGGGAACGCCGGTGACGGTCACAGTGTTGGTGGCACTCTTGGTCTGTCTGATCCCGACAACCATTGGTGCTCTTCTCTCGGCCATTGGCATCGCAGGAATGGATCGCATGGTGCAAGCCAATGTCATCGCGATGTCGGGAAAGGCTGTTGAAGCGGCGGGGGACGTGGACGTTCTGCTGCTGGATAAAACCGGCACGATCACGCTGGGAAATCGTCAGGCGACCGCCTTCCTTCCGGAGGAAGGAATAGATGTACAGGTACTGGCCGACGCCGTCCAACTTTCGTCGTTGGCTGACGAGACACCGGAGGGCCGCAGCATTGTCGTCCTGGCCAAAGAGAAGTATGGACTACGCGCCCGAGACATCCATGAAATGGGCGCCACGTTTATTCCTTTCACGGCCCAGACGCGGATGAGCGGGGTCAATCTTGAAGGACGGCAGATCCGTAAAGGATCATCGGATGCAATCGAAGCCTATGTAACGTCGCAAGGAGGACACTTTTCTCAGTTTGTCCGGCTGAACGTCGAGACGATTGCCAAGCAAGGAGGAACGCCCCTGGTGGTGGCCGAAAATGCCAAGGTGTTGGGGGTGATCAGCCTACAAGATATTGTCAAGGGCGGGATCAGGGAGCGGTTTGGGGAGTTGCGTCGGATGGGGATCAAGACCGTCATGATCACAGGCGACAATCCTCAGACGGCGGCGGCCGTAGCAGCGGAGGCTGGTGTGGACGATTTCCTGGCGCAAGCCACACCGGAGACTAAGCTCAAGTTGATCCGTGACCTTCAATCCGAAGGTCGTCTCGTGGCGATGACCGGGGATGGTACAAACGACGCACCGGCCCTGGCACAGGCTGATGTGGCGGTCGCCATGAATACGGGGACGCAAGCAGCCAAGGAGGCTGGAAATTTGGTCGACCTGGATTCGAATCCGACCAAGCTCATCGAGATCGTGGAAATCGGGAAACAGTTGCTCATGACACGCGGCGCGCTCACCACCTTCAGCATCGCCAACGATGTGGCCAAGTATTTCGCCATTATTCCCGCGGCCTTCGCCACAACCTATCCGGCGCTCAATACATTGAACGTGATGCAATTGGCGACTCCCCAGAGCGCCGTCCTCTCCGCGGTCATCTTCAACGCGTTGATTATCATCGCGCTGATCCCGCTTGCGCTACGAGGCATCAAGTATCGACCGATCGGAGCGGAATTGCTGCTGCGGCGACATCTCCAGATCTATGGATTGGGGGGTGTAGTGGTGCCCTTCATCGGTATCAAGCTGATCGATATGATTCTGGTGGCCTTGCATCTTGTGTAACCTGGATGACGATTCGCGAGGAGATAGCGATGAAAGACCAAGTAAGACCGGCACTGACCATGTTGCTGCTGCTGACTGTCTTGACGGGGTTGTTCTATCCGCTGGCGGTTACCGGCCTGGCCCAACTGTTTTTCCCGGTCCAGGCGAACGGCAGTATGATCGTACGCGAGGGTAAGGTGATGGGGTCTAAGTTGATCGGGCAGTATTTTGACAAACCGAATTATTTCTGGAGTCGTCCATCGGCGACCATGCCGTTTCCCAACAACTCCGCTGCGTCCGGAGGATCGAACCTCGGCCCGACCAATCCGGCATTAATCGAAGCGATCAAAACAAGAATCGCTGCTTTACGAGCTGCAGATCCGGGCAACGACTTGCCCATACCGGTAGACCTGGTGACCGCTTCCGGAAGCGGGCTCGATCCCCACATGAGCCCGGCCGCTGCCTTCTATCAAGTGAAGCGAGTAGCTCGGGCGCGAGGACTGGATGAGACCATCGTGCAAAAGCTGGTAGTGGATCACATAGAAGAGCGCCAATTCGGATTATTAGGAGAACGGAGAATTAATGTTTTGCAGTTAAATCTTGCGCTCAATGCATTATCCCCTGAGCCAATTTCTCGTTAAACGCTCAAGAGAGGTGCCTTGTGTTGCTGCTCATCCTATTTTTTAGTAATGCTTTGGGCGATTGCCATCTTGATTTGGCTGTTGTGGAAATGGCTGCCTCTAGGCGAGAAGATGCATCGTCCACCCTGAGGTCGTGTTGGCAAACCATGAGCAGCTTCTAGCGTCCATGGGTCGGCATGACCATGAGCAGATCCTCCCAAGAACGTCTGTCGCTAGCGCGGCCGCGGTGGCACTATCGCCTCTCTTCGGTTGAGTGGGAGCGGCCTCGCTCATATCGAGCCGCAGATCATCACATCCGGGATGTTGAATCATCACGGCAATCCACATGATAAGCTGGATTAGTCCAATGCCGCACAGTCCCGCCACGATCAGCGTGTCGAGATCCATATTTCCATGGTGGTCTCTCTCTTTGCTGTATAAATCAGCATAATCCTCAGCCCATTAAGATGTAGTAAGAAGACCTCGACAGAATGTCAAAGTGGCGTAAAATTAGTCGGAAGGCACCGACTCCGTTGAGAACCATCTGAGCAGTGTTGGAACACCCAGACAACCAGGAATATAAATCAGTGATGGATACGCAACGCCCGGATCCCGATGCGCTGCTGAAGCGTGTGCAGGCTGAAGAGGCACGGCAGCTGCAGGGCAAGCTCAAAGTTTTCTTCGGCGCCAACCCAGGCGTAGGGAAAACCTATGCCATGCTGGAAGCAGCGCATGAGCAGCGACGCGAGAGCGTGGATGTCGTGATCGGTGTCGTCGAGACACATGGTCGGGCAGAGACTGAGGCTCTGGTAGATGGACTGGAGATCCTCCCGCGCCGCGCCGTCGACTATCGAGGCACGACAATTCGGGAATTCGATCTCGATGCGGCCCTCGCACGCCGTCCCTCGGTCATCCTCATTGACGAACTCGCGCACAGCAACGCGCCGGGTATGCGTCACACCAAACGATGGCAGGATGTGCTGGAGTTGTTGAAAGCCGGTATCACGGTTTACACCACGGTGAATGTACAGCATCTCGAAAGCCTGAACGATGTGGTCGCGCAGATTACGGGAGTGCGAGTACGGGAGACCGTCCCGGATTCGGTGCTCGAACGGGCAGATGACGTAGAGTTGATCGATCTTCCCCCCGACGACCTGCTCCAGCGACTCAAAGATGGCAAAGTCTATGTCCCGGAACAAATTCAGCATGCGATTCACAATTTCTTCGCCAAAGGCAATCTGATCGCGCTTCGCGAACTCGCCTTACGCCGCACGGCCGAGCGCGTCGATCAGCAAATGGAAATCTACCGGCGCGATCACGCAGTCGTGCGAACCTGGCCGGCCGCAGAAACCATCATAGTGTGCGTCAATATGAAGTCACGCGGTCCGCGCCTGATTAGGGCCGCCCGCCAGATGGCTGCCGACCTTCATGCCAAATGGATCGCAGTGTATGTGCAGATTCCCCGACATCTTCGCTTACCACAAACAGAACGAGATCATCTCATACAAACACTGCGGTTGGCTGAGCAGCTGGGAGCTGAAACGGTCACATTAACCGGCGAGAACATCGCCCAAGAGATTTTGAGCTATGCGCGGAGCCGCAATGCTACCAAGATCATCGTCGGGAAACCGATACGGCCGGTTTGGAAGGAGTGGATCTTCGGATCCGTAGTGTCTGATCTTGTCCATCGAAGCGGCGAGATCGACATCTATGTCATTACCGGAGAGGCGGGTGAAGGTCAACCGTTGGTTCGTCGTACTCTCCAAAGAACCAGTGATGTCCGGTCCTATGGCTATGCCGTATTTGTGGTGCTGTGTGCGACATCGGTCGATTGGCTGATGTTTCCCTACTTTGCGACGGCGAATTTGATCATGATGTATCTGATCGCCGTCGTCGCAGTCGCGATCGGTTGGGGACGCGGACCATCTGCCGCGGCTTCCGTCCTGAGTGTGGCGATGTTCGATTTCTTTTTCGTCCCGCCTTATTTTTCCTTTGCCGTCTCCGACATTCAGTACCTGTTGACCTTCGGCGTGATGCTTGTGGTGGCCCTGATCATCAGCAATCTTGCCGTGCGTCTCCAGCAGCAAGCCGAGCTTGCTCGTTATCGAGAACATCGCACGAGCGTGCTGTATTCCATGAGCCGCGATCTCGCCACTCATCGTGGAACGGGGATATTGGCCCAATTCGCGGCCAAGCATCTTCGGGACGTGTTTGACGCACAGGTCGCTATATTCCTCGTGGATGCCGACAATCGGGTGCAGTTGCAACGCGGGGAGCTCCTGTTTTTTGAATTGGAGCCAAAAGAATCGGGTGTAGCTCAATGGGTATACGACCACAACGAGCGAGCCGGGCTCGGGACCGATACACTTCCGGGAGCCAGCGCACTGTACTTGCCGTTGGCGTGCTCGACCGGACCGATTGGAGTCATTGCTCTCCGGCCGAAGAACACCGCTCTCCTGCTGGATCCTGAGCAGTTGCATTTGCTGGAGTCTCTGGTAAATCAGGTAGCCTTGGCGCTCGAAAGGACACGTTTATCCGACGAGGCGCAACAAGCTCACGTGCGGGCGGAAACGGAGAGCATGCGGAATGCAATTCTCAGTTCGGTTTCTCATGACCTGCGGACTCCACTCGCTACCATCACTGGAGCTGCCAGCAGTCTGGTGGAAGGGCAAGGAGAAGTCAGTACCGCGGACCGTTTGGACCTGGCTCGATCCATCTATCGGGAGGCTGATCGTCTTGACCGATTGCTGACGAACCTTCTCGATATGATGAAGCTCGAAGCGGGGGCCGTGCAACTCAGCAAAGATTGGCATCCCATCGATGAAATAGTCGGTGCAGCGCTGGCTAGACTGGAAGGACGGTTAGCCGATCATATGGTCAATACGGGTTTTCCTGCCGATCTGCCGCTGATATTTGTCGACGGAGTGCTCTTGGAACAGGTCGTGATCAATCTTGTGGAAAACGCTGTAAAATATACACCTCCCAGGAGCACGATCGATCTATCTGCATCGGTCGGCAATCACGAACTCGTCGTCGAGGTTGCCGATCATGGACTGGGAATTCCTGCCGGGGAAGAATCCCATATTTTCGACAAGTTTTATCGGGGCAAGTTTGCACGAGAAGGGGGAGTTGGGCTCGGGCTCACCATTTGCCGCGGCATTGTGGAGGCGCATGGCGGCCACATTTGGGCGGAGAACCGGCCTGGAGGCGGTGCCCTTTTTCGGTTCACCATTCCGTTATCCGAGAAGCAGCCGGCCATAGAAATGGAGCAGGAGGTTCGATGAGTCCGGGATCGTTTTGTCGAAGAAAATGAATTCGACACCGAGGTGCTTTGTGTCGCAAGAAGCAACCATCCTCTTGATCGAAGACGAGCCGGAAATCAGGCGGTTTCTCAGGACAACCTTGCCCACACATGGATTTAGACTCCACGAAACCGTGACCGGTAAGGATGGACTCACAGAAGCTAAATCAAGGAACCCGGATCTCATCCTGCTGGACTTGGGACTACCTGATCTCGAAGGAAACGAGGTGATCCGCCAGATAAGGGAGTGGACCACAACGCCCATTATCGTGCTGTCTGCTCGTGACCAGGAACAGACCAAAGTGGCGGCACTCGATCTGGGCGCTGACGACTATGTCACCAAGCCGTTCGGAGTGAACGAACTTCTCGCACGGATACGAACCGCGCTTCGTCATGCGTCCCGAACAAGTGAAAGCGCCGAATTGGTGTTCATGCTCGACGATCTCAAGGTGGATCTTGCCCGGCGACAGGTGTTTGTCACGGCGAAGGAAGTTCACCTCACACCGATCGAGTACAAGTTGCTCACGACGTTAATCCGGTATGCCGGCAAAGTGTTGACTCACCGCCAACTGTTGAAAGAAGTCTGGGGGCCGCTTCATGTGGATGAAGGGCACTACCTGCGGGTCTATATGCGCCAATTGAGGAACAAACTGGAAAAGAATCCGGCTCATCCGCGTTATCTTGTGACAGAGCTTGGAGTCGGATACCGATTTCGAACAGAATGACCTCACTGTTCGTCTTCACGCTTTTCTGACACGCACTTCTCCTGTTTTTATCCCGTTTTGATATCTGACGAAGTATAGTTTGTGAGCCTTGAATTGGAGGGAGTATCTCTCCACATTTTGAGGGTCATATGGGGAAACGAGGCACTGCATATCTATTTCTGAGTAATGTGAAAACGAACTATCTTGAATGCATACGATACGAGCCTATCAGTTATCTAATGATCACATGGGCGCTACTTATAATGGCACCTATCTGCATAGCTCAAGACTTGGATCAGCCTTCGGAAAAGGCCATGACATCCGTGCCGGGCGCGACTAGCATCGTGGGGTCTACTGCGACCGAGTGGCATTATGGGGCGTATGTGGATGTCGGATATGTCGGCAATTTCAATTTTCCCGACAATCATCTTTGGCGTAGCCGGTCCACGGCTTCGCACCATAACGAGCTTTCTCCAAATATCGGTCTCGCATACGCGCGGAAGGATGCCAGTGAGTTCTCACGCTGGGGTATGGAACTGGGTTTCCAGGGTGGTCGCGACTCAGAAGGGTTTGCATTTCTTCCAGGGGAACGACGAGTCGATGGAGCGGATGTTCTCAGACATATACATCGGGCAAATGTGTCGTATCTTGCTCCAGTCGGCAAAGGACTGACGATCACCGCCGGTCTATTCAACAGTTTGATGGGGTATGAGTCACTTTATGCAAAAGACAACGCCAACTATACGCGATCATGGATCGCGGACAACACGCCGTACATGATGTTTGGGGTGAATGCGCAGTACCCAGTGAGCGACGATTTCATTGTCACTGCCTTTATCGTGAATAGCTATTATCATCTGGCTCATCCCAACGATCACCCCAGCTATGGGGGTAGATGGATCTGGAAAGCTATGCCGCGGTTCACGTTCACACAAACTCTCTATGCAGGATCAGATCAAACGAATACTTCTCTAGAGTTCTGACGATTGTATGGGAATCATATTCTAGAATGGAAAGGCGACGACGTGACTATCGCGGCGTCCCTCGATGTCGGAACTGAACGAATTGCAGGTCAGTCGGGTAACCCTCGAGCCTTTGTCATGGGAGGCAACATGATCATCCGGTGGCATGTCACCGGTCCATGGTCTGTGGCATTGCGACCAGAGTTTTATTGGGATCGGAACGGTCGGTGGACAGGAGCAGAACAGTTCGTGAAAGCCATCACGTCCACGGTCGAGTACCAGCTACCGTACAAATGGACCAACACGATGGTGCGAGTCGAACATCGATATGACGAATCAACAGGGGCTGGAGGAGGGTTCTTCACAAGTGGAGGATCGCGCGGTGGGATGGCTCATCTGACTCCGGGGCAGCATCTACTCCTGCTTGGCGTTCTCATGACTTTTGACTCGCGGTGAATAGAATCTCGTGCGAGGGAGGGATTCGCTCAAGATCCAGAGTTGCTCGGCGACGCGTTTGCCGAACGCTTCAAGCGCGACCTCTTTGGCTTCGGCCGCGGCCGCGGTGTCTTCGATCATCAACGCCGGTCCCACGGCTTTTGAGCTGGCTTCGACCGTTTCAGTGGGAGCATGCCATTCAGAACGGACATCCCAGAGGCTGCCGGACATCATCACCAGGGCATTGCTCACCGTCCCAGGAGCAAGGTAGGCGCCGAGGATCGTGGGATAGAGGGAGGCATATCCGTTGTTATACCGGTCAATGGCAGTAGACCCATCGACGAGTAAGACGGCATCGGCACCGTATCGAGCACCGGCCTGTTTGATGTCTCCAATGTATTCTCCACGTATGGTGGGATCGATCAGCACAAAGGTATCGGCAAGGATGTGCTCATCCTGTAAGGGGGTGAGCCAGCGGAGCAGCGCATCCCCATCCGCGCTACGCCAATCTACCGGTTGAACAGATGCGCCTGGCGTCACAGTGCGATGGATAAAAAACACAGCCAGGTGAAAAGGGGTGGATAATCGCGATGTGGGCAGCTGTCTCCCCTGATCAGGGGCGGAGGTCGATAATAAGGTTTGGCTTATCGCCGAGCGGTTGAATCCTTGACTGCTCGTACAGCCGGCCGAAACAGTGATGGTGATCAACAAAGCAATGGTGAATCGTCGTGCCATAGAGTTCTGTTGCTCCTTCGCGCTCGGGGACCGGGTTCATGACCCCATGTGTTGGCGTAGGTCCGCTCTCACCCACCCAGGCCTTACTCCGCAATGGGGAGAATGCGATCAGCGACGGCCTGAACAATTCCTTCTTGGTCAGTAGCCACTTTCAGACCACGAAAACTGAGATAGTAGCCTCCATGGCTTGGGGCTTGGATCGTCGCGCTGACTTCGATCCGGTCACCATCTGATATCTCAGGGTCTCGAATAAGTGGCGGGCCACAAATCCCAAGCACCGCAACCGGTAGTGTGGCAGTATCATCTTCCAGTCGAAACAAATAGGCACCGTAACACTTACTACCATTTGGAAGAGCATAGGGGTCGAGTGGCTGCACATCGCGTGCGACCCCTTGGATGAGCACGTGTCGCAGATGGTAACTGGGGGGTGCATCGAGTATGTGTTGGATCGTCGTTGGCTCCTCCGCATACGACTGCATCGGGTAACCCACTACCATCCATATCAGTAGGAAGACTATCAAAAATGTCAGTCTAGAGACTAGGGTAGAAGGGACCATGGTAAATGTCACGGATTCTATCATTTTTGTTCCCTGAGGTCCCGCCGTTCCTTTTCCTTCTGATTCGTGGCCGCTATAATTCCGAGTCTATTTCGTTCAGGAGGAGCAAGACATGGTGCATGAGCGACAACTCGGGCTGTTTGTGCGTAATGCGAGACCACGGTTTGAGAATTTCTTGGGACAGATGGTGGAAGTCCCCTCAATCAGCATGGATCCATCTCGGAAAGATGATATGCGGCGTATGGCTCACTTGGGAGTCCAGTATCTGAATGATCTTGGCGCAGCTGCAGAGATTGTCGAGACCGAGGGATGTCCCATCATTTCTGGAGGGTGGACTACCGGGGATGCTCACCCGACCGTCACGGTCTACAATCATATGGACGTTCAACCGGCGCAAGAAGCGGAATGGAAACAGGCGCCGTTTGCCTTTCAGAATGACCACGGAATCTATCGGGGGCGTGGCGCAACCGATGATAAGGGACCGGCGCTCACCGCATTATTGGCTGCTCAATTCGTCATTGAACAGGGTTTACCGATCAACATTCGGTTCCTCTGGGAACTTGAAGAGGAAATCGGAAGCCCGAACTTTGCGATGGGGCTGAAGAATCGAGCCGCTATCCCACGGCCGGATTCCGTCATCGTATCGGACACGATTTGGCTCGCCAAGGGGCAGCCGGCGATACCATACGGCTTACGCGGGCTACTTGGAGCTCGCTTATCACTGCGTACGGGAACGAAGGATGCCCATTCCGGAGTGACCGGTGGGGCAGCGCGCAATCCGCTTGCTGAACTCATCGAAGTGGCCCATTCCTGCCTGGATGCTAAAACGGGAAGGGTGAAGATCAAAGGCTTTTATGACGATATCGTTGAACCAACCAAGGAAGAGATACGGAGTTTCGTGAAATCCGGGTTTCAGGTCAAACGCTTCAAGGAAGCATACGGGTTTTCCTCGCTCCGAACACAAGATTCTGCCGATCTTCTGCGTCGTATCTGGGCCGCTCCCACCTTTGAAATTCATGGCCTCAGTGGCGGATATCATGGCCCTGGAGTCAAAACGGTCGTTCCAGGACATGGTGAGCTTAAGGTCAGTATGCGACTTGTCCCCAACCAGGTTCCGGAACGGGTGTTTGCTCTGCTCAAACAGCATGTGGCCAGAGTTAACCCACAGGTGAAGGTCGAACGAGAGGGAATGCTTCACCCATTCAAAGGTACATTCACCGGCCCCTATGTGGATTGTGTCAAACGCGCGGTTTATGCGGGATTCGAGAAAGAGCCGGCCTTCGTGCGCGAGGGTGGGTCAATTGGCGCGGTCGTGACCATGCAAAAGGCCTGGAAGGTACCGATTCTCTTTTTAGGGTTGAGCCTGCCAGAGCATGGGTATCATGCCCCGAACGAATACTTTGATTGGGGACAAGCTGCCGGGGGAATGAAGGCCTTCGCACAGTATTTCTCTGAACTCGCGAAACTAGGAAGAGTATAGGCACCAGAGCTTCTTCTCATCTAAATAAATGAAACGTGAGGAGAGAGGACTGTGATCGGCAGATTTTGTACAGTCTTTCCAAAAATTGGTGTGTCCGCTGATTTTTTTGCATAGGTACCTGGTTCAATGGGAGATCTTTGATAACCAATGGCTATCTAACATATTGAAATTACAGAGTTGAAATGTCGACTCATTGTGAGGAAAGGGCATGGATGTTGCTGTATCTCTGGTCATGAACGGTTGAAGGCTATGGCTCTGGGTTGATTGTATCCATGTTCTTGGGTATTCTGGCCCCACAGATGGGAGCCGAACGGACCGATATAATTGTTGTCATGGTCACGACCTCAAACCAAGAAGAAGCGTCCAAGATTAGCGACGTCGTTGTTGGCCAACGATTGGCGGCTTGTGCATCGACGATTCCAACTGTGAATTCGACTTACTGGTGGGACGGGAAGATGGTCAATGATCAGGAGTCATTGGTACTTATTAAGACCACGACTGATAAATTTCCTTCTCTTCAGGAAGCGATTCAGAAAGTTCATTCGTACAAAGTGCCTGAAATTATTGCATTTTCTGTATGTGGAGGACTTCCACCGTATCTTGCGTGGGTCAGGAGTGAGACCCGCTAGATTATGTAGTTGAAATGCAGTCTCTGTAATACTTATCGTATAGGTTGACCGCCGCAACGGAAAAAGGGTAGCTTCGTTTAGGGTCAGCCAGCTATGCAAGGGGGCAACGATCATGGGGCAAGTAAACAGCCAAGGTACTAGCGATGCCTATACGGTGGTGATCTTTCGAGGGTCAACAGACAAGCCACTTCGCTTTAACTTTTCTAGGAAATTGGTTCGAAGGCTGGTCATGTTCGGCTGCATACTTCTTCTTGCTGATCTTCTGGTTGTGTCTCATTACGTGATCAGAACAGGAGAAGTCTGGGAATTATCAGCCTTTCGCAAGGAAGCCATGAGTGCACGGGAGCAGACTGCGGCATTCTCATCGGCGATCGATGACCTCAAGAAGCGGTTGGGAGCGATGAATGAGGTGAACCAGCGACTTCGTGTCATGTTGGGCATCGAAACACCAAAGCCTGGGGACATGGTCAATGGCCGTGGTGGTGAAGATGTGCCAATGCCGGAAGGTGGATTAATGCCTTCTGGGAGTGACCATGAGGGGAAAGGCGGCCTTTCCAGTAGTGCAACGGAAGGTCAAGATGCGAACCATGACCATGCGTCTGGTTCCAGCCTCGTATCAACTCAGGATAGTCTCCAGGCAGTTGTTTTTGTAAAGGAACGATTGGAGTGGCTCTCAAAACAGGCAACGGTCCAAGAGCAGATACTCAGCGAATTAACCCAGGCAGCAGAACAACGGTCGTCCCGCTGGGCGTCAACGCCCTCTATTTGGCCTGTAAAGGGGTGGGTCACCTCTGGATTTGGGCCGCGTATCTCTCCCTTCACTGAGAAGCCTGCCTGGCATGACGGGTTGGACATCGGCGCTGCTCCAAATGCTCCTGTTCAGGCTCCAGCCCAAGGGCGAGTCACAGCCACCAGCTATGATCCAAAGCTGGGGAACATTGTGCGTGTTGACCATGGGTTTGGGATTGAAACCCTTTATGGGCACTTGGCCAAGGCGTTAGTGAAAGAAGGGCAGAGGGTAAACCGCGGCGATGTGATTGCCCTCGTCGGGAGCTCAGGTTTGTCGACCGGCCCTCACCTCCATTACATGGTGAAAGTGAATGGGCAAGCCCTTGACCCAACAAAGTACATTATGGAGTAGCGGTTTCGTTACGTAATTGGGTCGCATCATATATACGTCTATGTCTAATCGAGTTGCTTGACTACCTGTATTTCTATTGGCTGCGATGTTGATCACTGCTTCATGTGTTGTAGTTGGTCCCTGTGTGCGACAGTGCAACCTACTCGAGAAACCTAGATAGCCAATCCACAGCCGAAACTCTGTGACCGACCTCGAAATCGCTCAATCCGTCATTCTTCGCTCTATTGGTGAAGTGGGCTCTCGGCTTGGAATCCATGCCGAGGAGCTTACGCTCTATGGCCGGGACAAGGCCAAAGTCGCGCTCCGCATATTGGATCGTCTCTCGACTGCCCCAAAGGGGCGGTACGTCCTTGTCACGGCAATCAACCCAACACCATTGGGAGAGGGAAAGACCACAACGTCGATAGGTCTGGCTATGGGGCTCTCGAGGCTCGGGCATCGAGCCGCGGTGACGCTCAGGCAACCTTCGCTTGGGCCAGTCTTTGGGGTGAAGGGAGGGGGGACTGGTGGGGGGCATGCCCAAGTCGCTCCGATGGAAGACATCAACCTTCACCTAACCGGGGACGCCCATGCAGTGGCGGCCAGTCACAATTTACTATCTGCGTTCCTCGATAATCATCTGTTTCCCGGGAATACGCTCTCGATCGATCCTCCGAGGCAACTGTGGCCACGGCCGTTGAACGTCAACGATCGGGCGACTCGGGCGATCGGTTCTGGGGAAGGAACAGGGGGGCGCGGGGG
>CAZOHW010000037.1:0-17748 GCA_964579525.1 uncultured Nitrospira sp. | reverse complement strand
GGAAGCGTGGTAATACTCCCTCCTACTCTTGACAGGCTGTTGAACCTCCCCCTAGCTCTATGAAGGTTAAGGCTGAGGCTCAGGTTAAGCCAAATAAAACTCTCCGCTCGGCCTTAATATCAACGCCACCGCACTTTCGACCGATCTCCCCATGTTCTGTGGATAACCTTGTGAACAACTCCCATTTAGCGCTAGGAAACGCATGAACTGAACGTGCCTCTATCAATCTGCCTATTTTTTAGGCGTCTGCAATCTCACACGAATGACCACAACTAATTGTGGTTGGCTTCCGACTTCTTCAATTTTTTGCATATTCCTAGCAATAGCTGCTTGACACAAAATAATTACTGCTATTGAACGTCGCACGAATGCCACTATTTGGATCACTATCCACAGGCTTGACAAGATGCTGGGGATGACCGCTTACTGCATTGGGAGCGAGTTTTCAAATCTGTCAAGGGCTCAGGAGAAAAAAGACGGCTCTATAAATAGGGAAGAAGATCTAGAGATGAACCTCTCGACACCAGATCCAAATGGCAGATTTAGGCACTAGAGTCTAGGCCATCATATGAGGTTTATGATTAAGTCCTCTACAGTGCGGCCGGTGTCCTGGCTGCCTCCATCAGCAGGCATCACGCCAAACCAGCAACGAGTCAGAGAGACGGTGATGTACACGCGGCAAAGACAGGGGAATCAGTCACGCTGGGATTGGTCAGGAAGCGCGAGAGTTATTGTGTACAAAACATAAGCCATTTCCCGTCGTACGAGAGGCTCGCTAGGTCTAGACCCACCCAAGAACGTTTCAATGAAGCTGACAGATGTTTGCTTTAGAGTGGACTAGGGAAGTGGGCTTAGGCATACTCCGATCCACATAAGAACCCGTAATACGTGGTTGATGGGCCGTATTCATTGCCTCATCGTCGATGATGGGATATTGTTCACAAGCATCGAGTGTGTGACGAGGATAGAAAATGGCAGCTCTGACGCTTATGCGGATTGGCCAAAACATTGTTAGCCTTTTTACAGCGCAACAATCAAGACTCATCAGTTACCATACAAACATGAACACGCGTAACATCACCTTGATCTTCCTCGTTGCGGCAATGGTTGCAACCCTCTTAGGTTGCTCCGCAACGATCCCACTGGCGCCCAATGACCGCGCAGCAGGATCAAAAGTCACAATTAATGACAAGCGGGAAAGATCTGAAACTGTCTATCGACGTGATGATGTCTTAGAGCCAATTCAGTACTATGGTGACAGTGACTTTGACACGCCTCCTTTGACGTACTTAGGAAAGGCGCTTGAGCGCTCGTTGCCCGTTAATGAGTACATCGTCGACATCAACAAGTTTCGTGTCATCGACATCTTTCCACGACGCTTAAAGGCAGTCATCTCTGGCGCAACATATGGTGCACTGTCGTCCATGGGATACACCGCTTTTCTGTCTAGCATCGATCCGCAAGCATCTGACAACATCACATGCGTCGCTGCTGGAACAATCCAGGGAAAAACATTCTCTACCTCCTCAAGCGTCCCGTACGCCATTTCCCCATTCGCAGGCCTAGTCAAGCACGACCCTTCCTTCGTTGCCGCAGTCAATGGATGCCTATCAAAGCTCTCTGAGCAAATTGGAAAATCTCTGTAAGGCGGTTGTAGTGGTCAACAGCGCATCTGTCACCAGCCTAACTTACGGTTAGGCGTCTCAAGGAAACGCCATGGGCCACTCTGGATGAAGCAGCCAGTGAACGCGCACAAGGTCGACATTCGAGCCCATCGAATGCTATGCGCCGATTGGCTCTCGCAGCTGGGCCGCGAAGTCGGACTCCCATTCACTCAATACGGCTCAAGCGGAGACTCGTTTACGATCGGATCGCCGAACGATCTTCACGTCACCGCACACTTCGTTGACGATGAGCCCTACCTTCGATTCGTTAGCAGCGATCCATCCCGGCAATCGCAGATTGACTCTCTCGCAAAGGAAGCCGCTTCGAGAGTGAAGCAAGGCAACTTTGGCTCGGCAGTGTGGCATTCCGCAACGTGTCCGGCTCCTGATTTTCAGTTGGATCCGCCGTTTTCGATGGGCTCCTTTATGGAGCAGCTCGGCAACCAGACACGCATTGTTGGATGGCGGCGTCTGGGAACAAATGTACTCATAGAGTTTTCTGAGGAGTTGCCAAAGGACTGGGATCCAAGGAACGCACTCTTTGCCCCCAATGCGCTTGCTCATTTACACATCGCCGTTCCTGCTCCCTGTCCAGGCAACTTCTCTGATCATATTGCCCATTCCGTGGTTGAAACGGCTGCGGCCATTTGCAGTTTCGCCCTTGGTCGCGCCATCTCACTTCCCCTAACGGTGTTTCCCACACGCCCCGGGAAAATTCCGGACGTTAGCGCGCGACAGTTCGATCAAAGTGTTCTAACGCTTGCTCGCAAGCACGTTTCCTTGGACATTTTCAGTGTCGTTGGCGCTCCCGGTGGCCTTGAGCACTTCCAACGACTTCGCTCATCGTTGCTCACATTCTATGCGGCGAAACGTCAAGAACACGACGTGGTTGCCTGCATCCTTTACGTCGTCGTGGCAGAGTGCCTGACTGCGCTCGGCACACCATGGCGGGACTCGAAGCTGACCAAGCGCTTCATTGAGTTTTTTGACGACCTTATGCCAGAGGAACTGGATCAGATCGTGTCGCACGGCAACTTCGAAGCGGTCTTTGGTATACGTCGCGGAAGTCGCACCGCCCATGCCCTTAGACGAGAAACTCTGAAACAGATATACGAGTTCCGTTCCGGCAACCTACATGCGGGTCTGCGGCCGAGCTATCGTGGCTTTGCCTCAGGTTTCGAGACGGGCGAGAACATTCGCCGAGCCCTGTTCGCTGACTTCGCAGAGGGTGCAATTCTTCGCTATCTGACTTCCCCTCGGTCGAGCTTGATAGGTCACCCAAACTGGTCGTAGAGGCGCCTCACCTCTATAACGCCTAACTCGTCGGTGTACCAGACCCGCTACAGCGGGCTTCGCCTACTTTCAGAATCAGGTGAACTCCAACGTCAATGTAACAGAACTGATGACCGCTGTATGGTGGTGCAATCTCAGCGTCGAACTTCCGCACTTGGCCGATGGCGGCCCATCGCGGATGGTCAATTTTGCCGTTTCTCAGCTAAAACTCTCGACCCAATTCGACACTAACCATCAGGCGGTTACCAGGCGTAGGCTTCAGGGGCGGCTCCACCAGGGCCAGGAAACAAATCGTCTAGTTGCTTCAGAGTTTCCTGACTCAGGGAAAGACTCAGTGCCCGCATCGCTCCATCAAGCTGCTCCATCGTGCGGGGGCCAATAACCGGGGCGGTCACAGCCTTTTGATGGAGCAACCATGCCAACGCAATATCAGCTGGACGTTCTCCGATTCCTGCACACAATGCTTCGTAGGCTTCCAATTTTGACCGAATCTTGGTCACTTCTTTTTTCAACTTCTCCCCGGCTCGGCGCCCTGTATTGACTGCTTGTAACACCCCACCCAGAAGGCCTCCCGCCAGCGGGCTCCAGGGAATCAGACCGATGCCATAGGCCTCACAGGCTGGTATCACTTCCAGCTCGATCATACGCTCAGTGAGGTTATAGAGGCTCTGCTCTGAGATCAGGCCAAGAAAATGACGACTACGCGCAGCTTCCTGAGCCTGAGTCAGGTGCCACCCAGCAAAGTTGCTGCTCCCCACATACACAACCTTTCCTTCACGAACCAACTGCTCCATAGCCTGCCAAACTTCTTCCCATGGAGTTTCCCGATCGACATGGTGCATTTGATAGAGATCAATCCAGTCTGTTTGGAGCCGTCTAAGGCTCTCTTCACAGGCTCGCTTGATATGGACGGCCGACAAACGCGACTGATTGGGCCAATCCCCCATACGACCGAAGACCTTCGTGGCCAGCACTACCTTTTCCCGGCGCCCCCCTCCTTGAGCAAACCACCGGCCGATGATCTGCTCGGTCCACCCTTCTCCAAGTTTCCAGCCATACACATTCGCCGTATCGAAAAAGTTGATGCCCAGCTCCAAGGCCCGATCCATTACAGCAAAGCTGTCCTTCTCGCTCGTCTGCGGCCCGAAATTCATTGTCCCCAGACAGAGTCGACTGACTTTCACCCCAGAGCGGCCGAGAGATCGATAGTCCATAGAATGCCGTACAGATGTAACCGACACGAATAGAGGAAACTGGCCCTAATATCCTCTCCCTGTACTGCCACCGCGCCCCATCCGATCGAGAGGAAGGGCCTCGTAGCGTTGCTTCAAGTCCGGATGCTCGCCGAGATAGTGCTTCACCGCCGCATCATCGGCAAAAACCTCTGGACTCCGCTTGCGATATTCCTCAAGCGTCAGATCGTGCTTCGCGAGCAAAGCGGTGAGCTTCGCATTGATGTCGGCCCCCATTTTCCGCATCTGTTCCTGTGAGGGTTGCTGTCCCTCACCAAAGCTCATTCCATTTTTAAAATAATTGGTCATCATTTCACCGATCTCGATTCGTGCATTGACGAACTTTTCCACATCTGCCGGCTCTGCGGCAAATGCCGTTCCTGTGAAAAGAAGAAGCCCCAACAGCACGTTGATCGCACTGCGCCTTCGATTCATCGTCCTATTCCCTTTCACGTTGTTATTCACCATTGTCTGCATCTCACATCGGTCATCATACCTTGCCTGCGGGTGACGATGCACCACCGGACGAGCAAGGGCATCAATCGGTTCAATCACTCCACCGATTGCCCTTGGAGAAACAGCGCTTGCTCCAGCGTACGGAAGAACTGTTGATAGAGGTCCGGCTCTTCCACAGCACGAAGGTAAAACTGCGCACTGACACGCACGACGAGTCGGGTCTCGTCCCGCTTGCGAACCGACACCGTCACACGCACCAAATTACTCCGGCTATAGAACGGGCCCCAGGTCCGGTAATTGCGGTTGAGGACTAAGAGCGCATCTGGTTGATACAACACATAGCTCACATCCCCGCCATAGATCTGCTCATTCTCGACATACTTCCGCCCAGAGACGATGCCCAGTGCTTCATCCAGCACCTCAATCTTGAAGTTCAAGTCCTGAAGAGTGGAGAGAATGACGCTAAGCATCCGCTGCCGGTCGGTGGTATCGAACACACGCGATTGGGCAGATCGAATCTTCACCTGGCTTTCATCGGACAGCCAAATTTGCGCGCGCGAGTCCCACTGATTGTCATGCCTCAGCTCGTAGGGCATCGGGCAACCTGGCAACAGCATGCAGAGTATACCCCCGAGTACAAGCCGAGCCTGGAATCGGCTGCCTCGCTCTCGTTTCATGCTCGTAACACCAGCCTGGATCATTGCTTATTCACAAACAGGGATCGTTCCAACGTGGCGAAAAAATTCTGGTACACCTTGGGGTCTTCAATCGGTTTGTTATTGTAGATGGCGTTCGCACGGATCGTCGTTCGGCCATCGGTTTCGGAGCGGATGGTCACAGTCACGCCCACAACATCATAAAAGTTCGGCTCGGCAAAACGCGCAGCCGTGATCAATCCGAGCGGCTCATTCGCCCGTTCAATAATGAAGCCGAGATCCTGTAGTGCCGCGATGACGCCACGCATGGCCGCCTGGCGATCCTTCACTTCGAATAAACGAGTTTGTACACTCCGAATCTTCATTTGTGCTTCAGTCGGCGCAAGGAGATCTTGAGTGGGTTTGGGAGGAGTGATACAGCCTTGCAACATGCCAATGCTGACGGCAGCAATGATTGTTCCGATTACACGGCGGCTCATCATGACCTCACACTTAGAGTGCGAACGGTTCCAGAAACACAGCTTTCGACAGTTTTGCAAAAAAAGTCTGATACATGACCGGATCGCGCAGCATTTCCATTCGCTGCTGCCCAGGCTGAATAGGCTGATTCCCTGACGATCCGTTTCCTTTCCACACGACCCGATAAAAGACGACCCGGACTTCCTGGCGTGTCGCATCAGTATTGATGGGACGAGTCACCAGCGTCGCGGCGACTTTTTGATGCAGATCGACAGGAATCACGATCGGAGGTTGATGAACAAAAACCAATCCGGTGCTCAAAAGAAATATCAGGAAGCGGGTAATATCCTGTCCATATTCCCTGGCGCTTCGTTCTTTTGCTGCCCGTAGAAATCCAACTTCGCGCACGCTTTCTTCAACTTGAAAGCCCAAGTCTTGAAGCACAGCCGCTGAAGCAGACAGCAATTCCGTTTCATCCTTGGTCTCGAAGAAACGGGTTTGCATCGCCCTGTTGCGTAAGCTCTCGGCCTGGAGCTGAAAGAGGTCTTGCGGCTGTGTCTGGGCAACACAGCCCATCAGCCACACCACCATCACCATCCCACCCGTTATTGCACTCCACCGTCGCATCACTTCCACCGACACCTCGCTAAAATTGCGTAGCGTTATAAGCGAAGTCTCTTACAATCTTGTCTTCGTCGTACTTGATAATGATGGTGAGGGTGCGTTGCCGCTGAGAGCTTGAACTGTTACGCGAGGCGGCGCCAAGGATAATGATTCCGGCAAACGATGAGCTCGCCATATCAACTCGATCGGTGGAGACTTTATCGTAGATCCAGACTTCTCGTCGCTTCTCGTCCGTCGTCACGATGTTGGGGGTGCCCAGCAATTCAGCCACTCGAGAAGCCGGCATGCCGACTTTGATTTCCCCCTGCACTTTTCCCACAGTGAGCCGGTCTTCCTTGATTTCGGCTCTTTCACCCCCACCTACACAACCTGCCACTACAGCCACCAGACACAGCCACCAGACGAGTCCTATTCGTTTCATCGGATCTCCCTCCTCACCATCATAGGCGTTGACCGACAGACACGTTCCTTGTCGAAAAGATACGTGCGAACATCTCAGGCATCGTCAGCGTTCAGCTTCCTCGACATCGCTGTGAGCCGAAGGAATCCCATAGCGCTTACACTTTTCCCAGAGAGCTTTTCTGGAGAGTCCCAAGATTTGTGAGGCGGTCGTGCGACTCCCTTCGACACGTTCCAACACGGAGACAATATACTCTTTCTCAAAACCTTCTCGCGCCACCGCCAGCGAGGTCAGAATTGTGTCCTTTTTTTTCCGTTTGCCTCCGGTTAGCCCTTCGTGGCAGAAACCACAGGAGTCTTGAGGCACACCCCCGACGTACGGACAGGATTGCAATCCACATAGATCAGGGGGTTGAACCGATGTTTTGTCCCGTCCGAGAGCGACAGCCCGTTCGACCAAGTTTTCCAATTCCCGCACATTTCCCGGATACGAATAGCGGAGCAATAACTCACGAGCCGGCTGAGAAAAACCGCGGAGCTGTTTATTCAGCTTCTGCGAACAGGTTTCCAATACATGTTCGGCGATCACCATAATATCTTCTTGCCGCTGTCTGAGTGGTGGCACGATGATCGGCACCACATTGAGCCGATAAAAGAGATCTTCCCGAAACCGCCCCTGAGCCACCTCTTTGCGTAAATCTCGCTGGGTGGCGCAGACGAGTCGCACGTCGACTTCAATCGGCACATTGCTCCCGACTCGCTCAAACGTCCTTTCTTGTAGTACACGCAGGAGTTTCACCTGAACCACCGGTGAAATTTCTCCGATTTCATCGAGAAATAAGGTCCCTTGGTTGGCCATTTCGAATCGGCCGCGCCGCTGACGGAGCGCACCGGTAAAAGCGCCTTTTTCATGGCCGAATAGCTCCGCCTCCAGCAATGTTTCAGGCAACGCCGCACAACTGACCTTGATGAGTGGGGCGCCCTTCCGCGGACTATTCTGGTGCAGCGCGTGGGCGACCAACTCTTTACCCGTTCCACTTTCTCCGACGATCAGCACAGTGGAATCAGTCTCAGCCACGAGCTTGATCTTGTCGAGCACTGCCCGCATCTGGCTGTTGGCGCCGAGAATGCCGTTGAAGCAAAACTTGTCTTCAAGTTGATCCTTGAGGTCCTGATTTTCCCGACGCAAGCTGATGACGTGACCGATCCGCTCCACGATCAGCAGCAATTCATCCATCTGAAACGGTTTGGTGATGTAATCGAATGCGCCCAGCTTCATCGCACCGACCGCCGTTTCCACAGACCCATGCGCAGTGATCACCAGTACTTCGGTCTGTGGCGCCTTCTCCTTTGCCGTTTTCAGAACGGTCAACCCGTCATCACCAGGTAACCGCAGATCGGTAATCACCAGATCATAGGTCTTCTCGCGAATCGCCTCGACCCCATCGGTTCCCGTGGATGCAGTTTGGACCTCGCACCCCACCGCTTCCAACGCATCCATCATGGACAGACGCATGAGCGGTTCATCATCGACCAGCAGAACGGTGAGCCCTTTCATACTTCCTTCTCCGCCAGTGTGCGCTCTCGTGAGACCGGCAAACAGAGCGTGAATATCGTTCCCTTTCCAACTTCGCTCTCCACTAAGATCTTCCCTCCATGACGTTCCATGATGCCGAGATTGACCGAGAGGCCAAGCCCCGTTCCCTCACCTTCACCCTTGGTTGTAAAAAATGGATCGAAGACACGGGGGAGGATCGCTGCTGGAATACCAGATCCCGTGTCTTGTACGTCCACACGGCACACACCCTCGAGCACGGAAGTCCGGATCGTCAGCGCGCCGCCTTGTTTCATAGCCTGTACGGCATTCAAGATCAAATTCATCAGGACCTGTTCGATCATATGCCGATCGACCATCACACTGGGCAAGCCATGGGCCAACTCGGTTTCCAGGTGAATCCGATTGGGCGCGAAGAGGTGCGTGGTCAACCCCAGGACCTGGTCGACGATGCGATTGATGTCGGCCAAGCTGAACTCCGGTTCATGCTGTTGTGAGAAATCAAGCAACTGCCGAACGATTTTCTGAACACGCCGAACCCCATGCTCCATTGAAGCCCAATATTCTTCCTGACGCGCCGGCGACAGCGTACCCTTACGAAGATTGTAGAGACAGTTGAGGATCCCGCCGAGCGGATTGTTGATCTCATGAGCTACACCAGCCGCGAGCTTCCCGATCGACGCCAGCTTTTCTGCGTTACGAATCTGTCGCTCCAGCTTTTTGGTGTCCGTCATGTCACGTGCGATGCCGAGCACCCCAAGAATCTCGCCGTTGACCCCCTGCAGAGGAGAGACACTGACCATCACCGTGCGCACTTCGCCCAGTCGAGTCACGACTTCAACCTCGTACACTTGCTTGGCACCGATATCCAACGTACTCTTGAGTCGACGCCCACGATGGCGACGAGACAAGAGCGAGAGATACGGCCGGCCGATCAAATCATCCTTGCGGTACCCCCACGCGTTAACCTTGCTGTTGACATAGGTGAATTGCTGATCCAGATCGAGCGTGTAAATGACATCATTCGCATTTTCGAGCAGGTTTTCTAAGTATTGCTTGGTCTCCTCGATCTCCCTGGTGCGTTCTCTCACATTGAGTTCTAGGTCCGCTCGGTATGACTGCAGCTGAATCTCAAGCCGTTTCCGATCGGTAATATCGCGAAGCTGTACCAAGACCAGCAGTTGCTCGGTTCCCTCCACACGAATCAGATCCATTTCTACCGGGATTTCCTGTCCATTGCTGTGATAGACGACGATTTCTTGAGTTGCGACCTGTCGTTGCTCGGTGCTCACGTCGTCCAACCAGCCGGTGAATGCCTGCTGATAGGCACAGGGGACCATGTCAAGAATGTTGGTTCCAACGATCCTCGACTCGGCATAGCCCAAGACCTGCTGCTCCCGTTCATTCACGGCCATCACTGTCCCGTCTCTACTCACCATCAGCACCGAGTCGGCCACAAAATCGAAAAGGGCTTTATATCGGGCTTGGGAAACAGTCAGCTGTTGGGTACGCTCCGACACCGCCTGTTCGAGTCCAACCGTATATCGCTGGAGCTCCTGTTCTAACCGGCGGCGTTCGGTGATATCCCGAACAAATGCACGAGAATGGACCAACCCGCCGCTTGCTCGGTCAAACAGCGCCGTCGCATGAATTTCGACATCGATCGGTCGTCGGTCCTTTGCCAACAGCACCGTTTCGATCGAACTCTGCCCACGGCATGCAAGCTGTTCCAGGTAATGAGACACCGATGAATCTTGGCCCGTTGGAACCAGATCCCACAGCTTCATTCTCAACATTTCGTCATGGGCATAGCCAAGTTTTTCGAGCCCGGTCTTGTTGACATGGACGAAACGACCCTCGCGATCCAGCTGACAGATCATTTCAGGCGCATGCTCGATCAGATCGCGATACTTCTCCTCCAGCTGCCGAACCTCCACCATTCGCTGTTCGATCTGCCCGAATGACCGTTGCAGATTACTCGCCATCTGATTAAACGCCTGAGCCAGCTGTTCGATTTCATCTCCCGTCCTGAGCTCGAGCCTCTGTTCCAAACGACCACTTCCGATTTGCTGGACGCCGTCCTGTAATAATTGGATCGGACGAGCGATTCGACGTGCGAGCATTACCCCGGTTCCCGATAACCCCACCAGCACCATCATGCCGAACAACCAGGCTTTGGCCATGAATTCGCCCAGAGGGGCGAAGGTTTCGGATGGATCCTGGCGAGCCACCGTCATCCAATGTTTTCCACCCAAACTTCCCGCTGCCAGGTGCTCACTGAACCGGACCGGTGCCAACCCGATCAAGGTGTCCCTATTTCCATGTGAATCATCGGTCACGGCCATCCAGCCCGGCTTCGCTGCACCCAGCGCATTGACCAATTCCGAATCGACCGTGTGCGCTTCCGGTGCAAGCACCGGACACATCACCACCCCTCCATCGGAGGAGAACAACATCGCATGACCGGTTTCGCCGAACGATCCTTCTGCCAAAGAGTGAAACAAGGTGTCTCGCCGAAGGAGAATCGTCACGGCGCCAATCACAGCCCGTCGTTGATCGTCGAAAATCGGCGCCGCCACGACCACCACATAAGTTCCGAATGAGGGATCAAATGCGATATCACTCACATAAGGCTGCTGATTCCCATCTCTGACCACAGCCTGCCACCACACCGTCTTCGCATAAGAATAGTCGACTTGCGGAATCGAACTGAGGACCAAGGCGCCCTGTCCATCGGTCACCAGGATGCCGACATAGTCTGACTTTCGAATCTCATGCCATCGAATCAAATAGTTGGTCACAATCCGGTTGACGAAAAGCGGGAATTCGCTCCGCTTATCCCGCTGTCCCCACCGCTGTTGCCAATCTCTGATGATGTCCGAGATGCTCTGGGCATCCTTCCCTTCGTAGGTCCGGTTCGCTTCCATGACGGCGGTGCGAAGGAAGGGAGCGGTCGCCAGTTGTTGGGCTTCGTTCATGCTCCGGGTAATATGCATTTCGATCCGGCGTGCCGCCTCGACAGCCACTTCCTTGAAGTTGGCCCCGGTCGATTCGCGAAGCATACGTCGTTCTTCGACATAGATGAGGATGAGAAGGGCTGTCAGCGGCAGGAGACCGACCATCACGATTGCCGCGATGATCTTCTGCTGGAGGCTGTAAGACCGGCTCCAGAATGCCATGGCTACACCATCGCGAAAGGCACCAGACCTCTCAAGACCGACACACTCGCGCCGTGCCTATCGCCTGTGAGGGTGCGCCCAACTCACCACTCACCAGTGCACCATACGAGTGACGAACGGCACAACGCTTTATTCCACCATTCGCCTAGTTGCGTTTCAAGAGTCGACCCGGCGTTCCAGGCCACAAGAGCAGCAGCGGGCTGGCGACAAAGACCGAGGAATAGGTACCGAAAATGACGCCCCAGAGTAAAGCCAATGAGAAATCGTGCAGCACTTCTCCCCCCGCCAAGGTGAGGGGAATCAGCACGAGCACGACGGTTAAACTCGTCACAATCGTTCGGCTCAGCACCTGGTTGATGGCGGTGTTAATCGTCGCTTCTTCGCTCTCTCGTCGTCGAGACTTGAGATTTTCTCTAATTCGGTCGAACACCACGACGGTATCGGTTAAAGAATACCCTGCCAAGGTCAGGAGCGCCGTCACGATCAGGAGAGTGATTTCTTTATCAAGAATGTAGAAAGCCCCGACCACGGCGAGGACGTCATGAAACGTCGCCAATGCGGCCGCGACGCCGAAACGGAGCTCAAATCGTGCCGCGATATACAAAATGATCCCCGCAAAGGAAATGACAATGGCCACGAGCGCATCTTCTTGAAGCTTCTTTCCAATGGTGGGACCGATCTCCGTTGTGGAGTCCACCACGAACGTGTTATTCGGGAACTCTTTGGCAAACACCGCCGTCACACGTTCAGCGACCTTCTCTTCAATCGTCGTGGAGGCCTTCACGCGAATGAGAAGCTTGTTGTCTTGTCCAAACTCTTGAAGTTCGGCATCGCTCACTCCATTCGTCTCCAACGCCTTACGGGCTTCATCGATCCGGACCGATTGCTCGAACTTGAGTTGGACGGCCGTCCCCCCGGCGAAATCGATACCCAGATTGGCGGCACCTCTCGCGATCTGTAAAAGAGCGATGAGCCCAAGTAGGACCATAATCCCTGAAAAGAGAAAGGCAAACTTGCGCTTCCCCATGAAGTCAATGTTGGTCTTTCCAAGAATCTCTAACATGCGCGCTCCCCTTTGATAACTGTGCGCCTCTCCCTGAAGGCTCATCACTGATGGCTTCACGGCTAGATGCTCAGTGCTTCAACTTTTTGTTTCTGATACAGCAGGTCAAAAATCACTTTCGTTCCGACCAACGCCGTGAAGAGATTGATGGCGATGCCGAGACACAGAGTCACGGCAAACCCCTTGATCGGTCCAGTCCCAAAGAGAAACAGCGCCACGCCAGTGATCAGCGTTGTCACGTGCGAGTCGATAATCGTCAGGAGAGCCTTGTCGTACCCGGCATCGATTGCCGATCGTACAGCTTTCCCACCCCGCAGCTCTTCGCGAATACGTTCAAAGATCAAGACGTTTGAATCGACACCCATCCCGATCGTCAACACAATTCCCGCAATACCAGGCAGTGTCAAGGTTGCGGTCAAGGCCGACAAGGCCCCCATGAGGCAGAGGAGATTCAGTACTAAGGCAAAATCTGCGATCACCCCGGACAATTTGTAATACACGATCATGAAGATGACCACTATAGCACCGGCGAATAGCGTCGCCCGTACCCCTTTATCGATAGAATCCTGCCCGAGGGAAGGACCGACTGTCAGGTCCTGGACGATCTTGAGCGGTGCCGGCAGGGCACCAGCCCTCAGCACGATCGCAAGATCATTGGCTTCCTGCATGGAGAAGGTCCCGGTAATCTGCGCGCGCCCTCCCGCAATACGATCTTGAATGACCGGGGCCGAATAGACGTTGTTATCCAGCACAATCGCCATCCGCTTCTTGATGTTCTCACCGGTGATCCGTTCGAATTCCTGTCCACCTTTGGTATCAAACGTGATAGACACATATGGCTCATTGAACTGATCGATCGAAACCCGCGCATCGCTCAACACATCACCGGTCAACATGACTCGTTTTTTGACCAAATAGGGAATGCGAAACTCGTGACCGGTGTCTTTATCGACCATCCGCTCGAATAATATTTGATCTCCCTCCGGTACCTTCGCCGCAAACTGTTGGACCACTTCGGCCTCTTTGTCCTTCTGGACTTGAGCTGGAAAATCGAGTCGCGTGTCCTCATCCAACATTTTGAATTCGAGTAGGGCCGTTTCTTTGATCAGGTCTTTAGCGCGCTTCGGATCTTTGACGCCGGGCAATTGCACGACGATTTGCTTCAGCCCTTGCCGCTGAACGATCGGCTCGGCCACACCGAATTGGTCGATTCGATTACGGATGGTCTCCAGCGCTTGATTGATAGCCGAGTCCTTAATCCGCTTCGTTTCTGCTTCGCGCAGCTCCCAGACCACGACGTTCCCTGTTCCCGCAGAGTCCTTCTCAATAAAAACGGGGAAGTTGTCGATCAGCTTTTGGGTTGGAGCCTTTGCCTCGGCATTCTGAAGCTGAATGGTCACTTGATCCTGCCGGGCTCGCTTGATCGACTCGACCGCAATCTTCTGGTCAGCCACAAGGTCTTGCAGCGCCGTCACGGAGCGATCGACCGCAATCTCAACGGCACGATCCTCGTCGACTTCAAGTACCATGTGGATCCCGCCCTGCAGATCCAATCCCAACGTAATGCCCTTGTTCGGCAACACCGCCTTCAACCAGCTGGGCAAGGACTGATACATCGGCTGATACGACGGCAGGAAACATATCACTGACGTCAGAATAACCGCTGCCAATAACCATAAGCGCCCGCTTATTTTTTTCATGTCGTCCGCAACCCCTCATCCCATTCGAGCTATGAGTCTTTTTCCTCGTCTTCCCCACGCACGCGCGCGATGTTTTCGCGCTGCATTTTGATTTTGACGTTGTCGGCAATCTGAAGCGTCACGGTATCTTTCCCAAGGTTTGTGATCGTGCCCCAAATCCCCGACGTCGTGATAACCTTGTCGCCCTTCTTCACAGCATCGACTAATGCCTGCTGCTGCTTTTGTTTCTTCTGTTGTGGGCGAATCAGCAGAAAATAAAACAAGATAAAGATGATGAGGAAGGGGACCAAAGATAACAGCCCACTAGCCCCTCCGCCCGACCCCGTACCGCCTCCACCCGTTCCCTCGGCCCATGCGATTGATTCCATCAACATCGAACAGTTCCCCTTGCTAGAGATGACAAGTTTTGTTTATTTGTTTAACTGACTGTACACTTCAGATTCCCCAGGCTCGGCCCCTACCCCCTCTGGTTGCTGATCCCGCTTGTGATAAAATGCCTCGCGAAATTCGGCAAATTGTCCTTCGGCCAGCGCTTCCCGTATCTCCCGCATCAGATTCGAGAAATACCATACGTTGTGGATGGTATTGAGTCGCGCACCCAACATTTCCTTCACCATAAACAGATGATGCAGATAGGCCCGTGAATACCGACGACATACGGGGCAGGCACAATCTGGATCGATGGGACGCTCATCGTCAACATACTGAGCCTGCTTAATGACAACCCGACCTGATGAGGTAAAGAGCGAGCCGGTCCGTCCATGACGTGATGGTACGACGCAATCGAACAAATCAATCCCTCGGGCGACCCCTTCGACCAAGTCTTCAGGATGTCCAACCCCCATGAGATAGCGAGGTTTCTGTTCCGGCAATTCCGGAACTGTGACATCGAGCATCGCATACATGTCGGCCTTACTCTCGCCGACCGAGAGCCCCCCGACTGCGTACCCTTCAAATCCCAAGGCCACTAAGTCCCTCGCTGACGCGACACGCAAGTCCGCTTCCAACCCTCCCTGGACGATGCCGAACAGAGCCTGATCCGTCCGCCGGCGTTTTTCCTGACAACGTTGCGCCCAGAGCTTGGTTCGACGGACACCTTCTTGAATCATATCCCGGCTGGCCGGTAGCGCCACGCACTGGTCCAGCGCCATGATGATATCGGCCCCGAGCGCCTCTTCAATCTCGATCGCTTTTTCCGGTGTCAGGAAATGGGTCGAGCCATCGATGTGGGACTGAAACGTGACTCCTTCATCCGTGATCTTGCATAACTTCGCCAGGCTGAAAATCTGAAAGCCCCCACTATCGGTGAGAATGGCGCCGGACCAACCGGTGAAGGCATGCAATCCTCCCATTTCGGCGACGAGCTGATGGCCTGGACGCAGATACAGGTGATACGCATTATTGAGGATCAGCCGAAATCCTGCAGCTTGGATATCTTCCGGTTCGAGCCCTTTAATCGGCCCCAATGATCCCACCGGCATGAACGTCGGCGTGTCGATCTCTGCATGGTTCGTGGCCAACAGTCCGACTCGGCCCTTGGACTGCTGATCGCGATGTTGAATCTGATAGTGCATGTCTCTCAACGGCGTGCTTACATGTGTTCGGGCGCTGAGATGGCCAGCACATCCAGCCCGTTCCTGAGTACTTGCTGAACGGCCCCCATGAGAACCAACCGCGCAGCAGTCCGCTTCGGTGTCAGAATTTCAGTTGATGCTGACTCTTCAGGCTCCTGATCCCCTGCAGGAGGCAAAATTCGATGTTTGTTATAAAATGTGTGCAACAGCGACGCCAGCTGCTGAAGATAATAGGTGAGCCGATGCGGCTCAAATGCGAACGCGCTGGCTTGAATGATTTCAGGATAAGCAGACAGTTTTTTGATCAACCCCAACTCATCGGGGTCCGTTAACAGAGTCAAGTCCGTCTCCTCAGCAGAGGGCCGAGCAATCCCCCTCGCCGACGCGACACGCCAAAGACTACAGATTCTGGCATGGGCATACTGTACGTAGTACACCGGGTTGTCGGCGGACCGCTGTTTCGCCAACTCCAAGTCAAACTCCAGATGGGTCTTGGAGTCCCGCATCAAGAAAAAGAACTTTGCGGCGTCCGCTCCAACTTCCTCGATCACTTCACGCATCGTAATGAATTCCCCGGTGCGCTTGGACATCTTCACTTCAACCCCGCCCCGCAACAATTTCACCAGCTGGACGAGGACGACTTGAAGACGTTCTTTTGGATATCCGTAGGCCTGCATCACAGCTTGCATGCGGGGGATATAACCATGGTGATCTGCTCCCCACACATCGATCAGCAAATCGTAGCCGCGCCGGAGCTTGTCATGGTGATAGGCGATATCGGAGGCGAGATAGGTATATTCGCCGTCCTGCTTTTTAACGACACGGTCCTTTTCGTCTCCGTACGCGGAGGATCGAAACCACCAGGCGCCTTCCTGTTGAAACAAAAGATCACGCGTTTTCAGTTCATCCAAAGCCCGCTCGACAGCCTTGGTTTCCAAGAGTGCCGCTTCGCTGAACCACGACTGAAACTCGATGCCAAATGACTTGAGATCATCACGGATCAAGCCAAGTAGTTGTTGATAGGCAAGCGTTCGGCAACGAGCCTCGAGCTCGATAGGTTCCAGCTTAGCTGCCTCATGATCTACCTGTGCCTTGATCTCCTGCGCGACAGCTGTAATATAGGTGCCGTGATAGCCTTCCTCAGGGAATTCAACGGCCTCTCCGGCTAGTTCCTTATAGCGGGCATAGACTGACATGCCCAACAGTTTCATCTGCCGTCCCGCGTCGTTGATGTAATATTCGTCCACAACGTCGCAACCGACCGCTTCGAGTAATCGGCTGACAGCTTGTCCTACCGCAGCTCCTCGTCCATGCCCAACGTGTAATGGCCCAGTCGGATTTGCACTCACATACTCAACTAAGACTCGACGGTCAAGTTTGGCAGTCGCCTTTCCATAGCGATTCCCCTGTAACTCGATGTCACGGAGCACCTCCTGCCATAGCGTCGGCTTGACCGTGAGATTTAAAAAGCCGGGCCGTACGATTTCCACACGATCAAACAATTGATCACGCTGGGACAGATTGTCCACGATGATCTGGGCAATATCATGAGGCGCCTTCTGCTCAGAAGAAGCGAGAGACATGGCCACCGTTGAGGCTAAATCGCCCCATTCCGGTCGCTTCGGCGCATCAAGACTGAGTGTAGGCCACGCCTCCGTCTTCAGCTGCCCTTTTTGCCTTGCCCCATTCAGAGCACTCAGCAGAGCGGTGGTCACTCGCTCTTGCACCAGACCGTTTGACAAAGCATCATCTCCCTATAGGGACCAAAGAAAGGAAATTAAACGTGGCACTGTAACATAGGATGTCAGCAGAGAACAAGAATGTTCGCCTTGAATTACAAGGGTTTGTAATCATTGGGGCTTTACGAACGATCCCCATTCTTCTTGAATTACCG
>CAZOHW010000036.1:0-18102 GCA_964579525.1 uncultured Nitrospira sp. | reverse complement strand
TGCGAGCTCCTGCAGCACCTTCGGTTCAACCCAATGTGTGAGAGGGGCAAAGAGATGCGGCGTATTGGTGCCTCTGGGATTAAAGACGAAGCGCTGTGCCGACAGGGCTTGAGTGGCATAGATCGCAGGAACGGTATGGTAATACTGTTCGATTCGATCGACGACTGCGTCCGTCCGTTTTTTCGACGACCCATCCGGCAGCTGAACGACGGTAATAAAATACCCCTGATCCTCTTCCGGCAAGAAGGCCATGGGAATTCCCGCGAACAACTTGACCGCGACACCGATCACCACCCCGCACAGCACCAATGAGAGGGCCACGTGCTTCAGCGTGAAACTCACGCTCGTCGAGTACCGAATTTGGATCCACTCGAACAGTCGATTGAACAGTCCAAAGAAGCCTTTGCGCGGCCCATGACTCGGCTTCAGCACCAACGCGCAGAGCGCGGGACTGAGCGTCAGGGCAACGAACCCCGAGATCGCGACGGAGACTGCGATCGTGATCGCAAACTGCTTGTACAGTTGGCCGGTGATACCTCCTAGAAACCCCACGGGTATAAAAACCGCACACAACACCAACACAATGGCAATCACGGGGCCTGCCACCTCCCCCATGGCTTTCTTGGCCGCGTCCTTCGGGGACGACCCGCCCGCCATGTGACGTTCCACGTTCTCCACAACCACAATGGCATCATCCACCACAATCCCGATGGCCAGCACCAAGCCGAAGAGGGTGAGCGTATTGATGGAGAATCCGAGAGCGGCCATCCCCGCAAAGGTTCCGATCAGCGAGACGGGAACCGCCAAGACAGGAATCAATGTGGCGCGCCAGCTTTGGAGAAAGAGATACACCACCAGGACGACCAAGACCATGGCTTCGACCAAGGTCTTCACCACTTCCTTGATGGAGACATCGACAAAGCGTGTCGTATCGTAGGGAATGTCGTATGTGACGCCTGGTGGAAAGACCTTGCTCAGTTTGTCCATCTCTCCACGAATTCGCTTGACCGTGTCGAGCGCATTGGCACCGGGCGAGAGAAAGGTGAGCAGCAGCGCGGTCGGCTTGCGGTTAAAGCGGCCTTCGAGCACATAGGATTGCGCTCCCAATTCGACCCGGGCAACGTCTTTGAGCCGAACCATCGATCCGTTCGGCAGCGCTCGAACGATCATATCTTCAAATTCGCGCACGTCGGTCATGCGTCCTTCAGTGATGAGGGGAAGCGTAAGCTCCGTGGGTATGGGCATGGGTTCTCGTCCGACGGTCCCGGCGGGGAAATCACGATTCTGCTCGCGCACCACATTCGCGACATCGGTCGGCGTTAAACCCAACTGCGCCATGCGTACCGGATCGAGGACAAGACGCATGCTGTAGTTCTGTTGTCCGAAGACCAGCGCATCGCCAACTCCGGGTAACCGCTTGATGTTGTCGAGGATTCGCAGGATCGCGAAATTCGAGAGGAAGAGCGCATCTTGCTGCGGATCGTCTGAATTGAGCACCATCACTGTCAGCAGATCCGGCGACAGTTTCTTAACGGTCACTCCCTGACGAACGACTTCCGGAGGAAGCTGAGGCTCGGCGAGCTTCTGGTGATTCTGAGTCTGAACCTGCGCGATATCGACGTTCGTGCCGATTTCAAATGTCAGCTTGATCGTCATATGACCGTCGTTCGTGCTCGTCGAATCGAAGTAGAGGAGACGGTCGATCCCGGGAAGCTGCAACTCGATGGGGCGGGCCACTGATTCCGCGACGACCTCCGCGCTCGCACCAGGGTAATCAGCATCGATCTGTACCACCGGGGGAGTAATCTCGGGAAACTGAGCGATGGGTAGAGCCAGCATTGCCACCAACCCCACCACCACGACGACGATGGAAAGGACCGAGGCAAAAATCGGTCGGTCGATAAAAAATCCAAGATTCATTTTTTCTGTTCCGTGCCGCCGGCCGGCGATGGAGGCGTATCGGACTTTGTCGAGGCCACCGCGATGGGCTTGACCTGGGCTCCAGGCGCGAGTCGTTGAAATCCCTCCACGATGACCCGCTCTCCGGCATGAAGCCCATCCTCGATGAGCCACTGATCTCCATGCCAATCCGTCGCTTTCACGTCTCGAACTTCCACGTGGTCGCCTTGACCGACGACATAGACGACCGCTCCCTTCGGCCCCTGCTGAACCGCGCGTTGTGGAACAAGAATGGCGTTGGGTTTCGAGACTCCATGGAACCGTACGGTCACGAACTGGCCAGGCATCAATACTCGATCGGGGTTGGGAAACACCACCCGCGCTTGCCGAGAGCCAGTCTCAACCCGCAACCCGATATCCGCAAAATCCAACACGCCGTCATGCGCATAGGTTGTTCCGTCTACGAAGATGATGGTACCCGTCAAACTGTAGATTCCCGGGTGCTGAATTCGTTTTGAAAGGGTATCTCTCCGACGTTTGAGAAGAAAACTCTCCGGCGCGCTCACGATGACATACATGGGATCGACTTGATGAATGACGGTCAAAAGATCCGTCTGGGCGGTAACCAGCCGCCCTTGGTAATATCGCGTTCGCTCGATCAAGCCATCGACCGGAGCCACGATGAGAGTGTTGTCCAGATCGAACTTGGCCTTGACCAGATCTCCTCTGGCCGCTTCCAGCGAAGCCCGCGCGGCAAGATCTTCCGCGATGGCATCGTCGACATCTTTCTGACTGACGGCATCTTCGACGAGCAACGGCTTAACGCGAGCCAGATTTTGCTTGGCCTGGACGAGCCGTGCCTCAGCCTGCGCCACTCGTCCTTTTGCACTTGCATACGCGGCCTGAAAGGGAACAGGGTCGATCTCATAGAGGCGATCGCCTTGTTTGACATCGCGGCCTTCAGAGAAGAACCGGTGTTTGATGATGCCGGTGACTTGCGGACGAATCTCGACGATGCTCGAGGCTTCGGCTTGTCCGATAAACTCCGGTTCATCAGGAACAGTCTGAGCCGTGATTTCCAACACCTGGACTTCGGAAATCGGACGAGGCGCGGAAGAGCCGACTTCGCCCTTACACCCGAACACATCGACCACTCCGATGACCAAGAACAACGCTCTTACGAACCGCACCGGAAAAGTATCAATCATCACAACATCCCTCAAGACGGCACCCTTGGCCATGATGCAGCGGTAACGCATCCTGGGTCATCAAAACATTTTCTGTCAAGCGAGCAACACGGCGGTTGGAAGTTCTTCACTAGGTTTCGCGTTACTTCTTTGCGCCGGTGTCATAATAGAACCGCTCATGGACGATCTTGCCGTTTTTCCACTTGGCTACCGAAACTTGTTCAAGGTGAACCGGCTGGCCGCTCGTGGCAATGAAATCCATGCTGCACTCGTAGAATGTGACATCGTTGCCTGCTGCGGAGGCCGTCACATTGAATCCTTTCCACTCTTTCACACCGTTCATGAATTGCTTTTCCCGCTCAACGTTCGCAGTCTGGCCAACAGTCGGAGGGTTGGCATTCTCCTGCATTGCGGCATCTTTATCATAGAATTCTTGAATGGCCTCAACAATCTTCCCCTGGCGTACGTACCCGAACAAATCGTTTAATCGTTGCTGCAAATTCGAGGTGCTCATCACGAACTCCTTTCTTTCTTCTTAGAGGTAAACACAATCCCGGCTTTTTGCACTTCCTGATACGGGAGGAGCCATACCAACGACTCATCGCTGAGATCGCCGACTTGAATGCGATTCCCCCACGGGTCGCGAAAGTCGCAGCGGAAGTCCGGATGGAGCTTCAACTTGTACTTCCTCGTCAGCTTCCGCCGAACCTCTTGGATCTGCCGGGCATCGCGGACCATGAGTCCGAAGTGTTTGCTCCGATCCGGCTGCAAGGTCTCAACTTCAAAGATGGCCATGAACTGGTGCTCGCCGAGCTTGCAAAAGGCTGCCCCTTCCCCACCGCGCAACATCTTCAGTCCAAATACGTCCTCGTAGAACTTCACCGCCTTCTTGGCATCGGTCACTTCAATTACGACGTGGTTACACCCATAGACTTGAACAGCCATCATTCACCTCTTTGCGATCGACTCTCCGTTCTTTTGCATCCTGACCTTTTCAATCGCAGCCGCAAGCAGTTCAGCCGGTTGCGCGCCGGAAACCCCATGTGTACGATTCAGGACAAAATAGGGCACCGAGCGAATCCCAAGGCGGCGGCTCACCTCCTCTTCAGACTGCACGGCGGCTGTTCCCTCATCACCAAGAAGGAATGCCTCAGCTCTCAGACCTGCTCGTTCTGCGAGTTGCGCGAGCACGTCGGAAGATCCAACGTCAGCCCCTTCCTCAAAAACTCCTCTGAACAACGACCCTACCACCGCATCCTGGCAACCTTGCATCCCCGCATACCAAATCAGCCGATGGGCCAAGAAGGTATTGGGCGTATGTGTGATCTTCCTAAAATCGAACGACATCCCTTCTGCTGACCCGGCTTCCGACACCTGGTCCTCAAGTCGTCCATACGCCTCCACCGTACCGAATTTCGCCTCGAGATAAGCCCGTCGGGTCATCCCTTCTTTCGGCATCGTCGGATTCAACTGGAACGGTCTCCATATAACCTGACTCGTCACTATTGTGCCCACTTGCTGTAATGCCCGTTCAAGCCGCCGCTTGCCCACATAGCACCAGGGACAAATCACATCAGAATAGACTTCCACCGTCAGCGCCCGTTCACTCATGACAAATGCCCCATCTTGCCCGCTTGATAATCGTTCATGGCCTGAACCAGTTCGGCCTTGGTATTCATCACGAACGGACCGTACCGCGCAATCGGCTCGTCGATCGGTTCGCCGCCGAGCACGAGCAGACGGGTATTGGTCTTGGCTGTGATCATAATGCGCTCGCCAGACTTGTCGAGCTGCACCAGTTCCGCCTCTTCTGCTTGACCGGATCCTTTGACGGACACGCCTCCCTGCAACACAAAAACCGCCGTGTTGAACCCAGCCGGGACGGCGATCTCGGCTGCATGTCCCGCCTTCAGGCGTACATCGTAAAGATGAACGGGCGTGAATGTGTTCGCCGGACCTCTGATGCTGCGAGGCATCGTTTCGGATATACCGTGGAACTCTCCGGCAATCACGCGCAGATGTCCGGCTCCTCCAGCAAGTTCGACCACGGGAATATCCGCCTTCAGCAGAGTCTGGTAGCCTGGGCTGGACATCTTATGCGCCCTTGGCAGATTCACCCAGAGTTGAATGGCATGGAAGGCACCACCCTTCCTCGCCCATTCTTTCTCGTGCATCTCTTCGTGGACGATGCCGGAAGCGGCGGTCATCCATTGCACATCGCCTGGTCCAATCACGCCGCCACTGCCGGTCGAATCCCGATGCGCTACGATACCATCGTAGACAATGGTCACCGTTTCAAATCCCCGATGCGGATGTTCTCCTACTCCTCGCGGTGTGTCGGTCGGAGAAAAGTTTTCCGGGCCCGCATAGTCCAGCAAGAGAAACGGAGAGAGTTGTTCACCGACCGAATTCCCGGGAATCAGATTGCGCACGGGAAATCCGTCTCCCACCCAATGGCGGGACCCATACCGATGGATCTCGACGACCTTCTTGTCGCTCATCACGGTACTGCTCATGGTAGTTCCCTCCTTAGCCCGCATGATTCATGACGGTTCGTCGCGAAATCGCCAAGCCGCGTCGTGAGACCGGCGCGCGGAGCCCGGAGGACCCGAGGCGTACTCGTGCAGTACGTCGAAGGTCTGAGGGGCAAGCCCGCCGACCGCAAGAGTGTCGCAACAGCGGATCGGCGATTGCAGCAGAAACGTTCATGAATCATGCAGGCTAGACCATCGCACGCGAAGCTTCTTCAAGTGTAATCGTCCCACGCACGACCGATGCCGGCCGCTCATAGACAATGGTGCCCGTTGCAAATCCGGTGTACATTTCCTCGAAAAGTTTCGCCGCCTCATCAGAAAATCCAAAGGACTTGTACGTCGGCACGACGGCGCTCAAGGGAGCCTGCTGCGTGACGACCTTCTTGCCAAGGATGACGCTCAGCGCTTCCGCAGCTTGATCAGCGCTGTATTCTTCCGGTCCCGCAAGTTCGACGACTGTCCTGCCTTGTCCCCCACTCAACAGGCGTTCTGCTCCGATTCGGCCGATGTCTCTCGTGGAGATGGTCGGAATCTTCACTTGAGGCGCGGCGAACGTCGGAAGAATCCCCTGCGCCTTCGCCACTCCAATGACCGGTGCCCAATTTTCCATAAAGGATGGTGGGCGAAGGATAGTGAGGTGCTTCACGACATCCTCCAGTTTTCCTTCACCGTAATGGACAGCTCGGATGGGCCCGGTGCCACTCGATAACTGTCCTCCGATGGAGGAGAGAAACACGACGTGCCCAACCCCGCTTTTTTTGACCGCTTCAGCTGCTCGACCCATGCGGGCCTGTTGATCCGACAACCAGGCGGTCGCCCCATAGTTCGGCGGGACCATGAGATAGATGCCTTTCGATCCCTCGAAGGCCTTGATTAAGGCCGGCACATCGTCCAGCGACGCCACGGCGATGTCGGCACCTTTGGCTTTCCATGCGGCTCCCTTGTCAGCCGAGCGAACAATGACCCGCACAGACTGTTTCCGACCAAGCAATGTCTCGACCACTGCCGAGCCCGTATTCCCTGTTGCCCCAACTACGACAAACATGATGATCCTCCCTTTCTTATTGAACTTCGCCATAACCAGCATTCGCAACTGCACGATGGCGACGCTGGTACGGCCCGTAAAGCATCCCTTCTGCCTCGCCGTGTATGTGTCACCTCTTCACACCTTGGCAACTTGTGTTCCAGTTGAGTCTCATCAGCACGACGCTCACGATCTTGCTGGAATGCGTAGAGATTCGCTGGGTTGGTATCCCTGGCTGGCAGACGACTCCTCTCGGTCTGGTGTCGACCGAGCGGCACTCTGCCGAATAATCGGCAGTTGTATGTTGTGCCCTATGCTACCCTTGGGGTGGAGATACTCATGGCAGGGCGTCGCATTCGGATCAACCTCCAGACTCTCCTCATCACCCTAGAACTTGTGTGTTTCCAATCAGCGACTGCATCGGATGAGCTTTCACGTTCTTCTATGCAAATCCCCCTCGTCTCTCGAGAGCGGATTCCGATCACCAAGGTTTTAGCTCATCCAGATCAATATCAGATGCGGGAAATCCGGTTGACCGGCACCGTCACGGCAATGCAAACCGAGATCATCACGAACAGGTTCGTCTGTGGAGTGGTCCACGAACGGACGACGCTCACAGTGGAAGATGATACGGGGCAGATCGAGGTGATCGATCACGGAGCCTGCGGCAGGAACAGGAGTGTCTTAAAGGCACCGATGGTGAAGGTCGGAGAGCAGATCGATCTGCTGGTCCTGATCACAGTCAGAACAAATACAGAATTACGAGGGGTAGCGGTGGAAACCGCGATTCGATTCCTCGATCATGCCCGGTAGTAAATACTTTTGGTATGGGCGTTTATTCCCAGCCGCTGATTTCGTAGCCTTTCTCTTTGAGACACTTCGTAACAGCATCGGCATAGGAAGGATCCGGTTCCAGCGGCTTGAAGGTGCCTCCGAGTAATCCAATCACCAATCCCAGCCCACTGCCGGCGGCGGCGCCAATTGTCACCCCAACCAATCCCCCCCAGGCCCCAGCCGATGCCCCAATCGCCCCACCAAGCGTCAGCCCCAATACCGCTCCGGTTGCCGCGTTCGCGCTCTGACCGCCCCCTGGACGCAAGCCCGCTGTTTCCGCCTTTCTCTGGCACGATTCGATTTCTTGTCGAGCCTGCTCTTTGCCATACACATGGAGTTGTTTATTCGATCGTAAAATCGGTTGAGGACCCGAACAAGCGGTGATCGTGAGGAGAAGAATCAGCGCAACCAGGCGCTGCCAAGATCGAGTGGCCACAGAGGTGTCCTAAAGAAGATTCTTGCCTGCTCTTCACTTCTCACCCTTTAGGCGAAATGTCGAGGTTTTTCCAATTGCGGACATTGTTTCTTCCACGCCTTCCCTTGCAGAAGGGCTAAGTTGATACGCTACTACGTTCATAGACCGACAACCGCCGGCCCAACAATCTATTCTTTATCCTTCACTCTTATGTTGCGTGTGGGAGAGGTTCTCACTGCGCACATGTCAGATCGGGCACCGAGGTCGTTTCCATTGCGCGCATCAATCGGCTTTTTCTTTCTCACTTTTTACACCACCCTATGGGCTGCGTACGGAGGAGTTCCTCCTGCGCGCATGCATCGAGCACCGCCCTTAACTTTTCTTAGATTGCATCTGGTGTGCGCGATGCGCGAGCCCAGGAACTCCTCCTGTACGAAGCCCATCCCCCTCACTGCCACCCAGTCACCTCATAGCCTTTCTCTTGCAAACAGCGGTTGACGAAGTTCGTATAGGCCTGGCTGGGCGGAGACGGACTAGCGGCATGAAACAGCCCCATTAAGAGGCCCCACACCGCTCCGCTGGCTGCACCGATCATCGAGCCTCGTCCCACTGCCCCCACGATAGCTCCCCCAACCGCTCCACTAGCAGCCCCGACTCCCGCCCCCACAGCCGTACTCGTGGCGACACGCCCGGCTTTACCACTCCCTTCCCGTGCACCGGCTGATTCTGCCAGCTCTCTGCAGGCCCCAATATCTTGCTCAGCCACGTCTTTTCCCACCGACTGCATATGGGTATTGGGATAGAGTACCGGGTGTGCACTGGAGCAGGCTGACAGGAAAAAGAGAGCCGCGACGACCGCGCCGATTCGTACTCCATTCATAGAGACGCCTTTCCCTGTTCAGGCAGCAACCGAGCCAGCACCACCCGAGCCGACACTCCTTTGACGAATACTCGCTTGCGTCGAGCTTCCATTCCCATGCGAATATGAACGTTCGCGCGTGGAACCGCGCATTGTTCGGCAAGGAAACGAATCAGTTCGTCATTAGCCGCACCGTCCACTGGACGAGCTGCCACGCGGATCTTAATCGTATCGCCATGGATTCCGACACATTCGGTACGGGACGAGTTGGGTTGGACATGAATAGTAAGAATCGCGCCCCCTGCCTGATCCTGCACGATGGTACGGATGGGATCCACAAGAGGAGAGGCCGCTAGAAGATGGCTTTCACAAATTCAAGAATCGCACGCTGCATATCCGCATCATCCGTGATCGGACGCGCAACGGCGACATCACAGGCCCGCTCTGGTAGCACGCCTTGCTTGATCAATGTGCCGGCATAGATCAGCAGTCTGGTGCTTACACCTTCTTCCAGTCCGTGACTTCTGAGGTTGCGGACTTTTTGCCCAAGCTTGACCAACTTGCCGGCCATCGTCTGATCGACACCTGCCTCATGCTGGATGACCCTTGTCTCGATGTCCGACGAGGGGTAGTCGAATTCGATGGCCATGAACCGCTGCTTCGTGCTTTGCTTAAGATCTTTGAGGACGCTTTGGTAGCCTGGGTTGTAGGAAATCACCAGCATAAACTCGTCGGAGGCTTCTACGAGCTGACCTTTCTTCTCGATCGGGAGCACCCGGCGATCGTCACTGAGGGGATGAATAATGACCGTGGTATCCTTGCGGGCTTCAACCACTTCGTCAAGATACACGATGGCTCCCTGCTTCACCCCCACCGTCAGCGGGCCATCCATCCAGACTGTATCCTGCCCCTTGAGCAAATAGCGGCCGACCAAGTCAGAAGCCGTGAGATCTTCATGACAAGCCACCGTAATCAAAGGCCGCCCAAGCCTATAGGCCATATATTGGACAAACCGCGTCTTCCCACACCCAGTCGGACCTTTGAGCATCACCGGCAGTTGTTGTTGAGCCGCAATGGTAAAGAGACCGACTTCTCCACAGACTTCTGTGTAAAACGGCTCCTCTTGAACTCGATAGTGCCCGACATCGATTTCGCGTGCCTGTTGCATGCGCACTCTACTCCTTACAGGTAAATCGCGGTCAGAGCGGTCCGGCATCCGTCCGCCCCGAGGTGGTCAGATTAAACGGAATACAGACCGAAGATCAAGCAAAGGAGCCTGCCGGGCGGCTAGGCGAGTTTCGCACCATCGAGGACCTCTCGCACCTTTTGTGTAAGCACATTCGGGGTAAACGGTTTCTGCAGAAAGACCGTGTCGCGATTGACCCCGCCTTGTGAAAAGACCGGATGATCGGGATACCCGGACATGTACAATACTTTAATCTCCGGCCGCACCCCAGCCAGCTTTTCCGCGATCTCCGGCCCGCTCATTTGCGGCATCACCACGTCAGTCAACAGTAAGTGGATCTGCCCCATGTGTTTGGCGCCGGTGAGCAGCGCTTCGATCCCATGACGAGCGACCAGCACCTCATAGCCGTTCAGCCGAAGCGCCTCATGGACGAGTCCACGCACTGCCGGATCATCTTCGACCACAAGAATGGTTTCCCGCCCGAACGCTCCGGGGCTTGCTCCACTTGCCGCCTGCGCATCTTGAACGGTTTCACTCACGCTCGGAAAAAAGATCTTGCAGACCGTTCCACGCCCAGGCTTGCTGTCAATCCCAATCATGCCTCCGCTTTGCTTGACGATACCGTACACCGTCGACAATCCCAGGCCTGTCCCTTTGCCCTTTTCTTTTGTCGTAAAAAACGGCTCAAAGAGGTGCGCTTGCGTCTCTTCACTCATCCCCTGCCCCGTATCCCGAATCGCGAGGAGCACGTAGGACCCAGCCTCCAACATCACCCGATCGACCCGGGAACGCTTTTCAAGCGTCACATTCCGGGTCTCGATCGTCAGCCGCCCCCCCGTGGGCATCGCATCCCGCGCATTGACCGCCAAATTCATGATGACTTGTTCGATCTGCCCCGGATCAGCCTTCATCAATCCCAACTGGGGCTCCAGGTCGGCCGATAATTCGATAATGTCCTCGCCGAGCAGCCGTCGAAGCATTCCATTCATATTCGTCACGATCGCATTCAGGTCCAGTACCTTAGCCGTCACGAATTGTCGCCGGCTGAATGCCAACAGTTGGCCAGTGAGGCCAGCGGCTCGATCAGCGGCCTTTTTGACCTCCTCCATCTCACGATGCGACGCATCTCCTGGTTTCAAGCGGCTCAGGACCAGCTCGCTATAGCCACGGATCACCGTCAGAAGATTGTTAAAGTCATGGGCCACGCCACCGGCGAGTCGTCCTACTGCCTCCATCTTTTGTGCCTGTCGCAGTTGCGCTTCTGTCTGCCGCAACGCCTCTTCGGCCCTCGTGCGTTCTCCAAACTGCCCGATTTTGAGCCCGATATCGGCAATCATGGTGAGCAGTTCGTCATCCGGTTCACGGACCTGATGACTGAAAAACTCAATCACGCCTTCAATCTCTCCACCAATCCGAATGGGGAACCCAAAGGCGCCGTGGAGGCTAGATTTGAGGGCACTGGCAGCGCGAACGAAATTCGAGTCGAGCGTCACGTCCCTGATCCAGACTGGATTTCCACTCGCCCAAATCCGACCCGGAAGTCCCACGCCAGGCTTGAATGTTTTCTGCTGCATCCCTGAGATAAACTCGGCGGCGGAGAGTGTCTGCCCGTGCCAGTGATTCAGGTAATGGAGCGTTCCCGATGGTTTGTCCAACCTCCAAAACACACCCAGATCCCATTCGAGGCTTTCTCCGACTGCCTGAATGATTTTCGGGACCGCTTCTTCAATCGTCACCGCCTCGGACAACTCCCGCGTCACGGCATATTGGGAAGCCAAGCGCCGCTCCGCGCGGCGCCGATCCGTGATATCGCGCACAAAGGCGCTAAAGATGTAGGCTTCGCCGATACGGGCCGGAGATACCGCCAGCTCTACGGGAAATTCATGCCCGTCTTTGTGCCGAGCGGCGATTTCAATCCGACGATTCAGGATCGGCCCGATTCCGGTCTTCAAATACTCACGAATCCCTTGAGCATGCGCTTCCCGATCACGCTCCGGAATGATGGTTTCCGAAAGCGGTTTCCCCAGCGCCTCTTCGCGAGTCCATCCGAAAATCGAGGCAGCTCGAGCGTTCCATTCCATCACGATGCCCGCGGCATCGATGGTGATGACCCCGTCCAGCGCCGTATCCACAATTGCTCGATTACGCTCCTGGCTCTGTAACAATGCGGCTTCGGCCGCGCGGGCCCAGACGCTCTCCTCTTGGGCTTCGCGATATTCCGCCCGCAGTCGAATGATCGACCAGATCAGCACACCCAAGAGGGGAAGCCACACCGCATCGACAAGACCACGTTCGACATGGGCGAAGAGAAACGTTCCCGCCCCGAACGCAAACAACACGATCAGGACAGCAACAAACATCAGCCATTCAAATCGTCGAGCCGTAGACACGGTCCGCCTTCTCGTCACGTTGCCACCTTCGTGATGATCCAGGCGTCAATAACCTTGGTCGGATGATACGCCAGTTTGCTCTGGCGCAACCCGGGGAGTCCCCCATCATCCATGGTATTGATAGCAGCCGCCCCTTGCGCCATCGCAACCCGACAGGTTTCACGAAAGAGCCATTGGGCCAACCCGACGAAGGATCGATCGGCAACCTCCAGTACGATGCACCAGGTCTGTGGCGTCAACCAATAACCGAATGTGTAGGCCACAATGGCGTCTCTCACCTTCACTACCGTCCCGGACACACCCATCCGGTCATGTTCGGTCAATATACGAAGATGCGCGACTTCGGTATCCTCTAAGAGCATCTTCCCCGAGGAATCAAGCTGCCCCTGATGTTTCTGCGAGGCCCATCTCCGATGCAGATGCACACAGGCTTCCCGATGGTTGATCCGGTAGGGCTCACTCGTCATCACCTGCTCGCGCTCTACGCGGTTACAAAGGGCGCGTTGGGATTTGTATTGATCCCCCGACAAGGCCGCCAAGGCAGACACGGCATAGAGATAGTCTCCATCTTTTCGGTACCATTCGATTCCCTTCCCTTCAAGCAGCCGTTTCTGCGATTCCGTCACGTTTTCAATTCGGCTGACTGGAGACGACCCGTTCCACTGTCTCATCAAGACAAAGGCTTCTCCCACGGTCTGATCCAGAGGCCGCGGGCCGAGTGGTGGCAGCGGCATAAACCATCCGTCGACCGACTGTGCAAAGAGGAACAGGGTGCCGTCCATGTCCAGCCACCAATAGGGCAGCAGCGACGTGCACATATAATGGTAGGGGAATGAGAACGCCGCTAAGGTATCTGACGCGAGAACTTGGGATTGTGCCAGCGCCTCTGTAAAACGTCGAGAATCGGACAGGATGAGAGGCTGGAGTCGTGGATCGACCGATGACGGATGCAGACGTCCCGTCAGTTGAGACAGTGTCTTCAATACTACGACATCGTCCTGAAAGCGTCCGATGAGGCGCGGATGAATGACGATCTGCTCAATGACCACATCGGTGGTCAGCAGACCTGCCACATAGTCCGCATGTCGGCGAATCATCTCCGGGACTTGGTCGCGAAGGAACGGGCACTTGGTATCCCATCCCAAGAGCACCTCGCAACCGGACTCATCCCACATTAGGGCCAAGGGATACAGCTGACAATCCAGCGGTCGTCCTTCATAGATGCCGCATCGCCCGGACGTGGGATCAAATGCGGGACAGATGTAGCCTTCGTCCGTCGGATGCCGAATGAGGTTGATTTGGGAGCCGGACTTGTCAGGGAAACACGAATCGGGTATCCCCTGTGTCACGGCGCCGGAAATTTCTTCCCGCGTGAAGTAGGGGCGAAGAAAACTGTCCGCTTCGAGGAAACGACAACAGACATCGCAGCGGAAACATGTTGCAGCCGGCACCAATTGGGGCAGCGCCTTCGTCATTTGTTTGGAATCCACCGTAACCAGCTCCATCGCATCCCCATCATACGATGCACATCAGCAGGTGGCAAGGAAGACCTTCTTCCAGCGAGACCCGACCAGCAACGACTCTCCCGGTCCATGAACCTCTTGTCGGCCCCTCGACTGCATGTTAGCATTCACCCGATTTACTCCTGTGACGCACCCGATTCCGGTACACCTGATCGGCCATAAGGATTCGTTCATTGCCACCGATTGGTTCTTCCTCCCAGACACATTCGATTGAAACAGCATTTGAGCGCTGCCAGGCCGTTCGTACGCAACTGCATCGTGCTGATTTGTTTGGAACTCCCTCTTCCGCCTCTACTCCAGGCATTCCTCAAGACTCTGCTCCCATTGCAGCATGGAGAATCAGCCCGACGCCCTTTCCACTGTCCGCCGCACAACTGCAGTTCTTTACCGAACTCGGATCACATCTGCTCTCGTTTTATCGGGCACTGAATCGTCTCTATCTCGAGAGTGTGAAGGGGAACCAACCAACCTGGGTGGCCGATTATCTGGATCGAGGAAAACCAGGCGCCTTAGTGCAGTACAGTCGGATGAAACGCTTTCGTGACGCGCTGCCGGCCGTCATCAGACCGGACATCATTCCGACCCAAGACGGGATGGTGATAACTGAACTGGATTCCGTACCAGGCGGCATCGGCCTCACTGCCTGTTTGTCCCGCATCTACCATGATCTCGATACCGAGCATTCACAATTGGTGGGCGGACGGGACGGGATGGTACAGCACTTTGGCCGGATGCTCCTCTCTTCCCAAGAAGAACCTGCGGGCTCTGTTGTCATTCTGATCTCCGAGGAAGCCAAGGACTATCGGCCGGAGATGTCGTGGTTAGCCGCACAACTTCGGCAAGACGGGATGTCTGTCTGGTGTGCCCAGCCACGCGAGATTCGTTTCACGGAAGAGGGTCTTCGATTCCATGCTAGTGCGGGGGAACTGACTGTCGGCTTGATTTATCGTTGCTATGAGCTGTTCGACTTGTTGAACATTCCAAAATCCGAACTGTTCCAATATGCAGTCAACAAAAGGTTTGTGGCAGTCACGCCCCCTTACAAACCGGCCCTGTAAGAAAAGTCCGCGTTCGCCCTCTTCCACCATCCAGTGTTGCGCCCCTTCTGGGAAAAGGCGCTTGGCACGGAAACGATGCATCTCTTGAGCTCGGTCATGCCCAAGACCTGGGTGCTGGACTCCTCTCCGATTCCTCCGATGGCCACGATTCCCGATCTTCACATCGGGGAACGCGCTGTGGCCAATTGGTCCGATCTCGAAGCAGTCACGCAGAAGGAACGGCAGTTCGTCATTAAGCCCTCCGGCTTTTCCGAACTCGCTTGGGGCAGCCGCGGTGTTTCGATCGGTCATGACATGCCCCAGGCTGACTGGGTCGCAGCCCTGCGACAGGCCCTCTCCTCCTTTGCCACGACGCCCTATATCTTGCAGAAATTTCACAAAGGCCGAATATTCGAGATGGATTATCTCGATGAGCGCACGCAATCCATCGTCCATATGCAAGGGCGCGCACGGTTGTCGCCCTACTATTTTGTCTCAGACGGAAAGGCAGAGTTAGCCGGAATTCTCGCCACAATCTGCCCTTCTGACAAAAAGATTCTTCATGGGATGAAGGATGCGATCATGGTGCCCTGCACCCTTCAGCCAAATTGAGGTGGTCCTTCCAATAAACCTGAAAATGGCCGTTTCACTTTCTCGAGTTTCCTGGTAGCCTTATACCACCGTGGCCCTAACGCTCTTCCATGTCGACTGGTGTCCTGACTGTCATGTGGTCCGCCGGAAGCTGGCTGACTTGCAACTTGCCTATATTGATATCATCGTTCCCGACGTGAGACGGATGCGCACACAGGTCTACGACGTCTCCGGCCAATATTACGTCCCAGTCCTCAAAGACGATGAGCTGGTGCTCACGGAAACGGCCGACATCGTGGCCTATCTGGACGAAAAATACCCAATGGGCGGTCCGGGTACGACCCAATTTCAATCCCAGGCCCGTACGATACCCGAGACCTTGGGCCCAGACGACGAACATCCATCTTGCCGGATCAGGTAATCGACGAAGGACAACCATGGAAGACTGGCGACAAGTCCTGGCACAGAGCATCGTAAAGCCCAAGGACCTTGCCGAACGGTTCGGTCTCGACGAAAAAGAAATTGAAGCGATCGTCGGCCCTTATCCTATGCGGATTACTCCAACCGTGCTCGACACGATCAAGGCGAAAGGCGACGCGATCTGGAACCAAGTTATTCCGGATGCTGCCGAGTTGGCCGACATCGATGCCGACGATGACCCCCTCGAAGAAGATCTTATGAGCCCAGTGCCCCACTTGGTTCACCGCTATCCCGACCGGGTGTTGCTCATGGTCACCAATCAATGTCCGATCTACTGTCGGTTCTGTACCAGGAAACGATTGGTGGGGAAGCCTGGCTTTCTCAAAAAAGGCGAGTTGGACCGAGCCATCCAGTATCTCCGTGAACATACCGAAGTGCGCGATGTGATCCTGTCCGGAGGTGATCCACTACTCCTGCCTGATCATTTGCTTGAACGGACACTCAAGGCGCTTCGCACAATTCCTCATCTTGAGCTCATCCGCATCGGGACACGTGTCCCAGGAACGTTGCCTCAACGAATCACTCCGAGGCTCTGCGAGGTCGTCAAGAAGTACCACCCGATCTATATGAACCTGCATTTTAACCATCCGGACGAGTTGACGCCGGAGGTCAAAGCCGCCTGTGGGATGCTTGCCGACGCCGGCGTTCCCTTAGGAGCACAAACCGTTCTCCTCAAAGGCGTGAATGATGACCCTGAGGTCATGAAACGCCTTGTTCACCAGCTTCTCCTCGCTCGAGTGAAGCCCTACTACCTCTACCAAGCGGATTTGACCAAGGGAACGAATCATTTTCGAACGACAGTTGCCACCGGGCTCAACATCATCAAGGCCCTTCAAGGCCATACCAGCGGGATGGCCGTACCGCATTTTGTGATCGATGCCCCAGGTGGCGGCGGGAAGATTCCACTGTTACCGGATGAATATCTGGTCCATATGGATGAGGACGGAGCAGTCCTCAGAAACTACGAGAACAAGACCTTCCACTATCCGCAACCTGTCACCGATGGCAAACGCGAACTTCCGATGGTCGGTGTACGGTCCTCAGATGAGGATTCGGATGAGGCCTATGCGACGTGTGGCGACAGCTACCCTGATCGCGACAGTTACGCAGTCTGGGGCAACAGCTGCGGCGGAGATGCGGACGACCAGTGAAAACTCTTGCTCGCCGAGCCGGCATTCTCCCCTATCAAGAGATCAAGCGATTGATCGCCGCACACGCCGTCACGGCTTCTCCAGCGATCGAGGAACGGCAGATTCAACCGGCCAGTCTCGATCTTCGGCTTGGCTGCAAAGCCTATCGGCTCATCAGCAGCTTTCTGCCGGAACTCTCCGCCATTTCGTCCCGACTGAACATCTTGGACTTTTATCAGTCGGATCTCGTGATGTACGAGATGGACCTGACCGACGGCGCCATCTTGGAAAAGGGCCATGTGTACCTTGTGCCCTTGCTGGAACAGCTCAGTCTGCCGAACACGATCCGGGCGCGGTCCAACCCCAAGAGCACCACGGGTCGGTTGGATGTCTTCACCCGTGTCGTGACGGATCTGACCGCCGGATTCGACGAAATTCGGGCCGGCTATCGGGGCCAACTCTTTTTGGAAATCGTTCCCCGCTCGTTTGCCATCAAAGTTCGCACAGGACAGTCGCTGAACCAGATCCGATTCGTGTGTGGAGATCCCGGCGTACCAGACCGGATGCTCCGGACGCTTCATCGAAACACGCCGCTGCTCTATCACAACGACACCTCCAACAAAGTCATCGGCAGCCGAGATTTTCGGGCTGAGCGAGGCCTGTTCCTCCGCATCGACCTTAAGGGCGAGGACGACACGAATTCCCGTGTCATCGGCTACCGAGCGAAAAAGAACAGCCATGTCATCGATCTCCAGAAAATCGGCCACTATGCTGCCGTTGATTTTTGGGAACCCCTCTACCGCCATCGGCATGACAGCCTGCTCTTGGAGCCTGAAGAGTTTTATATCTTAGCCTCAAAGGAGCGAATCCGTGTCCCAGCCGGATATGCCGCGGAAATGGTCGCCTATGAAGCAGCCTGTGGAGAGCTACGAACCCACTATGCCGGTTTTTTCGACCCGGGATTCGGCTATGGCGCCAAGGGAGAGATCAAGGGGACGCAGGTGGTACTGGAA
>CAZOHW010000035.1:0-18118 GCA_964579525.1 uncultured Nitrospira sp. | reverse complement strand
CACCTTGGCCTGTTCCAGAGCACGCGGGAAAAGAATGTTGTTCTCCAGATGAATGTGTTGGTGCAGGTCCCGCTCCAGGTCTTCCAGAGCGCGGTAAAGCGCGCGGTAGGTGGTGCAAGCATCCGCAGGCGGTTGGTAGTCGTTGGTGATCTCTCGCACCAGGCGAAGTTCATTGCCAGTGTGATCGTGGTCCAGCATCATGCGGGTGATGGGCTGCTCCACACTGCCGAAGACCGGCGGCAGCACTGGCTGCTGGCCCGCTTCCAACTGTGCAACGTATGGAAACAGGACGTTTTCTTCGCAAAAGAAGTGGTGTGTCAGCTCGGTGGTGATGGCGGCACAGGCTTCGCTCACTTGGAAGACCTCGGGGTGTCTGTCTCCGTGACGGCGCTCGACCTTGGTCGCCAACTCACGGATCAAATCCAGTTGCTGACGTGCGAATGCGTGGTGTTTTTCCACGATGTATTGGGTCAAGTCTTTAAGCGGGGCCTTCTGCCACTGGGCGTCAGATGTGCTTGTGTTCTGCTGCTGGCGCTCCAGTTCTTCCAGTACCGGTGCGACGTTCAGATCGCGCTTGCTGCAGGCTTCCGCCAGAGTATGTTTGCCGCCGCAACAGTAGTCGATGCCAAAGCGCTCCAAGACCGGGATGGCTGTTGGAAGCCCAACTGCGATATCGCGTACCGGTGTATCCGATGTGATGACCATGATGAATCTCCTGACAGCTTTCAACGTAACCGTTGATCTGAAGCCGCTCAGTGACCTAAATCACACCCGTGAGAAGTCTCGACATGCATCCGTGGTCGGCAGCCGGTAGCAGTACGAACAGACATGCACCCAACAGGAATGAAGGCTTGATCCAGATGCGAAAGCGGCAATCGGGAGGATAGTGGACGGCCTTATGTGCTGGATCGAAAGAGATCATGTCATCTCCGAGGACTTCCATAGGTCGAACGCAACTGAGAATTCGACAATTGATGAATACCAGTTTGAGGAGCCGCACTATGTGACGCACGTCACAGCACCTATAACGTTCTCCGGTTAGCATGGCTTGAGTCGTCACAATTGCGTAGAGTGCCGATGGGCGCACGGAAAACTCATGTGCGCTTCCGATTGCGGTTTCCAAGTGCATCCACGAAGATGGTTCTATGTCTTTCGGTCGGCGCGTAGAAGTTCTGGCAAAATCCGCCTTGTTTCAAAATCTGCCGGCGGGGGCCCTGGCAGATCTGGCTGCGCATTCGATCGAGCACAGAATCGGTCAGGGGCAGATCCTCTTTACCGCGGGTGAACCGGCGGGGGGACTGTATATCGTGCTCTCCGGCGCGGTCCGGGCTTTCCGCGTCAACGTCGATGGACGCGAACAGACCATTCACGTAGAGCACGCGGGAGGTACGCTGGCGGAGGTTGCCGTCTTCGATGGCGGCCCGTATCCGTCCACGACGGTTGCGGAGGAGGACTCCGACGTGCTCTTTCTCGCGCGAGAGGATGTACGCCGATTCATGCTGCAACACCCGGAGGCCGCGCTCGCTGCCCTGGCGATCATGGCGAAAAAGCTGCGGATGGTCGCCTCACTGGCAGAGCAACTGGCCCTCATGGATGTCAGTCAGCGACTGGCAACCCTGCTGCTCGAGGAAGCCAAGAGAAGTACTCCTCATCTGAAGGACGGCGTCTCCTTCTCCCTTCCGTTATCCCACGCTCAGCTTGCGTCGCGCCTGGGTTCGGTCCGGGAAGTGGTCACTCGGGGTTTGCAGAAGCTCGTCCAGCATGGCGTGATCGAGGTACGCGGTCATCGCATCCTTGTACTCAGTGTGAAAGCGCTTCACGCACAGGCGGAAAACCATTCCCCCGGTCCGACCGCAACGGCTGGCAAGAACTCGTAGCGAGGCATATACACGGCGAGATAGGCTGGCAATCATTGGATCAAATATGACGGATTGGCTGCGGCCAGCCGCCAGTTTCCCACGTTCACCCTCGTCGCTCGATGTCCACTCACCTTCAGAAAATCTCAACCGCCTGACGCCTTGATGGTGATGACCGTCACAGCAGTTCTTCCGCAAACTCCTTATGTTGCCGACAGAGGATCAATCTATGAAAATCCGCCGCGAGCTGTCGAGAGGTCCCATCATTGTCGGAACCGATTTCTCCCCGGGATCGAGGTTCGTTGTCGGATACGCAACTGCGCTGGCCGTGGCAGAGTCCAGGCCACTGTACCTGGCATACGCAATGCCTGTTGTTCCAGACAACTCTCCCGCCATCCTGGAGATACAAAAAGAAGAACTGAGCAGCCAGATCAAGATCGCGGAAAAAGCACTGAACGGCAGAGGATTGGCGGTGCAAGGAATATTCACTGCGGGGGGTGCGACGCACGAACTAATACGGGCTGCGGACAAGGTTGACCCGGCCTATATCGTGGTCGGCACTGAAGGGTGCAGTGGATTCGACCGCTTTCTGTCGGGCTCGGTTGCAGAGGCGCTGGCCCGCAAGTCCGAACATCCAGTCATCGTAGTTGGTCCGGAAGCAGCCAGGCAATCGGCACGGACCATTCCATGGAAACGCCTTGTATTTGCTTGCGACACGGTGCACGGAATCACGGAAGCTGCCCGACTTGCTGGTAATATTGCCGCCGGCCATCATGCCCGCCTGACCATCTTCCATGTGCGAGAGGATGGGATCGCCAATCCAAGCGAAGAGCAGTTCCATGCGCTGGAGGAGATGATGGGCCGTGAGGCATGGCTGAGCGTGAAGCCGCAGTGCGTGACTCGTTCCGGGGAGCCAGATAAAGAAATCCTTCGTATGGTGGAGGAGAGCGAAGCGGATTTGCTGGTCATGAGCGCCCAAAGCGGAGGCGCGTGGCTCACTCATCTGCAGACAGGAATCATTGCAAAAATCCTGCGAACCTCCCGCTGTCCTGTGATGATCCTGCGCGAAGTGGGTCGAGGCCACCATATACCTGAGTCGCGCGAGGCATCCAAACCAAGGACTACAGCCTGATAACCGGCATGATTTTTCGCAATCCATGCAGAAAAACGCAAGCAGCCGATTTTCCAGGTTCTCCGGAGATGGCAATGATCGAGTCGCATGGGCTCACCACCGAAGAGGCCGAGCGGCGCCTGCGTGAATATGGTCCTAACCAGGTCGCCGCAGAAAAGACACATCGGCTTTTGGCTTTTCTGACTAAGTTTTGGGCGCCCGTGCCATGGATGCTCGAGGCTACCATCCTGCTGGAAGTTCTTCTTCGCAAATCCACAGAGGCCCTCGTGATCTCTGCTCTGCTGATCTTCAACGCGCTCCTGAGCTTCTTCCAGGAAGACCGCGCTCAAAACGCGCTCGCCCTGTTGCGGAAGCGGTTGGCGGTCACGGCAAGAGTTCTGCGGGATGCAAGATGGCAGTCGATCGCTGCCGAGGCGCTCGTCCCAGGCGACTTTGTTCACCTGCGTATGGGAGATTTGGTCCCTGCGGACGTGAGCATCGCAGAAGGAGACCTTCTACTTGACCAGTCGTCCCTGACTGGCGAGTCGCAGCCAGTCGAGGCAGGTCAAGGGAAGACGGCGTATGCCGGATCCCTGGCGAGGCGCGGCGAGGCAAGTGGAGAAGTCACGGCAACCGGCGGCAAGACCTACTTTGGAAAGACTGCGGAACTGGTGCGTTCCGCCAAAACTGTCAGCCACCTGCAAAACATGGTCTTTGCCGTCGTCAAGTATCTCCTTCTTATGGATACGATCCTGGCCGTGGTGCTGCTTGGATACGCTATGTTTTCGCGGCTTCCCTGGAGCGATACTCTCCCCTTTCTATTGATTCTTCTGGTCGCCTCTGTTCCGGTCGCACTGCCGGCTACGTTCACCCTTGCCACGGGCATTGGGGCACTGGATCTTGCCAGCCAGGGCGTGCTCGTGACTCGTTTGTCGGCAATCGAGGAGGCAGCAGCGATGAATGTCCTCTGCACCGACAAGACGGGCACGATTACACAAAACCAGCTCATACTTACCGCCGTGCGTGTCTACGCTCCCTTTTCGGAAGAAGACCTCATGCAATATGCAGCCTGTGCGAGCGACGAAGCAACCCAGGATCCGATCGATCTCGCCGTCTTCGCTTCCATGAAAGCGAAAGACTTCCAGCCGATTCGGGGACAGCGCACGATATATGTGCCTTTCGAGCCTGCAACCAAACTTTCCGAAGCAACGGTGTCTGTCAGCGGACAGTTACTGCGCGCCTTGAAAGGAGCACCCAAGGCAATTGCCGCGCGAATCTCCAACAGCCCGGACATCACCCGCGACATCGATCGGTTAGCTGGGAAAGGGGCTCGTGTACTGGCAGTTGCCGCTGGTCCGAATGACGCTCTGCGTATGGTTGGCCTGCTGGCGTTTCAGGACCCACCCCGGTCCGATTCTAAGAGCCTGATCGAAAAACTGAAGAACCTGGGAGTGAGAGTTGTGATGGTGACCGGGGACGGACTCGCCACTGCCCGCGCAGTTGCGGCCCAAGTCGGCATCGCCGGGCGAGCCTGCTCCGCGTCGGACCTCCATGAGGATGAGAAGAACAATATCGACGAGTGCGGTGTCTTTGCCGGGGTTTTTCCAGAAGACAAGTTTCACTTGGTGCGCAGGTTTCAGCACTCGGGGCATGTGGTCGGAATGACGGGAGACGGCGTCAACGATGCTCCCGCTCTAAAACAGGCGGAGGTCGGCATTGCGGTCTCAAACGCCACGTCCGTGGCGAAAGCTTCTGCCAGTGTCGTTCTCACAACGCCCGGGCTCACCAATGCCGTGGCCGCGGTGGAGACCAGCCGCAGAATCTACCAGCGGATGCTCACCTACACACTCAACAAGATCATCAAGACCGTGGAGATCGCGTTCTTCCTGAGTCTCGGCGTGATCCTGACCCATGCTTTCATCATCACCCCTCTGTTGATTGTCTTTCTGCTCTTCACCAACGATTTTGTGACCATGTCGATTGCGACCGACACCGTGTCCTTTTCTCCCGTGCCCGACCGCTGGAACATACGGACACTGATGGCGATAGGCGTCATGTTGGGGAGCCTCTTGCTCCTCATGCCATTCAGCCTTTTTTTCTATGGCCGGAATGTGCTTGGCCTGCCACTCCCGCAGCTGCAGACACTCGTGTTTATCATGCTCGTCTTCACCGGTCAGGGTATGGTGTATCTCGTACGCGAGCGCAGACACTTCTGGCACTCGATTCCGGGCCGCTGGATGCTCCTCAGTTCATTTGCCGATGTGACCCTGGTATGCGCTTTTGCCGTCAAAGGAATCCTGATGGCTCCTTTGCCACCCGCTGTGGTGGGTCTCACGATTCTGACATGCGGCCTCTATTTGGTTGGACTCGACTTCGTAAAAGTCCCTCTCTTTCACAGATGGCTGACCGCAGCCTGAGTCATTATGATCGAGACAGTGTGTAAGAGCCGGTCCTGAAACCCATGCCTTGAGGATTGGCAAATCCTCTATTGGATATAAAGGGTCCGCTCTGACCAACGGCCGCATTTTGACTTCCTACGGCATGGCGGGTGATGCCGATCACATGCCGGTGTCACCTTCAAGTTCTATCTTTAGGATTGCGGCATCCGAGCCCCTAATGGCGACAGATGAGACCCGGAGACCTGTCGATATCCGCAGAATCATCACGCAAACCGCCGTCACCGATACCCGGTTGGCATGTTTGTTTGCAGACAGACCAATTGCGCAATCAGTTACCGCGACTAATCTCTTGCCTCGATCTCTCCTTCTGTGACAAGAATCACGAGCAGGCGTGATTCTTGTCACTGCGAAGAAGGTGCGGACCCTATACCGTGAACGAAAGGTATCGAAAGCCATGATCGACAAGTGCGCCAATCCTCAATGCGACGAACGCCTGGTCTACCTGCGTTCCGGTGTGCTCTATGCCGTGGATATGCATAGAACGTCAGCTCAAAGCGCCACCCATTTCTTTTGGATGTGCGAGGCTTGTTCTCTCCAATACAAACTCCATTTCAACGATCAGGGTGTGCCCGATACGGTGCCGGTAAATACCCCGGCTCCGTCTCACAATTCGGTAACCGCGAACAACCGAGTTCGATGCATGCCGATAAACCGACCGTATCACGAGACCTCGAAGACGATCGGAGATGCCGGACCAGAGCTCAAACCGCAGCCGGCCACGCCCCTCAGTCCCAGGGTTGGGGGGCATCGCAAAATTTATCGTCTGCCTCGGGCAGAGCAACGAACCTGCGCCTGAATTGCCGGATTTCATTGTGCCGCTGAGGTGGCTTCAACATGCAGAAACTGTTCCGCGCGCATTGCATGTCAAGCCGCTGACAGCGACGAGCAGACGGCGAATCGGTCAGACCGGGAATCACAGAAACGAAACCACCGCCAATCGGTCAATATCGAGGAGCGCGACTTCTGGTCGCAAGGTCAAGTGCTGTCGGCTGTGGAGCGCTGTGTTGCGGAATTGTGCTGGCTCTATTAGGTTCCCAGTCGACCGAGGCCGACACCAATGATGTAGGTCACGAAGCCCTCAATGGCTCCTACCGCTGTCATCTCGAACCCGCTGCTCCACCAGGACCGCACCGTGATAAGCGACTTCGCAGCCCCTACTGCGAAGTGCGCAGCCAGAGAGACGGCTGCGGAGACAGCTACGGCCGTATATCCGCTAAGAAAGAAGAAGGGGACGATGGGGATCAGGGCACCGAGAGCCGTCGAGATGGATCCAGACACTGCCGCTGTCCACGGGTTGCGTAGCGCCTCTTCTGTCGAATTGAGTCGCTCTGCGGCCAGAGCTGACAGCATGTTCTCTGGGTCTTTGGAAAGCTCTTCGGCAACATGATCGGCGTCTTCCTGAGGAAGTCACTTCACCTGGTAATAGAGGGAAAGCAGTTCTCGTGCTTCTGGCCCGTTCATCTCGATGGCCTCGCGCTCGCGGGCCACTTCTGCCTGATAGATTTCGCGCTCGCTCTTGGCGGCTAAGTAGGCTCCTGAACCCATGGAGAGCGAGCTGGCGATCATCCCGGCGAGACCCGAGAGGAGGACCCACTTGCTATTGCCTAACGTTGCGCCGGAAACTCCGGAGACGATGCCGAAAATCGCGCCCAATCCATCGTTGATTCCATAGATCGCATCGCCGACCCAGCCGGCGGCTCGCAGTCGGCCTTGTTCCCGCTTTGCCAGCAAATCATGAAGCATCGTTGCCGCGTCGGCCGATAGATGACGTGGACCGCCGTACCGAATGAGACTACTTAAAATCCGATAATGCTCCCGCTCATCGTCGAGAACTTGGTGAAGGATGGCAATGCTAGGCTTGTCGTCAAGTTCTTCGAGCTGCTTCCCATACCTCGCAATGTCGCGGCTTTCGTCAATTTCCAAACGCCGGAGGGCGAGTTCGGCGCCGCCCAGCCTGTTTTTGAGACTGTCAGCCTCACCAGTAGACTTGCCGCGATATGTTGGTTCCGGCAGGCCCAGCGCGTGAAGACGGTCAGCCCAAAGGGAAGCATGACGCTCTTCCGCTTCAGCCAGCAGCTGTAGCTTTTGTTTCCGAACCGGCTCAAGCTCCCGCTCAGCCAGAGTTCTGTATGTGCTGGCGCCAGTCTTCTCGGCCTGCCAGTTCGCCTGTAAAGCTTCGATCAGTCTTGGATGTGGGGATGTCATTTGTCGAGGAGCGTTGGATACGGAAGTCGTCATATAAGATTGAAGCACCGAGCGCATACAGGTACAGGGCATCGCGTGAACCAACCAGCATAGTTCGGGGTAGGCAACTCCCGCTGTAGGAGTCTGCAACTCCAACCCACATACAGCAGAATGCCATAAACGAGGGAGCAACTATCTCCGATCTCGTCCCGGTGCCGGAAAACTCAACCAACAGTGATCCATGTCACTGTTCCATCCCTTCTCCTTCTATATGGTTGAGAAAGGGATCAAGCATCATGATTGACAAATGTGCCAATCCACAGTGTGATGAGCCTCTGGTTTATCTGCGTTCCGGCCTCCTCTATGCGGTCGATCCGCATAGAGCCTCGCCAATACAAAGGAGACATTTCTGGCTCTGTGGAGCCTGCTGTCTCAAATACAAGCTCCAATTTAGAGATGGGGACTTCTTGTTTAGAAATTCGCTGATGCCGAGGTCAGAGAGTTCGCGGCCATAGCCAGAGTTCTTGACTCCGCCAAATGGCAGGTCAGGAGCAGTTCACGGGATCAGCCCTGACGCGCGAGCTTCGAGTCTGGTGTCTCAGGACTTGGCGAGTTCCATCACGATGCGTCCATCGATCTTCCCGGCCTTCATCTGGTCGAAGATTTGGTTGATGTCTTCGAGTGGCGCTGTCGTGTAGGTGACTTTCACTTTGCCCTCCGCAGCGAAGGTCAGGCATTCGGCGAGATCGGAGCGGGTTCCAACGATCGAACCCCGAACCGTCTTGCCATTGAGCACTACATCGAAAATCGAAAGCGGGAAATCTCCCGGAGGCAACCCGCAGAGAGCCATCGTGCCGTGGCGCCGCAGGAGATCAACGCCCAGGGCGAAGGCTTTCGGTGAGACGGCGGTGACCAGGACACCGTGGGCGCCTCCATCCGTCTCTTTGAGAATGCGCTGCGTGGCATCCGGTTCAAGAGCGTTCACAGCAACATCGGCGCCAAGCTTCTTTGCCAGTGCCAGCTTTTCGGGGGCTATGTCGACAGCTGCCACATGCAGTCCCATAGCCTTGGCATACTGCACCGCGAGGTGCCCGAGACCGCCGACCCCAGAGATAACAACCCACTGGCCCGGACGGGCCTCTGTCTGCTTCAGGCCCTTGTATACCGTCACGCCGGCACACAGGATCGGCGCGATCGGCGTGAAGTCGACACCTGCCGGCAAATGACCAACATAGTTTGGATCAACCAAAACATACTCCGCAAAGCTGCCGTCGACAGAGTATCCAGCATTCTTTTGAGCTTTACAGAGGGTCTCCCAGCCGGTTAGACAGAACTCGCAGTGTCCACAGGCGCTGTAGAGCCAGGGAACGCCAATGCGATCGCCTTCTTTCACAACACTGACCCCAGAGCCTACGGCAGCTACATAGCCAACTCCTTCATGTCCGGGGATAAACGGCGGCTGCGGCTTGATAGGCCAGTCACCCGTCACAGCGTGCAGATCAGTGTGGCACACGCCTGTGGAGATCACCTTGAGAAGCGCCTGTCCAGGTCCAACTTCGGGGATCTTCACCTCTTCAATCGTGAGTGGCTTACCGAGCTCTCTTACTACGGCTGCCTTCATTGTCTTTGCCATTGTGTTTTCCTCTTTCTTGATTGAATCCGGAACGGGACGGGTTGACTATGCTGTCCGGGCGCCGGATATGTGATCGTTTGATTGCCATATCGAACTTGCCTCCCTCTACTATTGATTGTGCGGAATGATCGCGCAGTGATATCCATCACACTGCTTGAGCAAAATGTCACAGGGGAGCAGGCAGAGCTGTGCCATGGTTCCCTTGCGGATGCAAAAAAACAAGACGGGGCTATTCTGGCAAAGACTTTCGTGCGGATGGAAGAGTTAGACTCGAGGACAGTGTCGGTGGATTCTGGCTTTATAAGCACAAGCGGCAACGACAGCTTCGGTCGTGACATCTGGAATAAAGAGCGCATGATGCAATCTGCAGGATTCCGTTTCGGCGCTGCGATGCAGATCACACTGTCACATTGCGGCCAACCTGAATGAGTTCATTTTCCCGCTGTCAGACGTCTTATGATGCAACCGACAACTTGGCCAAACTTGGGTCAGACACATTTTTGAGAACAAGTACGGGACACGGCGCCCCACAGATCACGCCATAGGCGGTTCCCGGCATGATTTCTCGCCGGAATGAAGAACCCGACACCGCACCGAGCAGGAGCAGGTCGAAATGTCCCTGCCGCGCAACTCGAAGAATCGTCTCGATGATCTGACCTCTTTCGATCATGCAGGATGGACGGGTTCCCTCTGCGCCGATACCGGACAGAATCTCCTCGAATATGCGTTCCGCATAGGCGCGCACGCGCAAGGCCGAGGGATGAGCCTTGGCGATGTTAGGAATTACGTGCAGCATTGTCAGATCGGCCTGATGCATCCTGGCGCATTCGAGAACGGACTCAGTGACAACGCGCGATTCCCGGTCAAGCGCCGTCGCAAAGAGAAGACGCGGTCTCTTTGCCGATGGCCTCTCACCGCGGAGAACTGCCGGGCCGATCGCAAGAACCGGAACTTCGATTTCACGGAAAATGGCCTCCGCCACAGAACCCAGGAGCTTCTGTTGGAACTTCTGAGCGCCGTGTGACCCGACGATCACGCGATCCGGATTCCATTCCTGAACCATCTGTCTGATGGTGTCTGCTACCTGACCGGTACGCGTGATCCAGGTGCACTTTACGCCTGCCTTGGTTGCCGCCTTCACTGCGTCTTTAAGAATCGTTTCCGCGTAATGCTGCACCGCCTCCCGGTCAGCGTGAACAAGCAGATATGGATCGATGTCTGGCGTCTTTACATCTGGCAGTACATGGGCGAGCTTCAGTTCCGCGTTGAACTTCAAGGCGTATTTCGTCGCAGTGGGCAGAGTTTGCTTCAGGTCCGTCAGGTCCGTGGCAAGAAGAATCCTGGACGGCAGGCTGCAAATAGCACCTGATTGAGGCGACATGGCATTTTCCTCCACAGAGAGGATGTTCTCAAAAAGGGGGCTTTTCTTGATGTGAGATTTGACACACCTCTACGTGACCTGTGTCACGCAGCCAGAAGAAGGATCGGCTGGGGAAAGAGACAAACTTCATCAAAGCAGGATCTCAAGCGCTTCTTTCCGAAGAATCGTCACTTTGGTTCCTTTAATTGAGATGATGCCTTTGCGCTTGAAATTGTTCAACACCCGAGTGACGGACTCCCGTGAACTGCCAAGCATGGAGGCGAGGTCTTCGTGCTTGAGCGGCATATGGATCTCCGGTTGAGCATTTTCTGCCATTCCGCTTTCCGCCGCCAGCTCAAGCAGCAGATGGGCCACTCTGCCGGCGATGGAACTGGAGAGCGCCAGGCGGCAGGCGTCGCTCAACACAGAACGGTATTCACTGCTGAGACTCTCGGCGGCGTGCAGACTGCCCTCCACATGGCGCTGGATGAAATGAAGGAAGTCCTTCTGGTGGAAGGTCTTTATCTGTGTGGGCTCGATTGCTTGAGCGGTGACCTCGTAAGGAGTATTGGAGAGCGCCGCGCTCAGTCCCAGGACATCCCCAGGTTTCGCTATCTTCACCAGTAACGACTTACCGTCGCGGGAGGTGGTGGTGAGCTTCACGCGGCCCTCGCAGACGACGGATACGCTGTGTGGGGCGTGGTCTTCCGCAAACAAGATGCTGCCCATCGGCAGCATGACGTGGGTGCTCATTGCATCATATTCGGCCAGTGCCTGCGGGGCCAAGTTGCAAAACCAGCCGGGCTTCCTCGCTTTGCACAACAGACAGTTTTCGGCATGCATCGATATCGCGCACATTTGTACCAACGTTCTCCTTCTCTATCCAGAAACAAAGCACACCATTCCCCGCAAAGCGTCCACGGTCCGATCATTTGTATGCTGTTCAGGCCGATTACGAAGTCCCTGTCGAAAACAGGGCTTCGCCCTCAGATACCGGACCCTATTTGTGCCGCAGAATCATTACGGGACAAGGGCGGCGCAGAGGATTTCTGCCATCCTGCTGCTTCCGCAGCTTTGATTCTTCGGAATGGGCGATGCGAGCCGCACAGGCGAGGGCCGCGTTCAATGCCAATCGAGAAATCCGTGTCCACTGCAATGAACATGGCATCTCCCGGTTTGTTCTCCATAGTCTCGCCCTCTACGCCACTGTATAGCTGTAACAGAACCAATCCGGGTGACGTGTATCACACGACCATGTGACACGCGTCACATTTAGACCTTCTGAGCCGCGCAGACGCCGGCAAGGTTCGCAATTAGGCGTGCACCTCCATGAGGTCAGGCTTCTGTGATCCAAAGCACACCTACTATGGTTCCATACGTTGTAGTCAGTGATACAAATCACATCCAGGCGTCGCCTTCAGGCTCTATCTTGGAATTGCAGCACCCGGGGCCCTGTGGCGACAGACGAGACTCAGAGACCAAATCGATACCCACAAATCCTGGTCTGCCACTGATCTCAAGACTGCCTCCCGTAGGGCCTTCCGAATGTGCGACAGCACTGGTTCGTCACGCCCCGGGCATCCGTCATGATGGTGCATGTCCTAACAGTCGTGGCGGGCCAGAGACCGTTAGTGATGCGAAACACAATGTATTACAGCAGGAAGCGAACCGCGAATTCGATTTGCTCAACCATCAGCCGCAACGGGTAGGCGTTCAGACGGATGCGGCCCCTTTGGGAGGGTCATCCGTTCGAGACGTTCTTGCGATGGCAAAGGAGCGCGACTCGGACCTGATCAATGCCTGGAAAGCGCGGTTCGAAACGCTTCTCTATACCTTCACGGCCCGGGCTGGCGAGGCACGACTCGGATGCTGGCAAGGGAGTGGGCTATCCGTTCAGGGACAGGAGCCGACCATGTTCCGGCTGAGATTCCGCACCGTTCGCTTCCTCGCTGTTGCTACGGGAACAGCGGCAGTTCTGCTCACTGGCGTCTTGCTCTATCGACATTTCCGGTATAAGAGCACCCCCGAAGCACTTCTGCAACAGGCCGATGACCTCTCGTGGAAGAACCAGTGGATAGAGGCGGCCCCGATTTACGCCAGGGCAGAGCGGCTCTTCGCGCAAGAGGATCGGCCATCGCAGGCGCTCTATGCTCATGTGAGCCAATTTATCCCGCGGGCGGAATCGGAAGAACTTCCCGCCCTGCTGTTCGAGCTTCAACAAGATCTGGCATTGCCTGCGGCGCAGGAACCCGAGACCAGGCTTCGCATTCTCGTGATTCAGGGAATGATCGAGACAAACTACGACGCTGCGATGGCCTCGAAGACCTGGAGACAGGTCCAGGCTCTGGCGAGGCAACAGCATCAGTATCGTCTAATGGCGCGCGCGGTTGGAGAGCAAGGAATCGCCGCATTCCTTCTGGGAGATGTCGCAACCGCGAAGAAGCTTGTCGTGCGGGCATGGATCGTCGCAAAGTATCTTCATGATCCGGCCGCGCAAGTGCGTTACGCGAGTATGTACGGGACAGGACTGGTTGCGCTGCGCCGGTATGATGAGGCGATCCAGGTTCTGGACGGTGCAATTCATACAGCGGCTCGATCTCCCGGCATTGCCTATCCGAGCATTGCCGTCGGTTCCAAAATTGATGCGCTACGCGGTCTTCATCGCTACCAGGCAGCCCTCGCGTTGTCCGACGAAGTCCTCCGCCGTCTGCCCAATCGCCACCTGGATGCGCACCTCTCCCAGTTGCTGACGTCAAGAGGTCAAATCTACGAGGACCTCGGACGTTGGAAGGATGCCGCTGGACAATACACGCTCTCCCTCGACTATGCACAGCAGCTGAGTGACTGGCGTGGAATGACACAGACGGGTGGCTTGCTCGCCCGCTCCTACGAGCACGAAAATGACCTTGGCCAGGCGCTGATGAGTATCAACGAGGCCATTGCCGCAAACACTCACTTGCCGCATGAGCTCTATTTTGTTCCACAAAACCTGGCGACCAAGGCGCAGATCCTGGAAAGGCTGGGACACACGCAGGAATCGCACGCTCTCTACACAAAGAGCGAGGCTCTGATCGATTCTCTTCTTGCGACCGCCCCAACTCCGAACGTCGAGCGGGAACTACTCACCGCGTTGAGCGAGGTTTATTCAGGAGATTTTGAGTTGTTGTCGAGGGAACGGAAATTTCCCCAGGCATTTGAGACGATCGAGAAGGCCCGTGGACGAGTCGAAACACAGTCATTAGAACATCGTGCTGCGCTCGAACCACACCAACCTACCCTTCAGGAGCAGCGGATCACGGAACTGAATTTGAAACTCATCAATAGTGACGATTCCTCTGTGAAACTACAGCTCGCGCAGGCCCTCTATGACGCTGAGTTGCAACTGGACGATTCCTCGCCCGCCGGGCAGACTGCAACACACCCTGTTCCGCTGAAAACTCTCCAGCGGGATCTTCGCCCTAGCGAGCTTATGATTGAGTACGTCCTTGCTGAATCCCGTTCGTATGCTTTGGCGATCACGCGCCATTCGGTCCATGTATACGAGCTTCCATCGCAGACAACGATCGAGGAGCAGGTGGCCGAGTATCGACGCCTCCTTCGCAGGCAACAGACAGATGCCATCCTGGCACAGGCGCTTTTCCATGAGTTACTCTCCCCGGTTTCTGAATACAGAAATAAGTCTTCAATCATTGTCATCCCCGATGGGGGCTTGCATTTGCTTCCCTTTTCCGCATTGATGGATCAAGGACGCTATACGATCCTTACTCACGCTTTCAGCACGGCTCCATCGGCGACAGTTTTCTATATTTTGAGAAACCGAGGCCGTGCAACTGTGTCTGGTCAGCGATCTTATCTGGGCGTTGCCGCCTGGACACAATCTGCGAAACCCAGAAACCCGGTCCTGCGGGTCATGGAAGGTCTGGAGCGGGCAAAGCTTCAACCATTGCCGGAAAGCAGGGCGGAGGTTGAGGCGATTGCGCACCTTCTTCCAGCGCCGAACACTGTTCTGCTGGGAGCGCAGGCTACCGAGACCAACTTCAAAAGCCTGCCTCTCGCCGAGTACCGCGTGGTGCACCTTGCCCTTCACGGATACGCCGATCCCGAATACCCTGACCGTTCCGCGCTCGTCTTCGCGCCGCAGGACAAGCCAACCGATGACGGCCTTCTTCAGGTGTGGGAGATCCGCAGGCTGCATCTGAACGCGCGGCTCGTGACCCTGTCGGCCTGCGATACTGGAATCGGGCCTGTCGGAGAAGAAGGTGTCGCTAACCTCACCAACGCCTTTATCGAGGCTGGCGCCGACACGGTTGTATCGACGCTCTGGGAGCTTGAGGACCAGCCAACCACCCAACTGATGACAGAGTTCTATACCGGACTTGCGCTACACCATAAGAAAGGAGAGGCCCTGCGCGAGGCCCAACTCCACTTTCTGCGGGCTGGGCTGGTTCCTTATTATTGGGCGAGCTTTGAAATCGTCGGCGACCCGGATGGCACAATCTGAAGATGCTGTCTGAAAAACCAAGGAGGCACTCTCCGATGACCGAACTGAATGAGAAACAACGTGCCGAGATCCTGGATGCCGTTTCCCAGACAGTCGTGAAGCGTTTCTACGATCCGCAGCTTCGCGGTATCGATTGGGATACAGCGGTTGCAAGACACAGAAACGACATCGTGACGGCGTCGAGTGCGGAGATCTTTGAAAGTGCAACCTCCAAACTGCTCAGCGAACTGAAAACGTCCCACATGGGCTTTTATCATCACGCCCTGGAGAGAGCCACGAGCAAAATGGCAATCAGCGCCACGTATGCTTCGTTTCCGGTCGACGGGGACGAACGCTGGATATTTCAGGATGTTCATTTTGGAGGGGCAGCGCATCTGGCGGGCATTCGCCCGGGAGACATTCTTGTGTCCGTGGGCGGACGATCTTTTGCCCCGCCGGAACACCCTGTCTTTCCCATGGGCCAGAAGGTGGAACTGAAAGTGATCACCTCTGGTCATCGAACGGAGTGCCGACTTCTCGATGTCCCGCCACCAACCCGGAAGCGCAATCAGCTTCCCTACGCTCAGCCAAAACTCGTGACCGGAAAGAGACTCAGCGCTGACACGGGCCACATCCGAATCTCGATGTATCCGGGAATGATAGGGATTGAGGTTGCGAATGAAATCTTCTCCACTGTGGCAGGCCTCAGCCCGATCGAAAGACTGATCCTCGACCTGCGCGGCAACACGGGCGGCAGAATCGGTGTTCTCCGGGCAATGAGCCTGCTGACCCCTGAGCGAGTTCCAGTTGGTTATTCCGTGACGCGAAGAGAACTTGCGACAGCGCGCAAAGTGGATCGATCTTTGGTGTTTGACCGCATCCCTGCGAAGAAACATGACCTGCTCCCCATGGCATTCAAATTCATAATTTTTCCCTGGATACTGAAATTCGCTGGGCAGAAGAAATCCATCATGGTGGCAACCGAAGGCCTTGGCCATCGACCATTTCACGGCCGCATTGTGCTGCTGGTCGACCGCCATACCGCGAGCGCGAATGAGATGCTGGTAGCCTTCGCGAAAGAGAACCACTTGGCAACGATCGTCGGAGAAGCTACTCCCGGACGCCTGCTCGCCGGCAACAAGTTCAAGCTGCCCTACGATTATTGGCTTGCGCTGCCAGTGGGCGTTTATCACACGGCGGCCGGCACTCTGCTGGAAGGAACGCCCATTGTTCCCGATATCGAGGCGCCATTCGATCCCGAGCAGGCGCGCGAAGGAAGGGACACGCAGTTGGAGAAGGCCATCGAAATAGTCTCTCGACTGTAGAGTATTTCTCGTTCAGCTATAAACCAGAAAAGCAGAGACGGAACCATGCTTGTGCGTTGGCTGGTGATATCTCCGAGAGCTCTAGCCGAAGAGGCGGGAGAGGCACTGGTTGGTGGCTAGTGCTGCCAGGTAGGCCAAGACTGTCATGTAGATGAACTGGATCGCGGGCCATTTCCAGCTATTGGTTTCACGCCGGACGACGGCGAGGGTTGAGGTGCATTGCATGGCGAGCGCGAAGTAAACGACCAGAGCGATCGCGCCGCCGATGTGCATGTCGCGGTGGAGCGCCGTTTGCAGAGTCAGGTGCTGGGTGGCCGGGTCAGTGCCGTAGAGCGTGCCCAATGTGCCCACGATGACCTCGCGCGCCAGCACCGAGGTGAGCAGGCCGATGCCAATCTTCCAGTTGAAGCCGAGGGGCCGGATGACCGGCTCGATGATGAAGCCGATACGTCCGATGAAGCTCTGCGCCAGTGCCGGGAAGGCGCCGTCGTGGAGGGGCACATGGCTGAGCAGCCAGAGCACGAGGGTAACGGCAAGGATGACCGTTCCGGCCTGGTGCAGGAAGACGCGCGCGCGGTCGACGAGGCGCAGCAAGAGCGACCGCAAGGTGGGCAGGCGGTACTGGGGCAGTTCCAGGATGAACGGTGTGGGCGAGGCGCGCAGCAAGGTGGACTTAAGCAGGCGCGCGGTGACCAGCGCGGCGACGAATCCCAGGACGTAGAGGCTGAGCATAACGCACGCGCGCAGGCCGAAGAAGCTGCCCAGTACGGGCCGGTTCGGCACAAAGGCCGCAATGATGAGAATGTAGATGGGCAGCCGAGCCGAGCAAGTCATGAACGGCGTGACCAGGATGGTGGCGAGGCGTTCGCGCTTGTTCTCAATGGTGCGCGTGGCCATGATGGCCGGCACCGCACAGGCATAGGCTGAGAGCAGCGGAATGAAAGCCTTCCCGTTGAGCCCGATGGTGTGCATGACGCGGTCGGCAATCAGCGCCGCGCGGGCCAGGTAACCGGAGTCCTCCAGCACGCCGATAAAGAGAAACAGGAGCAGAATCTGGGGCAGAAAAACGAGGACCGAAGAGACGCCCTTCCACACACCCTCAATCAGCAGGGATTGAATCCAGCCGGCGGGCAGCCAGGCGCTGGCGTATACGCCCATCGCGTCGAGCAGCGTTTGGAGGCCGTTGCTCAGCGGCTGGCCGAGAGAGAAGACGATCTGGAAGACCGTGATAACGACGACGAGAAAGAGCAGCGGTCCCCAGACGCGATGTAGCAGGATATTGTCCAGATTGCGGCTGACAGCCGAAGACAGCGGTGCGCGATAGTTGGTGCGCGTGCTGACGCCGCTTGCCCATTGGCGGTAGGAAGCGGCATTGCCCATAACGGGCAACTGAAGAGGCGGCTGCAGTTCGGATTTCTGGCCCAGGAAATGACGGATGGCGTCAAGGCCGGTGCCGCGGGTGGCGCTGATCTTGGCGACTGGCGCTCCCAGTTCCCCGGCCAGGGCGAGCGAATCCACCTCGCCGCCGCGCGCCTCCATCAGGTCGGACATGTTCAGCAGGATAAGGGTGGGCAATCCCAGCGCCAGTACCGGCGGAGCCAGCATGAGTTGACGGTCCAGGTGCAGGGAATCCAGGACCAACAGCACGGCGTCCGGCGCGGGCGTGCCGGGCATTTCGCCGTGCAGCACATCGAGGGCGACCTGTGTGTC
>CAZOHW010000034.1:0-18284 GCA_964579525.1 uncultured Nitrospira sp. | reverse complement strand
CTAGAAACCGGCACGTTTGACTATAAAGGTAAAGCGGCTGGGGTACCTGAGCCTTCTTTTGTCATGTTATTCGCGAGCGGCCTGCTCGCGGTCTTCCTATATGGGTGGCAGCAACGTCGTCGAACCGTGTTTCAGACGAACTAACTCGTTGCCGCTCCACCATAACCAGACCGGAACTAGAATGACTCAGGGCCGAGGTCCTCTCTGGACCTCGGCCCTATTGTTTTTCAACGCTGATACCATATGTTGCCGCTGACGCTTAGCTGCTGCACGATGGCGTCTTGCGCAATAAGAAAACTCAACGTATCGGCCACCGAGGCATTGGCTACCTCGAGAAGAGCCAACACTTCGACAACCTTGCGCCCTCTTGTAGTCGTACAGTATCGTGCTATGATGTCACGATGGAAACAGGCAGTTTACATTTACGATGTGTAGACAGGAGAACGTCATGAGACAGAAACATGTATTGACAGCCTTGGCGATCTTCACCGTAACCGGAATAGCCAGCCATTCTCAGAGTCTTGCCGAAGCGGGACAGGGGAACGCCATTAACCATCTCAATGGGGTGATGGCGAAAGCAGCTTATGTGAGTGATGAGCAACCGCAAGGCCAGAAATCTTCGGCGCAGTTCGATCGGTCAGAGCTGGAGTCGCTGATCCACAAGGTGGCTGATGGTTACGCTGATGGTGGTTATTCCGGGACATCAGGCGCCGACATAAAGTCTGGCGCTGCGCCCTCCTCGCAGGGGTCACTACCAGGTAACCAAGCCCACACGACGGGAGAGTATAAGTTTAGTTCACCCGGCAACCAAGGTGGATATGGCCCCAACCCCTCCGACAACTACTTTCGGAAGGAATCGGCTGGACCTACGAATTCGCCCTATGGTAGCGCCGTGTATGGGGGAGTCCCATCGACACCGAGTGCGGATCCAATGATCAAGGGATTGAGCCGTGAGCCGTAAATGAAGCAGGATATGACCGGACGGGGTGATGGGATATTCCCATAACCTGACGCCAGCCCATCAGTTTTGTGGTTCTTCTTCGTCAACCAGAGAGACGCGATTGAGAACGAAACTGTGAGGAATTATCGAACCCTATAGTCTCTAGTCTGTAGAGGATTGATTCACAGGTCTCTATCCCCCTCGGCAAGCTTATTCCCCCAGTATCGGGATATACATCACATTCCCCTGGCGGTTCACGAGCAGAAGGGCAAGATCCGTCGGTTTCAAAGGATCGGCGAGGCGCTGGAGGATAGCAAAACTGCCGATATGTTGGCGGTTCAGTTCGAGCACGACATCACCAGGCTGTAACCCAGACACCTCGGCTAAGCTGCCCTCTTCGATGTCCGTGACGACGACGCCGTTGTTCACCGGCAAATCCATCTGCCTAGCCAAGGGCGGCGTCACGTCATCGAAGACGACACCGGACAGTGGATGGGCGGTTGAGGCAGTCGATGCAGCAGTCTGGCTTTTCTTCGCTCGTTCGCGCGGGGCTTCCTGAATGACTAAATCGGTCTGATAACCCTTTCCGTCCCGGACGAGCTCCAGACGATGTTTACTCCCGATCGGTGATTGCGCGATCAAGTTCCGCAACTGGCCGCTGTCCATGATCTCACGTCCATCGAACCGGACCACCACATCGCCGCGCTTCAAGCCAGCCCGTTCAGCCGATCCTTTCGCTTGCACATCGGTCACAATCGCGCCTTTCACATCCGGCAAATGGAAAATCTTCCCTAAGGAGGGACTCACATCTTGAATCGACGCACCAAGAAACCCACGGACCACACGGCCGGTCCTGATCAAACTTTGCATGGCAGCACGCGCCATATTGCTGGGAATCGCAAACCCCACGCCCACACTGCCTCCAGTCGGGCTGGCGATGGCTGTGTTGATGCCCACGAGTTCTCCATGGATGTTAACCAACGCACCACCCGAATTGCCCGGATTGATCGGCGCATCGGTCTGAATGAAGTCTTCGAAGTCGGCGACCCCGACATCCGCGCGACCAACGGCGCTCACGATGCCAAATGTCACCGTTCGGCTCAACCCAAGCGGATTGCCGATGGCCAACACAAAATCACCTACAGCCAGTTGACTGGAATTGCCCCACACCGCTGTTGGAAGGTTCGTACCCTGAATCTTTACCACCGCCACATCAGTTTTCGGATCAGTAGCCACGACTTTGCCCTTGAACTGACGACGATCAGCCAACACCACTTCCACATCGACCGCCTCGGCCACGACATGGTTGTTCGTAATGATGTATCCATCCGATGATACGATCACCCCGGACCCCTGGCCATATTGGCGGCGAGTCGGTGGTTCTTTGAAGAGACCAAACGGCAGCGCCTCATCGCTAATCGTTTGGTCCCGCACCATGACCGTCGACGCAATACTGACCACCGCTGGAATCACTTTATTGGCGGTTGCCTTCACTTGATTCTGCAAATCAGAGTTGTTGGCCGTCGCCACCGGTTTGGTTCCAGCCTCTCCATAGGCTGGAACCACCACGCCTCCCAACAGACCCAGGAAGACGACTCGTTTCAACAACCCGATGTACTTCACTGACGCGATTCTCCTTCCCATAGAAATGGCTTTAGTAAATACCAGCGTACCGTGCGCCAGCCTATCATGTCGAACCAGCATTCGCATGCATAATTCGTTCTGACAGCGCATGTTCTGGGATTGATACCATCAGTGACTACCGGTTCCCGCTCCAATCGATCAACCCCTGGGAGCATACATCATGACGATCGTTCCAACTATGCAGAGGGCCGCTCCAATAACATCATACCGATCCGGTTTTACCCCATCGACGCCCCAACCCCAGAGACACGAAAGCGCGATGAACATACCACCATAGGCCGCGTAGACTCGACCGAAATGCGCCGGCTGGAAGGTCGGAATGATGCCATACAATATAAGAATCATCGCCCCGGTGACGCCGATTCCCCAATGCCAGCCTCCTCGTAACGCCAACCATACCAAATACCCACCGCCGATCTCACACAGACCGGCAAGAACGAACAGTCCGAGCGACACAGGAAGCGACATGGATCCCTCCCTCACCGCAGAAGTTTCTTGTGTGAAGTGAGTGTAGCTCCTCAGTTCTGCCTCTGTCTAACAGGTGGTCATGAAGTAGGCCTGGGTGCCTGGGAGGCATCTGTCCTGGTCTGTATGAGCGAATTGCCGACGCTCCTCTCCACACGTTGCTCGATCCACCGATACAAAACTGGCAACACAATCAACGTAAGCGCAGTGGATGATACCAATCCTCCGATCACGACCGTCGCGAGCGGTCGCTGGATTTCGGAGCCAGGTCCGCTCGCCAGGAGGAGCGGTGTGAGTCCCAGAGCTGCCACAAGCGCCGTCATCAAGATCGGACGAAGTCGCAGCACCATGCCGGTCAGAACCGCCTCCTCAAGAGGCATCCCTTGTTGTCGCAATTGGTTAATATAGGCAATCTTCACCAACCCGTTGAGCACGGCGACCCCGAACAACGCGATGAACCCCACGGAGGCCGGAACGGAAAGATAGAGTCCACCAATCAGCAACGCAACCAGGCCGCCGACCATGGCAAAGGGAATGGCCAGGAGAACCAGTGCCGCTTGCCTGAGATTCCCAAATGTCAGGAATAGGAGAAGGAAAATGAGCGCAATGACCACGGGCACAACGATGGTCAGACGGGTCATGGCCCGTTGCTGATTCTCAAACTGCCCTCCCCACGTGACGTAATACCCGGAGGGTAACTGCACCAGACTGGAGACCGCCGTCCGTGCCTCCTCCACGGCACCTACCAGGTCTCTCCCGATCACATTGGCTTCGATCACGATCCGACGACTGGCCTGCTCACGACTGATCTGGGCCGGCCCCTCCACAATTTGAATGTCGGCAAGCTCCCGCAGAGGAATCCGCGAGCCGTTCGGCGCCGTGACCCACAGCGCCTTGATTGACTCGATATCGGCCCGTCGGTCTTCTGACAATCGCACCATGATCGGGAACCGTCGTTGTCCTTCAAAGACTTCTCCAGCCCCGATCCCGGCACCGATGGCTTCGATCACCTCCGTGATGTCGGCCACGTTGATTCCATGTCGGGCAACCATGGATCGGTTGATGTCGAGTTTCAAATAGTACAAACCCGAGACTTGCTCTACTCGAAGATCGGATATCCCTTTCACCTGCCGTAACACCCGCGCGATCTCTTCAGCTTTTGTCCGTAACAGGTCAAGGTCGTCACCGAACAGCTTGACCGCCACCTGAGACCGGACTCCAGAGACCAATTCATCCACACGCATCGAGATCGGCTGAGACAGCCCGAACGCAATGCCCGGCACCTGCCCAAGTCGCTGGCGGACCTTGTCTTCGATCTCACGTTTGCTGCGTGCCTTCCACTCTGATTCGGGCTTGAGCAAGACATACATGTCGCTGAGCTCCATCCCCATGGGATCCGTCCCCAATTCGTTCGCACCGGTGCGGGACACCACGGAGCGCACATCCGGAAGCTCCAATAAAAGCCGCTCGACCTGTCCAGAAATCTTGAGCGACTCGCTGAGGCCGATGCTCGGCAGCCGGACCAGGTTCACCACGATTGATCCTTCATCCATGATGGGCACAAACTCTCGACCAATGAAGGGAACCAACGCCAGACCTCCAGCGAGTACGCCGGATGCTGCCATCACGACGACAGGTGTTCGACGAACGGCGCCCTCCAAGAACTGCCGGTAGTGTCTGCGTCCCTCTGATAAAAGACGCCCTCCTTCTATGGCAACGCGAGGCCGCATGAGCAAGGCGGCCAACACCGGCACAACGGTCATGGAAAGCACGAGCGAACTCAGCAAGACAATCACCACCGTCAGAGCCAATGGACCAAACATCTTGCCTTCGATGCCTTGGAGCGTCAGCAGTGGAATAAAGGTGAGGGCAATAATCAGTTCTCCAAACAAGCTCGGCCTCCGCACTTCCAGCACGGCGCGAAGAACCAACGGAAGCCGATCCGATACGGCCATGAGCGGTATTTGCCCCTTGGATCGCTCGCTCAGATGACGCTCGACGTTTTCCACCTGCACGATCGCGGCATCGACGATCATCCCCAGAGAGATGGCCAGCCCACCCAACGACATCAGATTAGCTGACAGACCGACCCGTTGCATGATCAAGAACGTCATCAATGTCGCCAGCGGCAACATGAGCGCTACGACGAGCGCGCCGCGAAGATTTCTAAGGAACAGATAGAGGACGAGCACCACCACGGCGGCACCCTCCAACAAGGCTCGCTCAACTGTCTCCAAGGCTCGAGTCACCAACTCGATACGGTCATAGAATGCGGTGATCGTGACATGGTCCGGTAACAATCGGTTGATCAACGCCACCTTGTCTTTCACCGCGGAGACAACCTGCCGACTGTTTCCTCCTCGCAGCATGACGGCAATGCCTTCGAGAACCTCTCCTTCTCCGTCGCGTGTCACCCCTCCCAATCGAACGGCATGACCCAGGCGAACCTGTGCAACATCCCGCAGGTAGATCGGCGTTCCCTGATGGGCCGTCACAACAATGTGCTCCAAATCCTCTGCTGACCGCGCAAGCCCCTGGCCATAGATCACCAATTTGTCACCGCCTCGCTCAATGTAACTGCCACCGGCATTCTGGTTATTTCCCATGACAGCCGCTTGCACTTGACGCAATGCGAGGCCCAGGCTGGTCAAGCGGTCAGGATCCACGAGTATGTGGTACTGCTTTGACAGCCCGCCCAAGGTGTCGACATCCGCGAGACCCGGTACGGCCCGCAGCATCGGCCGAATCACCCAGTCGTGGAGCGTACGGAGTTCTTGAAGGTTCTGGGATGGACCCTCCACGAGATACATAAAGACCTCGCTGAGCCCGGTGCTCACCGGCCCGAGCACGGGGTTAGCCCCCGGCGGTAATTGAGAGCGGACATGAACCAGCCGTTCCAAGACCAGTTGTCTAGCGAAATAAATATCGACGGCATCCTCAAATACGACGGTGATCACCGAAATCCCAAACCGGGAGACCGATCGGAGCTCTGTCTTTCCGGGCAGATTAGTCAATTCGATCTCAAGCGGAAACGTCACGAGCCGTTCAATCTCCGGTGGGGCCAGGGAAGGGGCACGGGTGATGACCTGGACTTGGACCGGCGTCACATCGGGAAAGGCATCGATCGGCACAGAGCGGAACGCGAACAGACCACCCACGCTCAATCCCGCTGCCGCAAGCAGCACAATAACCCGCTGTTCCAACGATGAGCGGATCAGCCATTCGATCATAACGAGCCTCCCAACGAGAGCTGCCCGCGGAGCGCTTCGGACTTCAGCGCATAACTGCCTTCCGTCACAACCTCATCACCTTCCTTCAACCCGGCTGTGATCTCAACATAGTCGTTCGATGACGCCCCAATCTTCACATCATATAATTCAAACCGATGTGGGCCTCGCGTCACAAAGACCATGGTCCGACCGCCGACCTGCTGCAGGGCTGCGCGCGGAACGGCCAAGACCGATTGCTCCTCTGTCAGCACCGTTACCTCGGCAAACATTTCCGGACGTAAGCGACGGTCGGGATTGGGAATTTGAAAACGTGCCGTGACAGTCCTGGTCGCCGGATCGATCATCGCGCCGATATAGCTGATGACACCCTGGAACACCGTCTCCGGATAAGCCGGGACGCGAACCTCCACGGCAAGACCAAGTTTCAGCTTCCCAATTTGCTGTTCGGGAAAATCAGCCCGAACCCATACGGTAGAGAGATCTGCCACCGTGAAAACGGTCTTACTCGGATCGATCACCTCGCCGACCGTCGCATTCCGCTCGATGATTTCACCCGAAAATGGCGCTCGGAGAAATACCTGGGCCACCTCGGCATGGGGCAGCTTTTCAACAGCCAGCCGCTCGATTTCCCGTTCCGCCATCCCGAGAAGATGAAGCTTTTCTTCAGCTTCGTAAAGCTCAGCCTTGGTATTTTCATGCTCAGCTTCACGCCGCTGATACTCGCTGATCCCGATTGCGCCTTCAGCCGAGAGCGCTTTGGCCCGTTCAAACGCCTTTTCCGCAACCCTCATGGCTGTCCGTCTCTTGCGATATTCCAATTGAGCTTCGCCAAACGCGGGGCTATCGAGCAAGAGCAGCCGATGGCCGGATTCCACCCGATCTCCAAGATTGGCATACACGGCCACAATGCGCCCTGGAACGCGTGGGCCAAGATGGGCCAATCGATTCTCGTTGGGCAAAATCTTACCCCCTTGCGCTTTCAGCAACATCCGAATGGGGTGGAACCCCACTCCCTCCGTATGAAGCTGTGCCAATATCGGATTCCCCTCCGGCAATTCGATCACACCGGATTGAACCAATGGTTGGTTAGCATGAGGCGTCGACTTCTGGGCCTCATCTTGTGTCTGCTGACACGAGACAGACGCAATCACAAACACAACGGCTATGGCGAGCCGTACAGCGCATGCCGGTAAAAGAGAGACCATCATGGCAAGACTCCTACCGCCAGTGACTTCCCGTCCAAGGCGTATTTTTAGCTATGCATATGTAATGCGAACGTATCTGACGTCTATGCGGGAAAATCAGGAGGACCGCGGAAGGGACAATCGTGAATCAATCGTATTGAAGAAAAAGTGGCAGCGGTCTGTCGCGCACGCGAGACGCGGAGTTCAGGGTTCAACGCCTCGGCCGATACGAACGCATGGGCCTGGATTAAGCAGGGGTTGAGTACTTTACGATCGGCTGAATCAGCTAGAAATGAGAACTCGATCTCGAGATGCCGATGGCCCAATCCGGTTACAGTCGTAGCAGCGTCCTGTGACTCAGGGGCAAACTGCCCATGGCTTTCGACCTCACAATCGAGATCGCGCGACATGACTGTGTGGACAGTCCCCCCATGAACATGCCCAATTTCTCCATGCCGGTGATCGGCCTCAGGATGAATATGGAACAAGGATGCGGCGAGCATCCAAAGGGACACCCAGCTCAAGACAACCACGCGAGACCAGGAACGTATGTTTCTTTCGAATTGCATGACCCTCGATAAAGTTACCACAAGTGGATAGACGCATCAATTACGACGCGGTTGCTTGTTCATCGCATTCTATGTCATGTCTGCGGCCACTCGTTCAAACACACTCATATGACCCCGCCCATGTCGTCACACCACACTAACCAGCACCTCCCGACTGGAATCTGGATTCTCGGATTCGTCAGCCTCTTCATGGATATCTCATCGGAAATGATTCACAGCCTCCTCCCCTTGTTTATGGTGACAGTCCTCGGAACCAGTACTACCGCAGTGGGAATTGTCGAAGGCTTGGCCGAGTCCCTTGCGCTGATGGTGAAAGTCTTTTCCGGCACGCTCAGCGACTACCTTGGGAAGAGAAAAGCGCTGGCTGTGTTCGGATACACCCTGGGAGCCATGACGAAGCCGTTGTTTGCCATGGCCTCAAGCCTCGGGATGGTCCTCGCCGCTCGTCTCCTGGATCGAGTCGGTAAAGGCATCCGCGGCGCACCTCGAGATGCCCTCGTCGCCGACATTGCCTCGCCTCACCTTCGTGGCGCGGCCTTCGGACTGCGACAGACACTGGATACGGTAGGAGCCTTCCTCGGTCCACTCTTAGCGGCTGGTTTGATGTGGCTGTGGGCCGATGACTTCCGGGCGGTGTTCTGGGTAGCTGTGATTCCCGGTATCCTGTCGGTTGCGCTCTTGTCGTTCGGTGTTCAGGAATCGGCGACTCGACAGGATCGCGGCCATGTCAACCCCATCCGGCGGGAGAATCTTGCCCGCTTGGGGCCGACCTATTGGTGGGTCGTCGGCATCGGAGCGGTCTTCACTCTGGCACGATTCAGTGAAGCCTTTCTCGTGCTTCGTGCACAACAGGGAGGCATTCCCCTCGCGCTGACTCCACTCGTCATGGTCGCGATGAATCTCGTCTATGCCGGTTCAGCCTATCCCTTCGGCAGACTCTCTGACCGCATGAGCCACACGAAATTACTCGTGCTGGGTCTGCTCGTTTTAATCGTGGCTGACCTTGTGCTGGCTATGCACGATCATTGGGGAGTCATACTCATGGGTGTGTGTCTGTGGGGCCTGCATATGGGCATGACACAAGGCCTCCTCGCCACGATGATTGCCGACACGGCCCCGGCTGAGCTGCGTGGGACGGCCTACGGCTTGTTCAACTTGGCGAGCGGGCTTGCCGTACTCATTGCGAGTGTTCTTGCTGGGCTTCTATGGGATCAATTTGGCGCATCAGTCACCTTCTACGCCGGAGCCGCTTTCTCTTGTCTCGCAATATTCGGATTGGCCCTGCGTCCAGCTGAGCGGGGGTCTCCATGAAGGGGAAATGCGTTGCTCCGATCGTCCAAGAGAAACTCGTGGCGTCGTTACCCAGACTCCACAGTCGATCTTCGACGGTACCTTGCAAATGTCTTTGGCTCGAGCTCCGTGATAGCATGGAGACCATCGTGAGCCATTACCATGTTTAGACCGAGTCCTCAAACCTCCCTCTCTCGTCGCATTCCCTATCCTCTCATTGCCGCAGTGCTCGCGGTTCTCGCCATGGTCGTTGCCAGTATCCTCCTGATCAGTTTGGAGAAGGAGAAGCTGATACTTCAGGGCACCATACAAGACAAGCCACTGTCCACGGAGCTGTTCCCCGCACTCTGGGAGTCACGCCGCAACCTCATTGCCTATACCATCCTCATGTTTCTCGTGAGTGCATTCGGAATTGTGTCGGTTGTCGCCTCTCTCCATTATGAGAGTACCAGAAGTAAGCTTGAAGCGGTGAAGGGGCTCGCCAGAAATATCCTTCAGAGCATTCCAACAGGTGTCCTAACCCTGGACCGGAACGGTATCATCACCGCCGTAAACCCAACCGCGGAAGTGGTGTTGAAGCGAATGGGGACCGAGCTGCTTGGGAACTCGTACGAAACCATATTCTCGTCAGGTGAAACGATCCGCACCGTACTCGATGGAGCGCTCCGGACTAATCAGCATGTTAGTCTTCAGGATTTACCTTACCAGAGCGCAGATGGGACCGAGCGCACCATCCGCGTGAGCACGGCGGAGCTCATGGGGGACGATAAGAAGCTGGCGGGAGTGATCCTGCAGGTGCAGGACGTTACAGGGTGGCTCGGGCTCGAACGACGTGTCCGTATGGCGGAGAAGCTGGCCGCGTTGCATACCCTCTCTGCGGGAGTCGCACACGAACTGCGGAATCCCTTGAGCGCCATGGACCTCAATCTCCATCTGCTGGAAGAAGCACTCAAGGAGAGCGGAACACTGGCAGAACCGGGGGCACGGTACCTCCGTGTCGTGAACGTTGAGTGCCGCCGTCTCTCAGGGATTCTCGATAACTTTTTGAAATTTGCTCGCCCGGGATCTGTGGGTTTGCATGAGGTAGACGTCCAGGCACTGATCGACCACATCATGACATTGATGCACTTCGAAGCAGAGGAACGGGGAATTCGACTCGAACGAGTGATGGATAAACAATTACCGCCTGTGCTGGGCGATGCGACTCAGATCAGCCAGGTCTTGATCAACATCATCGTCAACGCGTTTCATGCCATGTCGAACGGCGGACTCTGTCAGATTTCAGCGGTGCAACGGGAGAACGAAGGGAAACCCTTGGTTGAGATCACGGTGAAGGACAGCGGCGTCGGGATCACGAAGGAGCAGCTCTCCCACCTGTTTGAGCCTTTCTACACGACTAAGCCGAGCGGTACGGGACTTGGCCTTGCCATTGCGTACCGGATTATGCAGGATCATGGCGGCACGATTCAGGTATCGAGTGTGCCCGGAAGTGGAACGACGGTAGTGATGCAGTTCCCCGTGACTATACATGAGCCTCAGAGGATCGGTGTGCGATCATGATTCAGGCCTCTCTTATTCTCGTTGTGGACGACGAGGTCAATATTCGCAACGCCCTAGTCACCATGTTGGAGAAGAAGGGCTACCGGGTTTACGGGGTAGGCACGGGAGAAGAAGCCGTGCAGTATCTTGAAGAAACGCGGATGGATCTTGTGATCACTGACCTTCGGATGCCAGGGATGGGCGGTCTAGAGTTTCTGCGTCGGCTGAAACACAAATGGTCCGAGACAGAAGTCGTGGTCATGACGGCCTTTGGATCCATCGATACGGCAGTCGAAGCGATGCGACTGGGCGCGTACGACTATCTGACCAAACCGATCGATCGCGAGCGTTTTGGAGTAGTCGTGGAGAGAGCGCTAGAGCGCCACACGCTCACCTCTGAGAACAAGCAACTCCGCGACCGTCTTGAGACGAGAACTCGTTTCGATCACATGGTCAGCCAAAGTGAACCCATGCAGGGCGTCTATCGCGTCGTAGAAATGGTCGCGGACAGCGAAGTGACCGTCTTGCTCACAGGGGAAAGCGGAACTGGCAAAGAGCTCATTGCGAGAGCCATCCATCATAAGAGCCCGAGAGCCGATGGTCCATTCATTACCATGAATTGTGGAGCCTTGCCGGAGAATCTTTTCGAAAGCGAGTTATTCGGATATGAGAAAGGCGCCTTTACCGGCGCGATGACGACCAAGGCCGGACGGTTCGAGCTGGCCGATGGCGGCACGCTGTTGCTCGATGAAGTTGGTGAACTCTCATTAAAATCCCAAGTCGACTTTCTTCGGGTTCTGGAGACCAAGGAATTCCGCCGTCTGGGTGGAACCAAGGTCGTGAAGGTGGATGCTCGAATCATTGCTGCCACCAACCGAAACTTGGTGGAGGCCGTCAAACAGGGCGGTTTTCGGGACGATCTCTTCTATCGGCTCAATGTTGTCCCTATCAAACTCCCGCCGCTGCGCGAGCGTGGAGAGGACATTCCCCTCCTCGTTGAGACCTTCCTGCCTGAATTTTGTACGCAGCATCAACGAGCGCCGAAAGGAGTCTCACGAGAAGCAATGCGACTCTTACGGCTGTATGCCTGGCCGGGAAATATCCGGCAACTCCGCAACCTCCTCGAACGACTGGTCGTGACCGTGCGCGAGGAGATCATCCAGCCCCACCATTTACCAGATGAGATTCAGGCCAGCAAAGAAGACCTTCGGACCATGCTCATCACTCTCGGAAGTCCCTTAGAAGAAATCGAGAAAGAAGTTATTCGTCGGACCCTCTCAGAAGTCACCAACCACCGCGAAAAAGCTGCCAACCTGCTTGGTATCAGCCTGAGGTCGCTTCAGTACAAGATTAAGGAATACGGGATTCGCGAGTAGCAATTCCCTGAACGTATCGACGGCACCTCACACGTTTGTCTCATTTCCTGTTCGACATGCAATTCTTGCAGGTGGCTGTAACTTGTACGATAGGTGTATCTCTTTGATCTATCACCAGGACATCGGAGTGTCACCCGTTAGTTGAAGCAGTACAGCCTGCAGATCTTGCACATGACGGGCTTGCCACTCTCGTTTCGTGAATCCGACCATACCTTGGTTCTGAGCATCCCGCTGAAACCCTGCAATAAATCGGCTTCCTGGTCTGTTCGCTGCTCGCGGCACTTAATATGCACAGCGTCACGTTTAGGGTCAATCTCGCGGAGACAGACCTCAGCACGGCCCATGCACAGGCAGACGAGGCGTCATGGTCAGCCCCGAGTCGATCCTCCCGTTAGCCAAACGACAGCGGCAAATGAGCAGAAAGGAACTCCGCATGAGCCCCTTGAATGCAGTAAGACGTGAGCGAATCATCGATGTTGGCCCGGCCGGATTCCATCCGCCGTCGGCCATGGAACTTGGTGTGACCCATCCCGACTCCGGGTTCGGGTTGAGCTATGGGCAGCATGCACCGGCTGATGAAGTCATCGCCGAGGCTGCGAGGCAACTGTACACTCGGAAGAATCCCACCATCTTTCCGGGTCCCCTATACCTGTGGGCCTGGCATCCTGAGTGGATTGGGAAAGGACAGGCCTTATTGCGGCTTGCTGCGGAAATCCCGAACGTCATGATCATTCCCATGCCGGACTACCGACCGAAATATCCCAAGATTGATCCCGAAGAGGGGATCAATCCCAATCATCCCAATTTGACGATTTGGGGAAACAAAATCGAGGTGGCGTTGTTCATCGGTATTCATTGTCACTATGCCAACCTTGCGCTGCGGATGGTCCGAGCTGGGACGAATTGCCTCACCATTGCGTTTTGTCATGACATCCATGAGGACGCGATGCTCAGCGTACAGGACCTGGATGTGAAACAGATGAACCATATCATCGAGATCTTCAAGACTGTCCGGAAAGACCTGGGAATCGACATGCCGAAAGACGGGAAAACCGTGCGCCTGACCGGCACACAGAGCCACGCCAACGGAGGAGTCGAGCGGGTCACCCCGTGGCCTCTCTCCTACTGAAGCCTGGTGCTGACACTCCCCAGGAGGGATCGAAATATGAGCCTCACAAATGGCGACTTGCCGGACCGAGAGGACGGTGCAAGACATCTACCGAATCAAGACTGGGTCCCGCAATTCCGACAACTGACGGACTCGCTCGTACGCTGCCCCTCGGACATCGTGGTGCGATGCACGCTGGCCACCATGTTCGAGCAACTCAATCAGTACGACGTGGCAGTACTCCATTGGAACGCGGTGCTTTTGTTCGATCCCAACCATCTCAAGGCGCGAGAAGGCTCGGCTCGCTGTCGGCAGCGGATGGGCATCCCGATCGAAGCACGTAGGTGAGGAGAATGATGTCAACGGTATGGGGCACGATCGAGTCTATCCACCACGACGGTGCCGGTGACCAGTGGGTCCAGGTAAGAACCGTCCTGTTGGGTGGCATAACGATTCGCATCCGCGCCGTGATCGACTCGCAGACGATCGTGGCGAGAGGAATTGAACCAGTCGCTCTATCGAGTTTGAGAGAGGGGGAATCCGTAGAGGTCACATACCAATGCGGACGCAACGGTTTTCTCGAGGCCGAGACAGTCTACGTCCAGCCAGACGCAGTTGCCGTTTCTTAGGAGATGAGCACGATGGGACAGGAGGCGAGGCATGACGAGCGAGGAGAGAGACTCATTCCAAGCTGGAACCAGTGGAGCTCATCAATTGAGTAATGATTGGCTCGCGCGTCTTGCGCAATTGCAACACACGCTGACGCTCTGTCCTACCGATGTTCAGACGCGATGCGAATTGGCTACGTTGCTCGAGCGAGTCGAGCAGTACGAAGAGGCCCTGGTTCATTGGAAGACGGTCCTTGCCCACGATCAGAACCATCTGAAAGCCAGGGAGGGAGTGGCGCGTTGCGGGCCGGGGTCTGGACGTCCCCTGCAGTCCAAGTGGTGAAAATACCAGAGCCGATGGTCGGGGTCTGTAGACCACATCGATTGAGGAAGGAGATTCGACGCGAATGTCCGGCTGTTCCTGCAGTCTGACCTAATCAGCTCAGCTGCTCCGAGCCAGATGTCTGACCTATCGATCAAGCATTAGGATCACCAATAACCAAAGGAGGAGGGATCTATGGCAACACGACGTAACGCAACAGCAAAGAAGACGAACAAGCGCGCATCGAGCCGGAATAGAAAGAAGAAGGTGACAAAGAGGGAAAAATAGCCCGACCGGGAAAGGAGAGCGGAATGTCAGAACATGCCGATATCATTGTCGTGCAATACCCACGAGGCGTCACGGCACTCGTCTGGTTGGATCTCTCCACCGGGGCAATCGCAACGACTCACGCAGGATTGCGACAAACGTTGCACCGTGGACTGCGGAACTGGGCGGGCCAGCTCGTGACTCCTCGCGACGGACAGGCTTTTCTTTCGGCGGTGTACGATCATTTTTTTCTCAATGGATATCGTGTCCATTGGCTCAGTGTCTCAGGGTTGAACCGCATACAGCGCACCTATCGTGTGTAGGAGGAAAGTAATCGACATGGCCCCCTTCACAGCGTGGTTGCCGGTTCGTCCTGATCAAGACGTCGACCTCATCATCAAAATTGTAGGCTCTCCTGCATCGGGACTCGTAAAAGACTGGATGTTTGTTGCGCAATCCCTGATCCAGAAAGGGCTCTCGGTCATGACGCAGCAGAGTCGGCTCAACGGTGAGTTCGGCGAGTGTGTCCTCGATATTCGACTTGCCACCCGTTCCGTCTACTCGATGGGACACGGTTGTGACGTGCTCGTTCACCTGGGCCGTACCGCCCCCGATTGTCGGGACTTTGAACTTCAGCCTGGCAGCCTGGTGCTATGGGAGCCTGCATCTGACAAAGGGCCACGCCCAATCTTGCCGGACGGAGTAATCGCCTACCCCGTTCCCTTGATGGACCTGTGCCTTCGGAATGGAGAAGGATCAATCGGCAAGGGACTTGCCGCGCTGGGTGCACTCCTTTACTTGCTCGGCATTCCGGAAACAACGCTCTGTCGCTGGAGCCCGTCGCTCTCTGCTCCACGATCGTTCGCAGCGGGGCACGACTATGCCCGTCATGATATCGAGAAACGCGATGCCTACTCCCTGCCATTGACCAAGGCGGCCTCATCAAGAGCGATGCTGTGGACTCCCGAACAAGCGATCCTGCTGGGTTACGCAGTCAGCGCCTGCGACTGTCGAATGGCTTGCAAAGCGGAACTCCTCGCCTCGCCAGGGCAATGGACCGCCAAACATCTGGACATTGCCGGGTCCATGGCATCGGTGTTGGGAAACGAGGGCCATCCGGGCGTCCAAGTCTATCGAGGGCCAGCGGGCAAGGTCCTGACGGTGCTTCGAGAAAATGATTGTGAGATAGCCTCCTGTTTGAAAGGATCCAAGGCGCCCCTTGTCTTCGTGGCCGCCGACATGCCCGATGCCTTTAACCTGGTCCTCACGGGCCACAATCTTGTTCGTAGGGGAGTGAGCGATGGTGTCGCCGTCTTGGTCGAGGACACGATCGCACGCCGCCACCAAAGCGTCCTGGTGGACGCCGTGGGGGACATGATGTGCCACCGGAACGCGATCGTGAACGGCACCGATGCCCCCTCCCACTGGACCGGAGTCGATGCGATGGTTGAACGAGATGGAGACCTCGAGGCGGAGATAGGCTTTGTCGCCTGGGGAGCGGCGCAGGGCGTGGTGCGGGAGGCCGTAGCCCTCTGTCGGAGTTTCGGACTCCGAGTGGCGGGACTCTATCCAAAGCAGATCGTACCATTCCAATCAGAAGCCATGGAGGCATTTGCCAAAAGCGTCGGTCGGATCGTCATTGTCGAGTCGGGGCAGACGCAGAAATATTGGAACCGACTGCGCAGGGCGTTCTCCTTCGAGCCGGCCGTGCTGGCCCCGGAGCCAGGTCACTCGCTCACGCCGATGGATATTTTTCTTAGAGAAGGATTGGGAACTTAATAATCTACGATGGAAAGGAGTTAAAGAGATGACACCGTATGAAATGCCCCTCGGTCCCGAAGGCTATCTACCTCCCTCGGTTTCAGCGCGAGGCGTAATTGGTCCATCGAAAGGCGAGGGGCTGGTCATGGGGAAACGGGTGCCGGAGCAAGCAGCCATTGATGAAGCGGCGCGTCGGCTGATCCAGGCCAAGAATCCGACGATCTTCCCCGGTCCTCTGGTACTGTGGGGCTGGAACGAGCAGGCAATTCGCGAGTCACGCGTGGTCAAAGCATTGGCGGAAGCCGTTCCGGCCAAGCTTATTCCGATGGCAGACTATCGTCCGAAGTATCCGAAGATCGTCCCCGAAAAGGAGATCAACCCGAACCATCCGAACCTGACCATTTGGAAAAACAAGATCGACGTCTGTCTCTTTGTCGGCGTGCATTGCCATCAGTCGAACATCGCTCTGAAGATCATTCGCGGCGGAAGCGACTGTTTTACGATCGCGCTCTGTACCTTCAGCGGCGACGACGAAGCGCATCTCACCATCAGAGACCTCACCGCCGATACGATTCAACGGATCGTGGAGTCGGTACGTCGTCAGAAACGAGGCCGGCCTTCGTAATGTCTATAAAGTACATGCTCTTAAACCAATTTTTACAAGAAGAGGAACGCCATACGATCTCTCCTGAGTACCACACCCCCTATTATCACAGGAACGGTCACACGCGCCTGGCGTTACGAAGAAATCACGTATTGGACGGAGTGCTACAGTCTCACCACCTTACCCGATTCTTGCTATTGCGAGCGTACCTCCGACAGGCGTGGCTGGCGAACCGTTCAATCTGAGATAGGGCAGCTCTGCGCGAACAAAGTATTGAAACACGACTACGTGCGGCATCGTGTGACGGAGGGACAGAAGAGAGAGATCGAGCCAATGGCCCACACATGGGAGGACTAAAGACCGAACAGCGTTTTGGGAGCAGAAAGCCGAATGGAGTCGAACTTACTCACTACACAAGTCTAGATCTAAGTAAGGGGGAGGCTGATCGTGAAAAACCATGAAACGCAGGCATGGCAAACTTGGAAAACGACGTGCTACACGGTATTGGTCATCGCACTGTTAATAACCGTCGCACATGTTATTGTAGGAGCTTGAGACGTAGGACCCGTGGTCAAGTGATCGCATGCTGAATCTGTTATGGATCCTTCTCGGCGGATATGTGGCCGGAATACTGCTTCCCCTCTGTCTGCCGGGACATCCTGAATCTCAACGTCTCACGACCAATGTCGCCGCCATCGTGGCGACCAGTGCAGGTGTTGCGCTTGGGCTTCTTGGCCTCACGTCTTCAGAACCGGTCACAGGCTCACTCGTCTCCACAATCCCATTGCTCACCTTGGCGATTCGTCTCGATCCACTCGCGGCATTCTTTATCTTCACCATTTCCGTTGTGGGCCTTGCCGCGTCGATCTATGCCATTGGATACGTGCGGCATTTAGAGGGGCACGCATCGACCGCCACGCTCGGAGCGCTCTTTAACGCGTATCTCCTCGCTATGACGTTCGTCGTCCTGGCGGACAATGGGTTTTTCTTTCTGCTCGCCTGGGAACTCATGTCGCTGCTGTCCTATTTTCTCGTGGTCACTGACCATGAAAAGGCGGAAGTGCGATACGCGGGATTGTTCTACCTCATCATGACGCATGTCGGAACCGCATTCATTGTCGTGACATTCCTGATTTTCTTCCAGAGTGCAGGATCGTTCTCCTTTGAAGACTTCCGGCATCCAGGGCAGTCCATGCCCGAGGGTATGAAAACCCTCGTGTTTCTGATGGCTTTAATCGGGTTCGGCACGAAGGCCGGAATTGTACCGCTCCATGTCTGGTTGCCCTATGCGCATCCGGTGGCACCGTCGCATGTCTCAGCTGTGATGTCTGGTGTCATGATTAAGACCGCGATCTATGGTCTAATCCGGGTCTATTT
>CAZOHW010000033.1:0-18374 GCA_964579525.1 uncultured Nitrospira sp. | reverse complement strand
GTGCTAATCGGCAAAGGTCGCCAGACCGTTGTCCTTTGCCAAATTGTCCGCTCGACCGTCATCGTGTGGTTCAATGATGTCCACTTCGAAATCTTGTGCTTTCTTACGTACGATGATTACGTCGGGGTAAAAGGGCTTTATACCGCCCGTCTCATATGGAATGCATAGCGCCCAATCCCGTCGCGGAAGGTTGCGGAGCCAACCAATAAACCCCTTTCCTTTCATCGCTTCATCACGCAGCACGGCTTCCCACTTGTTGAGATCGGTATAAAAGTCGCCGTGTGCGTCGCAGTACAGATGTTTTTTCCTCGGGATGCCGTCCTTCTTTTCAACGATTCGTTCCGGCAGGTCCAGCTGATGCGCCGAAGGCGTACCGCTCGCCTGAATAAGCGCAAAAAAAAGCGGGCCTTGTCAGCAGCTGGAAGTTTCTTAATATCAGCCTCGTGCTTTTGCCATAAGGCCGTAGTGGTTGATGACTTTGATAGCGATTTTGCCCGGTGGTGGGACGGTACGTCGGGTCGTATAGTCCCAGCAGGATAAGTTTCAGACTCGTCTCACAGTGTCTCGAACCAGGTCTTGATCTTCTGCGCCATCAGCTTCCGTCGTTGCTCCAGGAAATCATCGTATGGTGGAGTTTTGCCTTCTAATAACGATTCGGGCAGGCAGCTCATACGCAGATTGGCTCTAAGTTCGTCCGCATTCGTGATGCCACCATACTTTTTCTTGCCGCCGGCGCACTGATCGGCTAACTCTTTGAAATAGACCTCGGGCGCCTTGTCCCCAATGGCAATATTGATTTCGCTTTGTGCCAAAACAAAGTTCGCGATCTGGTTGTAGCGGCCCTTCGACAGCCCTTGTTTCTTGAGATAATTCCGAGGGTACACATGATGTACATCGCTACGATTCATGAGCAGGTTGAGCACGGTGATGTCTCGAGAAAGAAAGCCGCGGTCACCTAGCTTCACTTGCGCCGCTTGGTAGGCAAGGAAATAAGGGCTGTTCCCCGAAGATGTATCCATTAGTTGGGGCAACATTCCGGTCCAATAACTGTCCGGCAACTCAGCTTCGATCACCGATTCGGCGTATTTCATCAGCCCGTGCGCGTCAACCTGACGAATATCCAGGTCGAAGGCGGTCTCCGGACTACCGGCGTATCGGCCACGGAGAATAGACATCGCATACCAGCGACGTACGAGCCGTTCAAGATTGGCAGGAGGTACCTTTTCAGCTCGTCCTCGTAAGTACAAGATATAAGCGAAGTTCACGGCGTTACGCCCGCCGATGAGGTCGCTCGTCGCGAAGCCAGCGGAGCGCAAGATCATCGTGATGCGGTCGAAGTGTGTCTTGTTGATGAAGTCGAGGATCCCCTGCTTCAGGCGAGCGAATGATGCCTCGGCAATGGTCTCCTCGTACTGCTTTGTCTCGAAGTTGCGACCGGAGAGAAGCGCGACCAAGTCTTGCAGTTTGCCGCGGCGAAACTCTGAGGTAAACGCCACACGAAGCATGTCCGTATAGGTTGGGTCATAAATGTCATCGTTGACATCCCTTAGCCAACGCATTTGTGGAAAAAACTCCGAAGCTGCAAAAGTCTTATCCCCCTTTTCGATTCGCGCGAGAAACTCTGGCGCGACAGCCAAATGGCAAAAATAGTCGATGGCCTTGCGCAAGAGATTTCCGCCATACGTTTCATTTGCAGCAATCTTCGACATGGCGAAATCGGCCTGGCTGAGTTCTGCGCCGGCTGAGTTGACTCGAATAAAAATCTCGGTGACGGTCTCGATGTCGAGATCGTCGGCTAGTTCGATGATTCCGACATGGTTGTTGATGATCTTGCGCAGCTTCTCAAGCACGCGTGACACTCGTTTGCGGTCGGCTGTTGGATTCTTTTCGGCATAGCAATCCGTCAACTCGGCAAGGCTGGCGTCCGGAGCAAACACCTCCGCGATATCCTCAAGCCAGGCGGTATTCTTACGAATGGCCGGGTTCGCAACCTCGAATTTCTCCTCTTGTGGATTGAACGCTATGCGGATGCGCACTGTTTCGTAGTCCTTGGTCAGCACCTCCCGGCCAAGAATGGCTGCCATGAGCGCCGTCACACGCTGTTGCCCGTCGATGAGAATCCGCTTGCCGGCGGAAGAGGTTCCGTCCTTGAGCTTTATCGTCGGATTACGCCAGGCGATAAGGTAGCCAACCGGATAGCCCTGATAGAGTGAGTCGAGCAGGTTGCGAACTTTCGATGCTTCCCAAACGAAGGGACGTTGGATTTCAGGAATGGCGATCTCACCGGACTTGACCCACGTGAGGAGTGTTTCGATAGGATGGGGGGTGACAGAATAGCGTTGGGGCGACATGCTATTGTTCTCCGCCAATGATTGACAACCGCAGTCCTTCTGTCCCCTTCTCTTTCGCCAGGATGCCCACTTGAATTTATGCGACGGGAGAATACTCTTTCCCCTCCTAGAAATCATCCACTCGCTAGACGAATCGCCTAGACGTGGAGATGTCGTTCATGACTTACAGCCTCCCGCCGCGCGGCCGGCCACAAATCCCGTCGCCCAGGCCCATTGGAAGTTGAAGCCGCCGATGCGGCCGTCGCAGTCGAGGATTTCGCCGACCAGATACAAACCCGGCATCCGTTTTGATTCCATCGTGCGGAAGTTGATTTCTTCGAGCGGCACGCCGCCGGCCGTGACTTCCGCGTAATTCCATCCGCGATCCCGCTCGACGGGAAACCGGAACTTCGTGAGGGCATCACGCAACCGGTCCCGGTCTTTGCGCGGCACCTGCGCCATGGCCTTCTGCGGATCACATGAAAGGTGAGCGCAGAGCGCTGCGGCGAAGCGCTCCGGCAGCAGCGTCGCGAGCGTCCTCGCCAACGAGCGCCTGGGATGTGCGGCCGCTTCTGAGGCGAACCACGCGTGGACTTGTTCCGCCGTCCGGTCCGGAAGAAAGTTGCCGTAGAGATCCATGATCTCGCCCCGCTCGGCGGCCAGCGTCCAGAAGCGGCTGGCATCCATCACGACCGGACCGCTGATGCCGAAATGAGTCCAGAGGAGGCTCCCGGTTCGTCGATCGACTTCCTGGCCGGCGACGACGGTTTTCAGTTCGACCTCCTGGGACAGGCCGGAGAGCGAAGCATGGAACATCGTGCGGTCGAGCAGGAACGGAACCAGCGCAGGAACAGTCGGCGTGACCTCGTGGCCCAATGAACGGGCCAGTTGATAGCCCAACCCGTCGCTTCCCGTTTTGGGCAGCGAACGGCCCCCGGTAGCCAAAATGAGATGGGCCGCATTCAGGGTCCCATGCCGGTGGCGCACCTCGAACCCGGATGTCGTCACGGACACCTCGCTCACCCGATGATCCGCACAGAGCTCGACGCCGGCCTGTCGCGCACGATCGATCAGCGCATTGAGGACGGTCCGGGCCTTGTCGGTGACCGGAAAGAGCTTGCCGGTTTCTTCCCGCTTCAACTCGATGCCCATCGAGGCAAACCACTTCACGGTCTGTTCGACCGGAAAGGCGGCCAGCACATTGCGGATGATGTGTCGATTGCCGAAAAAATCCTTCGGTGTCACGACGTCATGAGTGACATTGCAGCGTCCGCCGCCGGAGATCAGAATCTTGGCGCCGATGTGTTTCGCTCCGTCGAGCAGCAGAACTCTTGTTAAGCCTCCACGCTCCGCCATGGTTTCAGCCGCCACGATCGCCGCAGCCAGGCCCGCCGCTCCGGCTCCGATCACCGCGAGACCGACAGCATCAGTCTTCACAAGCAGAGTTTCCTCTCACGATGTCGTTCCTGAAATCAGCACGCTGTTTTAACATGTCCATCATCAATATTTTACCTGCGCTAGCCTTCAGAACCAGTTGTAGCTCCTATTCTTTAGATTCGCAGGCAGGACTCGACGCCCGCCCCAGTTATCACTTCACCGCCCCGGCCAATTGGCTGAACGACCCCAACGGTCTGGTGCAGCTCGACGGCGAGTACCATCTGTTTTACCAATATAATCCGACGCGCACGGCCTGGTGCTTCATTCATCGGGGCCATGTGGTCGGCACCGACCTCGCGCACTGGACCGACCTCGCCGTGGCGGCGGTCCGCCCTCTTGTCGGTTCCTCCTAGAGTAAGATCGTAAACCTTCTCGTCCGGTCCCCCTATACGTTGAGTGAAACTGGGTCGGATAGATCGAAGGCGTCTCCGGAAGGACATCAGCCGGTCATGTGACGCATACCGATAGCCGGCTCAAAATTGGTCCTTCAATAGGTTTCGGCGCGAGATTAATGCGGATTGGAATGAGAGCCTGTCCCGTACCGACATACACGAGAGATAGAGAAGAGTCTCCGCGGAGGGACCAGCATCGCGCTGGGATCACTCGAGGTCGTTCAAGAGGGCGAACCGCATGTCCTCGGGAATCGCAGCGATGGCCCGATAGTTGGGATGGCTGATTCCCATATCTACCCGCGCCTGGAGATTTCTCAAGTCCGCCTTCGCCCGATCCGGAACACGAAACCGGACAAAATGGACGGCGCTGATTTTATCCTCTTGACTCCGCCCTGTTTCAAACACCCCATAGATCATGTGGGGACCGATGCGCAGCCAGAGGGTCTTCTCCCGATCGAGGCCGTGCAACCGATCGAGGATGTCCTTCACGGTGGATTTGTCCGTGATCTCGATCATCAGCGTGGCGCTTAATTCGCCGGGGGCCGGGATCAGTTGGTTGTAGGTCTCGACCTCCGCCCGAACTTTCTCGCCGTCCATGATTTTCTCGGCGCGGATCATTTCCTGAATCTGAAACCAAAGCGTATCCCGGTTCTCGAAGACGACCGTGATGTACGCTCCGACTGTGATCCTCCGGCTGCGCTTGAGCTCAATCGTCCATCGGCGAACTTCTTCACGGGTCTGCTCGTATTCGTCAAGAGGCGTCAGGTCCTGAACCGTCAACGGTTGCATCGCAATCACCTTCTTTCATAATCCGTACGCTTGTTTGACGATCTGGATCGGATGCAGCGTGGGCCGACTGGCCTGGCCGGCTTGGTCGATCTGCAGCGCCGCCAGCGGACAGTCGGACACGACGAGATCCGGTTGGGCTTCCTTGACCCGGCTCACCACTTTGCGCGCGATCTTCATGGACAGGTCGAAAAACTCCGCTTTGACTCCCCAGGTTCCGTCATGCCCCGAACATCGCTCGATCACCTCCACCGTCGCACCGGTCAACTCCATCAAGTCTTTGGATTTGAAGCCGATGTTTTGGTCCCGCAGGTGGCACGGAACCTGATACGCGATCTTGAGCGGACGCTGTACAAAGTCCATGTTCAAGTTCCCTTGCCGTTTCAGGTTCATCAGATATTCGCACACGTCGAATGTATGGGTGCTCACCAATCGGGCGACGTCGGTCTTGAGCAGCTCCGGATATTCTCGCTTCAACATCAGGCTGCAACTGGGGACCGGAGCGATCACGTCATAGCCGAGCCGGACCCATGGCTCCAGCGCACGCAGGTTTGCCTCGCCCTTCCGTTTCATGGTCGCGACGTCACCGGTGTCGAAATACGGCATCCCGCAGCACTGTTGTCCCTCCGGAAAGATCACCTCTACCCCGTTCTTTTCCAGGACCTGCACGGTGGCCCGGCCGATTTCCGTACAGTGGTAGTTCACTGTACAGGTCGAAAACAGGGCGACCCTGAGTCCTGATTTCGAACGAGAGGGTGCACCGGTTGCACGAGACCTGGCCCACCAGCGTGGAAAGGTTTCTGATTGAAAGGAGAGGAGCCGGCGATTGCGATGGATTCCCAACACCGCTTGCATCAATCGGCGCATGAAAGGATTGCGATTGGCCCAGTTCACGACAGGCGCGAGCCGCGTGCCGACTTGTCCGATGAGGTCCGTCCGGATGAGGAGTCGATCCCGCAATGGCGGAGTCCGTTCCTCGGCGTAGATCCGTTTCCACGTCACCATCAGCCGGGGGAAGTCAAGGTCGAATTGATGCGGCGGCGTGTAGGGACAATGATTGAAGCAGAGCTTGCAATAGTAGCACTCGTCGACGATCCGGCGCGTATCGACGGCCGTCAATTTGTGGACGTTGCTCTCGACGACATCCAGCCGATCGAGAAGCGTGTTGAACGACGGACACAGGTTGATGCAACGCCGACACCCGTCACAGATGTCGAAGATGCGGAGCGTTTCCTTTTCGACCGCAGCTCGATCTATGCGGTCGTCTGCCAGGTCGAACCCTTTCATGCTTTTCTCGCCCGATCAGCGCCGTCGGATTTATGCACTCGACCCTCCGATTGGCTCCCCACTACGCCTTCAACGTCTCCAGCCCCTTGTTGAATCGGTTGGCATGCGAACGTTCAGCCTTGGCCAGTGTTTCGAACCATTCGGCCAATTCCTGGAAACCCTCCTCGCGCGCTGTCTTGGCCATGCCCGGATACATCTGGGTGTACTCGTAGGTTTCGCCTTCGATCGCCGATTTCAGGTTGGCTTCCGTATTGCCGATCGGCACTCCCGTCACCGGATCGCCAACGTCCTTGAGGAAATCCAAATGTCCGAACGCATGCCCCGTCTCCGCCTCGGAGGTGTCCCGGAACAGCCCGCCCACATCTGGAAACCCTTCGATGTCCGCGCGCCGCGCAAAGTACAGATACCGCCGATTGGCCTGCGATTCCCCTGCGAAAGCCTCTTTGAGATTCTCGAAACTCTTGGTCCCCTTTAGACTCTGTCCCATGGCTGACTCCTCCGTTAATGGTGACGCGGTTACACTCCCCTCTGCTTTCTGACAACACTTCTCATGCTCATTGCCTATCCCTTCCGCGAACGCAATGCTTGCACTGCCTCACTGAGTCGCCGTCCATAGTCGGCATCCGCGCTTCGAAAATAGCTGAGACTGCGTTCAATGACATCGTCTCGACTCACTCGCGCGAGTCCTCCCGCCAAATTGTCGATGAGGCGTTGCTTCTCCTCCGCACTCATTAATCGGTAAAGATCGGCTGCCTGGACGAAGTCGTTATCCTCCTTGTGTTTGACCCAGGGATGGCTGCCGGTAAGCCCATGAACCTCTGTCCCGGCATAGCCGGGTTCGTCCGACTGTACCGGTCCGTCATAGCTGTTAGGTTCATAGTTCTTCAAGCTTCCCCCGTTGGCGTCGAAGCGCATCGCGCCATCGCGGCCATAGTTGCGTGCCACGGTGGCGCGCGGCCGATTCACCGGAAGTTGGGTGTGATTAACACCCAGCCGGTACCGCTGAGTATCTCCATAAGCAAACAGCCGCCCCTGCAGCATTTTGTCCGGCGACGGCCCGATGCCGGGGACGAAGTTGCTCGGGTTGAAGGCGGCCTGTTCCACCTCGGCAAAGTAATTCGCCGGGTTGCGGTCCAGCACCAACTTACCCACCTCAATCAACGGGTAGTCGTTGTAAGGCCACACTTTTGTCAAATCAAATGGATTGAACCGATAGTTTTGCGCGTCTGCCATTGGCATGATTTGCATCTTGAGGGTCCATGATGGATATTCACCCTGATCGATTGCCTGCAGCAGATCCAAGTGGTGAAAGTTAGGGTTTTCACCCGCAATTTTGGCGGCTTGGGCCGAGGTCAGGCATTTGATCCCTTGGTTCGTCTTAAAGTGGTACTTGACCCAGAAGGCGTCGCCCTTCGCATTCACCCACTGGAATGTATGTGAGCCAAAGCCGTCCATGTGCCGGTAGGAGTAAGGAATACCGCGGTCGCCGAACAACCAGGTGAACTGGTGCGTAGCCTCGGGCGAGCAGGAAAAGAAGTCCCAGGCGTTGTCCGGCTCCTGCACATGGGTGTAGGGGTCGCGCTTCTGCGAGTGAATGAAGTCCGGGAATTTGAGCGGATCCCGGATGAAGAAAATCGGCGTATTATTCCCAACAAGATCGTAGTTGCCCTCCTCCGTGTAGAACTTGATGGCGAAGCCGCGCGGGTCGCGTACCGTGTCAGGGGACCCTTGCTCGAGGGCAACGGTCGAGAAACGCACAAAGACTTCGGTGCGCTTGCCCACTTGATTCATGAACTTGGCTTTTGTCCATTTTGTGACGTCTGCTGTGACTTCAAAGGTGCCATAGGCTCCGGAGCCTCGGGCATGAACAACCCGTTCCGGAATCCGCTCACGGTCAAAGCGGGCAAGCTTTTCGATCAAGTGGTGATCTTGCACCAATACCGGCCCATTGGGCCCTGCTGTTTGAGAGTTCTGATTATCGGGGACGGGCGCACCCGATTCGGTAGTGAGAATCCTCTTTTCGCTCATGCTGGGTTCCTCTTGGTTCGACATGACGCGCAGTATCCGCGAAACTCAACACGGTGTGAATGAATTTCATACCCGTGCATATTGGTGTTAGATGGCGTCAGGCGGTCTAAGGCCTCATCGTAGAAATCGTCGATTTTTCCACATGTCAAACAGATGAGATGATGGTGGTGATCCATATTGGCATCGTATCGTGATGGGCCGTGTTCAACGGGCACCTCCCACGCAAGGCCCGCCTCTTTCAACGACGATAAGGTGTAGTACACGGTGTTCAGGGACAGCATCGGAAATATGGGCTTGATGGTTTGGTAGATTTCATCGGCTGTGGGATGTGTTTCTGTGCCGGCGAGCATCTGATAAATAGCAAATCGCTGTGGGGTCAGCTTCATCCCCTTCTCCTGGAGCCGCTGGTGGAGAGTCTCTGGTTTAGTGTGATGCGCCGGCTTCATATAGGATTTCCCTCCAGTCACGGGACTATTTCCTAAACAGGAATCATCCTTGGTTTATTCCCATAAAAAATCTTGGTTCAAAGAGCTTGACGGGGCATGATGCCCCGTCAAGCACCGCCCACTATGACTGAGGCCACAAGGGCCACATTCTCAGGTCTGGCTCCGTGCGAACATATGTCGGTGGGCGATCCTGATCCTCTTCATTCGGGAGAACCTCGAGTGGCTCCATTTTTTGTGGCTCAGGAGCATACGGCCAGAGGTTAACAGAAGCCTCTTGGCCATACCTTCGAACGAAAATCGGCGACTTCTGCCCTTTCTCAACGCACCCTGAGAAGTCTTGAACACGTAAGGGCCAGCGGTTCAATTCATCTGAATCTCCTGACCGACAAACCGAATGAAAAGTTTCGAGTGTTTCGGCCTTCGTCGTCGTCGGTGAAATCGCCAACCCAGTCAGCGCGAGAATCATCAAGAACCTAACTGAGCCTCTTGTCCGTCGATTTGGATCATGTCGCATGGTGTTCATGGAATCCTTCCTTTCAAGCCTAACCGCTCGAGGCGGCCATCGGTGTTCTGAACGGCTCGTGATAATGCACCTCTCACTGCCCCGACGCTTCACGAGTTGTCGGCCATCGGCAGAATTCGAGAATGATGACGGCCATCATCGGTCCGCTGTAGTAATTCGTTGCGCGACTCCGCCAGCGCCTCCGAGAGATTCATGATGAGCTTTAACAAGTCGCTGATTTGACCCGTCAGGACCTCGACACATTTCCGCAATCCATCGGTCTCAGGCTCATAGGCCAGTTGAGGGCACGTGTCGATGAGAGCGGTCTCATGATCGTGCCCTCTCAGAGGAGGAACCTTGGCTCGGGATGACGTCACTTCGCTATTGGACTCCTGAGCTGCGGTTGCGGTTATAGAGACACCGCGTGGGTCTTTGACCGCGCCATTGTCATCATGGGCCAAGCTGGAAGTGGCAGGAACCCAGACGGCAAGAAAAGCGAGTAGTAGTGTGTCTTTGGGCATGAACATTTATTCCTCCTATTTAGTAATATACTAGATTTAGTAACGTGTACTAATACTAACCGCAATACCCACGCCTGTCAATAGAGTCCCCGTAGAGTCCAGACAAATTTTTATTCTGAGACGATACGCTCAATCTGTTTGTACTTTCAGCCATACTATCATCTAGTTACGCAATGTATACCTAATGGTACCAATGACCGCTACAGCTCCTCTGATCTCCCAACTGCGGAATCCAGCTTCGTCCTATTGCGCAATTGACACTGCATAAAATCCAGACATATAGAGTGACCCATCCGAATATCACCTCGCTTCATGGAATATTTTTAGTTTCTTGTCTGTTTAATGGATTAAGGGCTCCAGGGCCAGGAAGCTATCCACCCAGCAGAAGCCTGTCACTTTTCCATTGTCCACATAGGCCGGTCAAAGCTGACCGGCTTCTGTGGTTCGTTCGGCTACCATAAAAATTCCGAACTCTATGGCTTGACGAAGTCGTCAGCCCTTTCTTCTGGCAAAGGCGCCAGTCCTCGTTCCGAGAAAGCATGCGTTTCTCGGGATCGACGAACTGGCGCCTTTATTTTTGGGCTTTGATGCTGGAGGTCAGGCCTACATGAGGGCTCCGGAGCATTGCGATGTGGGAGATGCGATCAGCCTCACAGAACCTGATCAAGAGTGCGTGATGAGCGATGGCCGCGCGCCGCAATGGGAGTCCGCACCGTCAGGGATCGTCACGCTCATTGGACGCAGCCACGCGATGTCCGACGTCTATAGAACTATCCGGCTGGTCTGTCAGAGCGACGCGACAATTTTACTGCGGGGCGAAAGCGGGACTGGGAAAGAGCTTGTGGCGAAAGCCATTCATGCGGCAAGCCAGAGGGCAAACGGTCCATTTGTGGCGCTCCATTGTGCCGCGATAACAGAGAGCCTCTTGGAAAGTGAATTGTTCGGCCATGAGCCCGGCGCCTTCACGGGCGCAATCCGATTACGAAAAGGGCGGTTCGAGCAGGCTCATGGAGGCACCTTATTTCTCGACGAAGTTGGGGACATCCCCGTCACCACACAAGTCAAGCTGCTGCGTGTTCTCCAAGATCGACGCTTCGAGCGGGTCGGAGGCACCCAGCCCGTCGCTGTTGACGTACGACTGATTGGGGCGACCCACCGGGATCTGGAAGGTATGATCATTCAAGGAGCCTTCCGAGAAGATCTCTATTACCGATTGAATGTCGTCCCAATCACGTTACCGCCGTTACGAGACCGCATTGGCGATATCCCGTTGCTGATCGAGCATTTCCTCGCCCGGCTCAACGCTCAGCACAAGCGTCGCGTTTCTCTGTCGGAGGATCTCCTCCAAGCAATGGAGGGCTACCATTGGCCCGGCAACGTGCGAGAACTCCAGAACTGTATCGAGCGCCTCGTCGTCATCGCTGATCGCGACGTTGTTCGCCTTGACCGTCTGCCCGTGTCCTTCCAGGACTACTTCGTCCACATGCAACAAGTGGCGAGCATGTCGGTCGGGCAATCTAATCGAAAAGAAAATACTCTGTCGCTGGGCAAGAGTCTTCAGGAGATTGAGCGACGCCGTCTTGTCGAGGCTCTTGAACGTGCCGGATGGGTCCAGGCACAAGCCGCTCGTGCCCTGGGACTTACGCCGCGGCAAGTCGCATACAAGATCAAGAAATATAGGCTGCGGAATCGCGAGTGAGTATGGAGCAATGTCTTCCGACAACAATGTCTGCCGCGTTGTCTGCTTTCCGACAAAAGTGTCGGCATCGCGCGTGGTGACTCAATAAATAGAGTGCAAGAATCCTCGCGCATTTTCAGTGTGAGGTGTGTGGCACCCAAGTTGCTCAGGCATTGATCGGGCGCGGAGAAGACAATTAAGTGCCTCGGTTGCGCGAAAACGAACAAGAAGGATGATGGTGTGCCAGTGAAGCTGCTTCTGGAGTTTCTCATGACCGCCGGATTGGCGTTGCTGTTCCACGCGGGACTGCACATGGAACGGGAAGCCTATACTGTCTTGGCCGTGGGGCTTTTGTTGACCTTGGCGGTTCATCTCCTGCAGGTCAGACTCGTCAAGCTTCAGGCCGCTGTGCTCGATGCAGTGGGCCGTCTGCAGCCGCTTCATTCGCTGGCAGATCTCGTCGGCGATGCCGAGGCTTCCAGAAAAGGACACGCGTTGGTGGAAACCACGCATAGCGTCCTCGCCATGTTGCGGCAAGGAGAAATCCCGCTGACCGAGAGTGAGTACTATTACGAAGCCACGCAAAGTCTCAGTCGATGCACCCATCTCGTGCAAGCGGTCAATGCCGTGGATATCACCGACTGGATCGGAAAGGTCCAAAAACGGAATTACTACCGAGCCCAAGTTGAGGCAAGCCGACGCGGAGTCGACGTGTGTCGGATTTTCGTCCTTCACCGTGTCGAATTGGCTTCCCTGGATCTCCAACGCACGATCAAAAGCCAATTGGACGATGGGGTCACGGTGTACGTGGTGCTCCGCGAAGATCTGCGGTTCTCGGGAGGACTCGGCACTGGAGAAGGGATTGAGGACGTCACGAACTTCGTGCTCTTCGACCATCAAGAAGCCATTGTTCGGACGTCCTTATTGGGAATCTATTATGGGAAAAAGGTGCGACTGCCTAGAGAACTCGCGCGCTACGAACGGATGTACAGAATTCTGCATCAACACGCGCGCTCGGCCGAAGACGTACTCCACGTGACGTCAGCCGGCGCCGAGAGCACAGAAGATGACTCGGCACAATCGCATATGAGGTGACCTGATGCTTCGTCCCAATACGACTCACTCCGCTCAACAGTCGAACGTGAAAACAGCCGCTTTTGATCCGGAGCCGGAACGAATCCTGATTTCGTCCCTCTGCCTACTGTGTGCTCATCGCTCATTCACCGAATCGACGGGTCCCCTACCACCGAGCAAGCGAGCGTTCAGGAGTTCAGTATGGGTGCCGCGGTTGCGCCCACGATTGTTACGGGAGCGGGACATTGTATCGGCCTGCTCTCCGTTCGATGAGCGTGATGAACATCGAAGAGAGGGGCGAGCATGAAACGCGAGGGCGTCAACTATCCCAAGTTCGCAGATAAGTTCGCAGCGATGGATTTCGAGGCGGATCCTCTGCCGGTGCTGTCCCTGTACCCGGTTCCGCCGTCGATACCCCTTGACGAACTCAATCTCGAGATCTGCGGACTGGAACAGCATCCGCGACGGATTGAATGGGCCACACTCGCTCAACTTCCTACTGTATCCGTCAAGGCTCCGCTGATCTGCCAGATCTTCAACTGGTCTGAAACCGTTGAATGGAGCGGTATCAGACTGGTAGACGCGATCGCTCATCTCAAGATCGACACGCATCCGGATGGCTACTACACCGTCACCTCCCGCGACGGGATGTATTTCGAAGCTCTGTCGAGGGACGAAGCGCAAGACCCACGCATCCTGCTGGCGACCACGCTGAACGGTGTTCCGCTTCCGGACCAGTATGGAGGGCCGTTGCGATTGGTGGTGCCGTTCCTGCAAGGCTATAAAAGCGTGAAATGGGTCAGCGGAATCACAGCGTACCGTCACAATCCTGTAGGGATCAAACGTCTGCTCGGCCAGAGTCGGACCGGCCAACTCAGTGTGACGTGGAAAGAGCGGTTCGGGATAGAGCCGCCAGCGGGCCGTGCAGCCGACCTCCCAGGTGAGCCCATGACCGTACCTGCCGTCTCGACACCATCTGGGTTGGTGATGAAGCAGCCGAATGCTCCCGCCGTCGAGGCTGCAGCGTCCAGCTCTCAACTGACAGTCGCCGAGGAACACCACAGCCACACTGATTCGCTGTGCGAGATCATGGTCATTGTTCGACCTGACAAGCGCGTCGCGACTCAGCAGGCGTTGCAACAGATCGGCATGGTGGCCTACAGCGCGCAACCGGTACTGGGTCGAAGCCGACAGCGAGGGCTCCGATTTCCCTCAGCCGGAAGCCGGAGCGGAAACCGCCCGGCGATCCGATTCCTCCCGAAACTGCTATTTACGATCGTGATCGAGAAGACGATGGTTGAAGAAGTCATCAAGATATTGATCCGAGCCAACCGAACCAGCTCCGGTCACTTTGGAGACGGGAAAATATTCGTGCTGGAAGTCACCGACGCCATCCGTATCAGTGCAGCTGAGCACGACCGTGTGATTGTGCGCTAATGTCTGCTGGAGGACCGATTGTCATGAAGAGGATTTTCGCGATTCTGCGTCCCGAGAAAGAGAACGACGTCATCGCCGCGTTGGAAAGGGAAAACTTCTATGCCCTGACCAAGTTCCCGGTGACCGGGCGGGGTCGGCAGGGAGGGATTCAGGTCGGGTCGGTCACGTATTCTGAACTGGCCAAACTGATGGTCATGCTGGTGGTCGAGGATCAAGACTGTCTGCGGGCGCTGCAGACAATCAAGGATAGTGCCTATACCGGCCATCCGGGGGACGGGAAGATCTTCGTCCAAGACGTGCAGGAAGCCTATACCATCCGTACTGGACAGCCGGGATTATGAGCCAATAGAGAGGAACCCATCATGAAGAAGCTGATCGCAGGGATTCGGAGCGGCGACCCCGGCTCGCTGTTGGCGGCCTTTCTCTATTTCGACGTGAGTTTCATGGTGTGGGTGTTGCTTGGTGCATTGGGCGTGCTGATCGCGCAGGACTTGAGCTTGTCCCCGACCCAAAAGGGCCTGATGGTGGCGATTCCTCTCCTCAGCGGGGCCGCGATGCGGATCCTCGTTGGAGTGCTGACCGATCGGTTTGGTCCGAAGCGCATTGGAGTGTGGAGTCTATCGGTCGTGCTCATTCCTCTGCTCTGGGGCTGGTGGGCAGCAGAGAGCTTTTCCGAACTGCTGGGGCTTGGCCTCCTTCTGGGAGTTGCAGGGGCAAGCTTCGCAGTCGCGCTTCCGCTGGCCAGCCGGTGGTACCCACCGGAACACCAGGGGCTCGCAATGGGCATCGCCGGGGCCGGCAACAGCGGAACGATCATTGCCGTCTTGGCGGCGCCGCGCTTGGCTCATCTCGATGGAATCGGATGGCATGGCGTATTCGGGCTCGCCATTCTCCCTTTGCTGGCAACCCTCATCGCTTTTTCATTCCTTGCTCGCGAAGTACCTCCCCGCCTGCCTCAGCGGGCGGCCACGGTTCTCCGGGAGCCAGACCTGTGGTGGTTCTGTGGTTTCTACGGCGTCACCTTCGGGGGATTCGTCGGGCTGGCAAGTTTTCTCGGCATGTTCTTCCACGATCAATATGGTGTTGGTGCCGTCGCGGCCGGCTCATTGACCGGGCTCTGCGTCTTCGCCGGGAGCCTGATCAGACCGGTCGGAGGGTTCCTCGCCGATCGAGTGGGCGGGCTCAGACTTCTGACGATCCTTTACGGCCTCATCGCGGTCTTATTCGGATGTGTCGGCACCTTGCCGCCATTGCATCCGGTTGTAAGCCTGATGTTTCTCGGAATGTTGGCGCTGGGGATGGGAAACGGCGCGATGTTTCAGTTGGTGCCGCAGCGGTTCGCTGACCAGATCGGCGTCGTCACCGGAATCGTCGGGGCGGCGGGCGGAGTCGGCGGATTTTTCCTTCCCTCACTCCTCGGCGCTTTGAAAGACCTGACCGGCTCTTATGGCTCAGGTTTCTGGGTTTTCGCGCTGCTCGCCCTTGCTTGCCTGACCGCCATCGCGACGAACCAACACCGATGGACGCTGGTGTGGGCACAGAAGGCCGGAGAGTGCGCTGAAGGCCAACCGAAGCGAGTCAGAATGGAAGTGGTCTTCGGAGGCTGATCGTAACGGCAATAGTCCTGCAGGTGCGGTCAATGACGGTGCACGATTGCAACACGATGCAACGTTTGCTCCATCCGTATCTGGATCATGAATTGAGTGTCGAGACTTCAATGGAGATTTATTCGCATCTTATCCTCTGCACACCGTGTAAGACGCTCTATCACACCCAGAAGCTGTTCTTGGACCTCCTTCACGAATCGCTCCCGGAGCCGGCGGCGCCGCCAGACCTGGAACAGAAGGTTCGCCGTTGTGTGGCGGAAACCACCCAGTTCAAACGCATCGGTCGCGGGTTGATGAGATCATGATGTCATGCCGTTTCCGAACCTCGTTGGCCAGTCGTTTTAAGCAAGAGTGACCACTGCTGACTCCGTGATGTGGAGTTATCCGATGGATACGGCATTGAATGGGTTGCGAGCATTGGTAGTTGACGACGATGAAGACGTCCGAACAGCCCTCGTCGACGCCTTAATCAAAGCCGGTTACTCCGTCTCAGTGGCATGCGATGGAATGCAGGCCCGTAAGGAGATCATGAAGCGGAGGTTCGAGGTGATTATCACAGACCTTCAGATGCCGATCATGAACGGGTTGGCATTATTGGCCTTTAGTCAAAAACAGTCCTTAGAGACACCCGTGATCTTCGTCTCTGGAGCAGGATCGGCCCTGGAACAACTCGCCCTCGAGCGCGGCGCGTTCGCCTTCATCCGGAAACCCTTTGCTCCAAAGACGGTGCTGGATATGGTGCGTCGCGCGACGCGCCCGGACAAGGCTGGAGCGCCACACCCGCCGTCATTGGATTCCCGATCGACTGACGAACAGAACTGCTGACCGCGGCACAGTAACCCAAGCGGCTGATTTTTGGAATTAGATACGGATTGTGTCCCAGGTGGAAAATCGCATCTGAACTGGAAAAAACCTAGTTCTCTTGCATGAGTGGCACATGAACAAGATTGAGGCGATCAAACGCGACCGCGACGGCCTGGACATCAGAGAGATGATCGCGCACTACGCCAAAGCCGGATGGGAGACCATCCCGGAAGACGATATCCAGAGACTGAAATGGTACGGCCTCTTCTTTCGCAATCCGACCCCCGGCTTCTTCATGATCCGGGTGAGGATTCCTGGTGGCAGAACCGCCTCATATCAAATGCGCGCATTGGCCGAGATAGCCTCGACCTATGGGAACGGTTTGCTGGATTTGACCACACGCCAACAGGTACAGCTTCGACACATCCGGATCAACGACGTTCCGGCCGTGTTTGCCAAAATGGACGATGTCGGACTCACCTCTCTGCAAACAGGCATGGATAATATTCGCAATATTATGACCTGCCCGGTGGCGGGGCTGAGCCCGGACGAAATTCTAGATGCCACACTGGTAGTGGCAGCCCTCACACAGGAAATCCTCGACAACCGGGCCTACACGAATCTGCCGCGTAAATTCAACCTGGCCATCACGGGGTGCCCGGATAATTGCGTTCACCTGGAGACGCAGGATCTGGCGCTTGTTCCGGCCTATCAGGAACTCGGCCACGACAAGGCGTTTGGCTTCAATGTTCTTGTTGGAGGGAAATTGGGCTCTGGGGGCTACCGGATCGCCAGTGCACTCGACATTTTCGTGACACCGGGCGAAGTTCTCGATGTGTGTCGGGCAATCATCTTTCTCTATCGGGACTTTGGCCCCCGCGAGAGTCGGAACGCGGCACGGCTGGCCTTTCTGTTAGACGACTGGGGCGAAGCACACTTTCGTCAAGAAATAGAAGCTCGCCTTGGCAAACCATTGAAGCTTGCCGGCATTGATGCTCGGAAGATGTCCATGAAGGATCATGTCGGGATTTATCGCCAGAAGCAACCGGGGTTGAACTATGTCGGGCTGAAGGTGACGGTGGGTCGCATCAAGGCGGACGATCTTCAGAACGTTGCCGCACTCGCCGAGCGATACGGAACAGGAGAGATTCGGCTTTCTCCTGCCCAATCGCTGATCATTCCGAATGTCGCGGACCGGAAAGTGGGCGATCTCTGTGAAGAGCGCCTCGTTTCACAATTTGCCTACAATCCTTCACCTATCTATAAGGGGCTCGTCAGCTGTGTCGGTAATGACTATTGTAACCTGGCTGTGATCGAAACGAAGAGTCGAGCGGTTGAAACGGCTCAAGCTCTCGCAGCCACAACATCGTGGACGCTGTCGATATCTATGTAGGCGGTCGGACCGGGCCTCACCCCAAACTGGCCGTCAAGATTATGGAAGACGTCCCTTGCGATAAACTTCCCGCCGTCTTGGAGGGGCTCATTCCCTATCACACCCGCGAGAGGATGCATCGGGCAAGGGGAAACGAGCCGAAGAAATCCTTGATCAAGCCGGAAGCTGAGAATCGTTCAGCACCGTCCTCTAGTGCCCCGCTTTCATCCCTTGGACTTTTACCCACGTAGTGGTTCGTCTCCGGAGACTCCTGCGCGTTATGCTGAAACGAGCCCACTCCTCCCGGCAGATGAAGATAAGCAGAGGAGCCTGGAAATCCCATTTAAGAACTTAGAGGCCTTGGGCTGAAGAAGCGAGGCGAGATGCTAACAGGTGTGCTTGGACCAACTGCGAAGGATCTTCCCAGTGTCGAATGTCAGATGATAACCGGTACATTCCTGCCTTCCCCGGACACAATCACTGGCGGGAATATCTCGGCAGACCGGGATCGGACGATTCACTCGATATTCATAGATCCAAACTGTGTTTCCATCCGCGTCTCGTCGTTCCGTCATCGGAAGACCCCACCGAGCCGCGATGTCACTCTGGGTCGCATGATCGAGCGAGTCTCGGAGATAGTCCTCGGACCCCAGGGCGCAGGACATCAGATTCG
>CAZOHW010000032.1:0-18480 GCA_964579525.1 uncultured Nitrospira sp. | reverse complement strand
CGAAATATGGGTATTTCTCTGTCCAGTCGTCCACTGCGGCGGTCACTCCTCAGGCAAGGAGCTCACAGCATGTCCTGCTATGCCGCAGAGAAAATACGCCGGTGCAACCCATGCTTATGCAACAATCGCTGAAATGCACGGCGTTCTTTGCGTGCGGCACGGGCAGCTTTGGAAACATTCCCCTGATGTGCCGACAGAATTTGACACAGATAGGTCCGCTCGAATTCGTCGACCACTTTGGCCTTCATTGCCTGAAATCCACCTGGTTCACTCACCGTCATTTCCGACACCACTGTTGAGACCATTGCTGAAGACTGTTGATCAATCAAGTCAAGCTCGTGAGCTCCAATCACATCACCCGTCGCCATCGCAGCAGCACGATGCAATACACCTTGCAACTCCCTTACATTGCCAGGCCAAGCATAGTTGACCAACGTCTTGATCGCGTCTGGAGACAGTCGCACTTGGCCCTTGCCGAATTCTTCGGCCGCGCGTGCCACGAAATGTCTGGCTAGTTCAGGGATATCTTCCTTTCTATTCCGCAAGGGAGGGAGAATTATCGACAACACGTTCAATCTGTAGAACAGATCTTCTCGAAATTGGCGAGCTTCAACCAAGTACCGTAAATCCGTGTTGGTCGCAGCCACGATTTTCACGTCCACCGCTCGACTCTTGGTGGAGCCCAGTGGTCTAAATTCCTGATCCTGCAACACACGCAGGAGTTTACTCTGGGCGGCCATATTGAGACTGTTGATTTCATCGAGAAACAACGTTCCTCCGTCTGCCTCATGAAACAACCCATGCTTTTCGATGAGTGCACCGGTGAACGCACCCTTGCTGTGGCCGAACAACTCGTTCTCTACCAGATGGTCCGGCAAGGCTGCACAATTCACCGGAACGAAGGGTTTTCCTCTGCGCTCACTCGAGTAATGAAGCGCGCGGGCAAAAAGTTCCTTGCCCGTTCCCGTCTCTCCAGAGATCAATACAGTCGACTTGGACCGGCTTAAGAGCGGAATCTTGCCCTTCACCTGAAGAAAGCATTGGCTTGTTCCGATCAATGTTTCTTCCCAATGAGACATGTTCAAATCTCCTCTCAATTGACCACACCACAAGTTACAGCACCGGTTCAAACCCACGCGTTCTCTTAAAACGGCATGTACACTTCAAAGCCTCCATACCCACCATTCTGAAACGTCTGAGAATACTGATACCCGCCTTTGAAGGTAAGATAGAACACACTGATGGGAATCTGTAGGATTGGGCCAGTCTGGACTGCATAGAAATCCTTATTCCCCATGCCGGCAATATCCCAGCCAAGATAGAGTGGACAGCAACCCTGGTCGCTCTTGTAGACCAGCCTGGTCGCCCTCAAGCGGCTCCAGATCAACCCATCCAAATTCGTGTAGGAGACGATCCCATGAACGGTTCCCTGTTCATGCCAACGAAAAGCCTCTCCTTGCACTTGATATCCGATATCCTGCTCATGGCTTTTCCCACCACCAACCAGATCCTGCTGTTTCCATCGAAACTGCGGTCCCGCAAATCCCAGCACGGTCCAAGGCCCTTGACGATACTTCAAGCCCAAGGCCGGCGTAGCGAATTGAACCTCTGCATCGCGGGTGATACCGCGATCTTTAAAGGAATAGCCGAGCCCAGCTCCCATAAATTGGACGAAGGGCTGCACGTTCAATGAAGTCACCGTGGGCGCAACAGGCGTACGCACGCCCATGTAGGCGTAATACTGGCTATGATTGTCTAACTGGAAGCCAGTAAACACATCTCCCGCTCCAACCATGCCGGGCCAGAGCACAGCGGCTCCCAGGATTAGGCTGCACGCGCGGTTAATTCTTGCCATTGCCCGGCTCCCTTCTCTACTCGCTCGATCGTGAACCCCGCCAGGACCCTATCCTCACATTGCTGTACCCATTTCCGCTGTACCCTTAAGGAAAATGAATCGACAAACAACATGCCTTTCATACCAATGTGATCAACCGTCCCGGGAATATAGACCGAGAGTCCAGACGAAGAAATCTTGTCCACCGTACCGGTCACGATACGATCACGAAAGGCAAGGCGACAATCGTGCCGGTAGGGTCTACGAAGTTGCTGCCGGTATGAGGTTCTGGACTTCGCAAAGATTTTCCGAAACGCCCGAAACACAGACCACAGACTCCTGAAGACCCCTGGCTCGATATCGGCCTGGTTCCAAATGGCAGAATCTGAAAATGCTAGGGTAATCACGGCCTCGGTCTGTGCCTGTGTCATATTCACGAATCTCAGGCCGATCTCCTGCATCGTCGACGAAAGTTGCTTCTGACGGCAAATGGTCGCATCCAATAAGAGAGGTGCCGCCGTCGAGCTCTTCACGATACATCGCAGGGAATCGCGATCATTCTGGATCCGTTCGCGGAGACGAACGCGAGCACCAGTTTCATTCACGTCGAGGATGAGGCCCTTGACATGTTGCGTGCCGGCAACAATTTCACAGGGAATGCGTCGTTTGATACGGAACAGCCCACGCCATTCAGGCACTTCCGCGGCGGCCAAAATGGCGACGCTAATAAAAATCAGGTTGATCCCACCCCAGAATAGGCTGACTCCCAACCCAGGACTAGGAATCCCGTCAAGCCAAAGACGGGTTCCCATTATCAGTCCCATCATTAATAATCCCATGATGGTGAGATGGGGCAAGATCACGTAAAAGCGGGACATCCCTCGATGCTCCTGCCTTACTCCCTTCGGAGTGATCACAAATGGGCGAGGTTTTCGTGGGGTGAGTGCGGTCTTGATGGTCGCACAGCTAAGAGCCACGCTGTCCGCCGTTTCATAGATGTCAGACCAAAAGGCATTGCGAGTCCCTTGACTGACCGTTCGTAGCATCACCAGCGTTGCGACATAATAGGACCCAAAAAAATTGACGATGGACGAAACGTCGGCCATCACCGGTGTCATACCGAATAGGAGGGCAAAGAGCGGCGCCACCAGGCAGATGAGACGAGGAATCCCATGGCAAAAATAAAAAATGGACGCAAAGTAGCCGATTCGCTGCGGCAGAGAAAGCCCACGCATCATGAACGGGTTTGCGCGAAACAAGATTTGGATATGTCCGGTAGCCCATCGAACTCGTTGCTTGATCAAGCTCTCAAAGGATTCCGGCATAAGCCCCGCAGCCAGCACTTTATTCAGGTAACAAGAGCGATATCCCTTGGCATGAATTACCATACTGGTATGGATGTCTTCTGTCACGGTTTCCGTACAAAACCCACCGACTTCGTTCAAGGCACGACGGCGAAGCAGTCCACAACTTCCGGCAAAAAATGCACTGTTGTGCCGATCTCTTCCTGACTGCAGCACGCGGTAGAACAAGCTCTGTTCATTTTTCAGGACTCTTTCGTTCCTAAGGTTTCGCTGAAAGATGTCCGGATTATAGAAATGGTGTGGGGTTTGGACGATGGCGACTTGTTCGTCTTGGAAGAACCCTACTGTCTCACGAAGAAAATCGCTCGTGGGGACATGATCGACATCGAAGATCGCCACGATTTCCCCACGAGTCTGCCGCAGGGCGTGATTCAAATTTCCGGCTTTGGCATTGAGTCTGTCGACTCGTTGTATGTACCCGCAACCGAGGGAGGTTGCCAAGTGCCGGACTTCATCCCGGTGACCGTCGTCGAGCACATACACACGATAGCGATCTTTCGGATAGTCTTGGTGTATGCAGCCGATGACGGTGCGGCGGAGAATGTCGAGAGGTTCCTGCACGATTGGCACAAAAATATCCACTGTTGGATAGCCTGTCAGCGGCACTGATTTCCGCTCAAGTGGATCCCATGCATGATAGGCAAAAAGCATGACCTGAATGAACGCATACATCTCCGCTGCATAAACCATCCCACTGACGAATAGACTCACCCAATCATCACTATTCAAGGTGTAGAGACCGCGCCAGGCGAGATATCGCGCGTAAAGCAAGAGCGTCAGCACCAAAATGACCTGCCGGCCCTGTTTTTTCCAGCTCAAGAGGCTGATTGTTGCCAAGAAAACCAGCGACAATGGTATGGCAATCGGCGCATCATAAAAGTGGTTGATCCAATTCATGGACATTACCTCGTTGTGGCCTGAATCCCCGACGGAAGCCTGACCGCACCATCCAGCAGTTCGTTCCAGCTCATGTCATTAAGCCTAGAACAGATTTGGCTGACGACCATACCGAGCTGGTAGGGGGTCTTGCTCACGGAATGGGTACTGCTTTAGGGGGGATCCTCTACACACCTGGCTCTATTTCTCAGGAATTACTGGATTTCTATTCACGTATTGTTACCTTTAATCAGTACCAATGAGGCTGTTGTGAGAATTGCATTGTGTGCTGGTATCATTGGCGTCCTCAGTGCGTTAGGCCTGCTTCTGTTCATGATTGCGCTCTTCAGCCCCATTTTTTCATTCCGCCAGCCCTCCAGCTCGGGCATAAACACACAGGTCGTCGCGACAGTTGGCTCACGCTCGATCACCCTCGCAGAGGTTGAACAGGCTGTCGCTCTACAGCTGTATGGGAACGAAGAGCAGCGGGCGAAGCTACTGAATGAATCGATCCAACGCCTCATTGAAGAGGAGCTGCTTACTAGTGAGGCGGCAAGACTAGGTATTCCTGTTCCTGTTCTCCTTGAGCGAGCCAGCCAATCTGAGGCTGTCGCGAGGCTCGCAAATTTACCGGCTCCAGTCCGTCAGGCTAGACTACCATCTCAAGAGCAGACACCCACTGTACCAACATTGACCTCTGAAGAAGTTTCTCGAATCCGCCAGGCACTCCTGGTCCAACTACGACGCAACACAACCATCCATGTCGATCTTCCCAAACCGAAACTTCCTGTGTTAAATGTCAGCGTAGATGATGATCCCTGGACTGGAACAGCTGACGCGCCGGTTACGATCATTGAGTTCTCCGACTTTGAATGTCCCTATTGCAACCGAAGCATGCCCATCCTCAAGGAGCTTCTGGAGCGGTATTCAGGCAAATTGAAGCTGGTCTATCGCGACTTCCCAGGACCGAATCATCACCAAGCCTTGGCAGCCGCTGAGGCAGCCCAATGCGCTGCCGAGCAGAACCGATTTTGGGAATACCATGATGCCTTATTCACGAACCATGAACCGGGAACCAAGTGGGATTTTTCGGCCCTAGCCAAGGACGTGGGCTTGCAACCTTCATTATTCGAGGCTTGCAGGAAAGAACACCGTTATCGCGAGGAGGTGTTGAAGGATCTCCAAGATGGACTCAAACTAGGCGTGACGAGTACGCCAACGTTCTTCATTAATGGGCGACCATTGGTTGGAGCACGGCCGCTTGCGGATTATCAAGCCATCATTGATTCACTTCTCAGCCATCCCTCAGCATCAGAACCCCTCTTGTAAGCTCGCACAGTACTGGACTACTCTTCAGAGAGGCGGCGGAAAAACTCATGTTGACCTCTGTAGCCGTCACGGATATCGACATGTGATACGCTGGCGGTCTTTTTCCGCATCCTGCTAAGAGGAGAGCTGCATGTATGGATGAGAGTCGGCTTACCAGGACCAAAGAACAATGGGCCAAGGCTCGGCGAGGAGGAGAAGAACGTGAAGTCTTTTATGAGGGGGACGATCGCCTGCCGCCGGGCCAGCACCTTGTCGAGAACTTCCCGGTGCTGGATCTTGGCTTCAAGCCGGAGATTCCATTAGACACATGGAGCCTCAGCATCGGCGGATTTATCGCGAACCCCGCGACATGGACCTGGGAACAATTCATGGCCTTGCCTCCATTTAAAGACCGATCGGACTTTCACTGTGTCACCTCCTGGAGCCGCTATGATAACGACTGGGAAGGAGTGAGCTTCAAATACATCTTGTCCGTCGTGAAACCGCTGTCGCTTGCCCGATTTGTCTTGTTTAAGTCCTACGACGACTACACGACGAATCTGCCACTTGAAGCCTGCGACGATGACGATGTGCTGCTGGCCTACAGTTGGAATGGCAACCCACTCACACGCGACCACGGTGGACCGGTACGAGTGATCGTCCCCAAGCGGTATGGCTGGAAAGGAGCGAAATGGGTGAAGGAGATGACGTTTTCAGATAGAGATGAGAAGGGGTTTTGGGAAGTCCGCGGGTATTCGAATTCAGCGCTCCCGTGGAAAAACGATCGCTATGGATAGCCGTTATTTTTTGACCCACCCACCCGGTCCCTCGACAAGGTTTCCTGGTTTGGTGTTCTGAATCGCTTTTTCGCCGGCGAGCGTTTCAACTGCATGAACATTGGTGCGGTTACGTGTAGCGATCGCTTCATAGGCCTGTCGCCGCTTCTGATTCACATCCTCTACCAACGCCTGGGCTTCAGCATGTGAAGGGCTCACGGCCCCAAGATACCCATTGGTTCTCTCACCGACCAACCCCTTGGCTTTTGCTTCATCCAATGACAGCGCCATAGCCGGGAGTGTGATGGTGATCCATCCGGCCACCGCAAGTAACACGAGTCCTCCTTGCTGCATCGACATATCTTCCTCCCGATAATTAAAACAGTCCGCTGTCGTTGGAGAACACTTGCTCCAAGTCTTTGTCGACTTTCAGGCGAATCTCGTGGTCGATCTTGACATTGAGATTGATCGTAATCGGTTTGTCCGGTGCCGCAACTTCGACTCGCGGAGTACAGGCGCCGAGCATCACGGCTAAGGTCGCCAGCATCAGGACTCTCGGAAATTTCCGAACGATCCCCCTCATGATCCACCTCATGATCTTCATCATCGTCGATATTTTTTCTCAATCGTGCCTTGAATGTCATCCACCACGCGAAGACTCTTCAGGAGTGTTGGGATATGCTCCTGCACCGTCAGGTTGAAGTGAATAGGAGGGACGTTGGCAAGATCAGGGTTTCGACCCTCGAGCCGAGCATTCAAATCCAAAATACCGGTCTCCCCGTATTTAACCCCGATACGCAGCACCGCGTAATGGAAATTATTCAATGCCTCGGAGACCAGATGCAATTCGCTATCAGCCTCGGAAATCACTTTGGAAGACTCCGGCGTTGACGCATAGCGAATGATCCCGCCCGGAGGCTGCGCCTCGATCACCCCGTCTTTGACGGAGATCCCCCCGGATGTCACTGTCACGGGAAGCATGCCGCTCACGATTCCTGTGCCTTGCAATCCTTTTTGCTGTTCGACGCTGAGAATCTTTGCCAAGTCAAGGTTTCGTAACACCAACGTCATCCGAACGGGTGGTTTAGCCAGATCAACCACAGGCCCTCGACTCGAAACAGACCCACCGAACATCTCGCACCGAAAGTCCCGGACATCGATGGTGGGGAGTTCATCCACCGTATTCCATACCATCTGAAACGAGGATGCAATGTTGGTTACGTTGATACCAGTGTAGAGCGATGCCACGGTGAGTGGTGCCGGTTGCGTCATGATCATCGAATCAACGCCCTGTGCACGCAACGTCATCGTCGTACTCAACCCCCTGACGAGGTAGTCGTGATAGTGGCCAGAAAGCTTATCCGCCACGACCTTGGCAGTACCGGACGTGACCTTTAACTGATGCAATGGGTCTCCAATTCCACCGGACCATGATAAATCAATCGTCGCATCTACAGTCCCATCTATAAGATCCATCGAGCGCGGGACACCGACGAGCATTTTGCTCAGACGCCGATCCGCGCCGTTAAAGGTCAGTGGTCCAATCGTCCCATGCAACGAGCCTTGTGCCGCGTTCAACGATTGCTCAATTGTCGCAGTGATGACCCCTTTATTCATCGGCAAAGTTCCTTGCAGGTTCGCCCGAATCTCCGATTGGTTTGCGACAAATTTAATGACCCAATCGGATGGCGAAATCCCCCACACAACAGGATCAAGGGTGACTCCATCGGCGGATACGGTGCCCTGGGCAGTCCAAGCTGGACCCGCAGCTTCCGCCTGCTGGATGAGAAGGAGCGCATGGCCGATCTGCGCCGTACGGCCCAGAATCTTCATCGCCGGGACCCGGATGGACGCCGTAGCAGGCCCGGTATAACAACGAGGCTTTGCCAAATCACACTCAATGGTGAAGGCTTCCGCCAGCTCCATGGAGACGCTCGATATTCGTGTGTCACCCTGTTCAATGTGTTTTGCGCTCATCGAGGAAGAAGGCAACAGCACGGCGTGAATATGAGTCCGGGCCAGCTTTACTGTTCCTCGCATGCCTCCCATCGCTTCTTTCGCTGCAAGACGATCGGTCACGGTCTTGGGAAGGACACCCTCGATATCATAGGCGCCCTCGGCCATGATCAACTCATTACCCAAACTTTCGGCACGACTGGTTTCAAATTGTGCCACCAATGGCCCTGAGGGTCGGCCATAGGTAACATGCAATGGTCCCTCGGCTACCATACGAACCGGTTTTTCAGTCCAATAGAACGTGCCCTGTACAGGTTTTCTATTCTCAATCAGCACCGGCTGATCCCCATGGGGAAGGATCAATCGTACCGGCTCAGGAATGATCCTTGGTTGGGTATTGATCGTGGCCGTGAGGAAAACCCCCGGAGTCAGCGCCCACTTGACCTGCATGGCGTTCCCGGTGAATGACCCTTCATAGGCCAAGGCGAAGTCGTTTGCCACACCTTTCAGCGCGGGTAAGGTCGCCTTGACTCGCATATTGCCATCCATATGGGTTCGCGAGTCTTGCCAGAGAGAGGTTAAGGTGGCTTCTACCGCAGCATGTCCAGTCCAACTGATCGTAACTTGTCCAGTAACCCTGCCAAGTTCTGGGCCAATCGGAACAAGGAGGGCAATAAAGGGGGCCAGCCCCTGGACATTGACGTCGAGCCGCCCACCGACTTGAATCTGAGAACCCTCCGGTTTGGCTTCCGATCGCCATGACACAATCGGAGTGGTTTGAGGTCGTTGAGATTCTAATGTGGCTGACCAGGTGCTGGCGGAGTTTCCCGTGAGAGTCAGACTATAGGACGCCGTATCCCGTCCCTGAAACAACAGACGGCCCCCCAATTCTCCATTCCGATGGAGCAATGAACCGGCAACCGTCACCTTTCGGAGTGGCCCCGTTGCCTGTTCTCGAAAGACCGTGAGGTGATCCAACTGTAACTCATCGAATGGAAGGATGGGAAGGCTCCGCAAGAGGTCGCCCGCAGTCAGCAGACTCCACGGCGATTCCTCGTCATTCGTGCGAAGCGGTGCATTCGCTTCGTCTTCGCCTGAACCGGACGACGCAACATTCAGAACCTGGATCGTCACATCTCGAAGGATAATTCGGTTCACATGCCCGTGACGAAGCTCTTCGGCATCATACTGGATTTCCGCGTCCGTCACTGAAATCATCAATCGCTCGCCACCTAAATCCTGCTGAAACGAGACCACAGGCACGCGCATACTGTGCCAGCTGGGATAGCCTAATTGAATGATGACTTTTTTGTAGCCATAGTCCCGTAACCCTTTCGCCAATAGGTACGACGCGCTCAGCGGAAGCAGCAAATAGCAGCTCACAATAAAAACCAGCCCAAGCAGCAGCGCGATCTGATATCGTTGGGTCAACATCACAACCGATAAGTTGTGCACAAGAGCATGCCAAATGCTGTGTTAGTCAATTGCTCAGACTCTGTCAAGGGTGCTGAACGGCTCTGGTCACGCCATCGTTCATCATGAAGCGACACGTATGATGCACCGGACAACACATTCGATCATTACGCAGATCGAATTCTGGCCCATCGACATCCCCATCTCAGATCCATTTGTCGTAGCGACTGGAGCTCGAGTCGTTGCCGAAAACATCTGTGTTCGCCTTCAGCTCGCCGACGGCACAATAGGCTATGGAGAAGCCGCACCATTTCCTGAAGTTGGCGGAGAGGATCGGCCATCCTGCATGGCCACCTTGACACAACTCGCCCGCTTCCTGATCGGCCAATCTGTCAAACAGATCCGACCGTTAGCCGATCACATGACCGAATTGGCGCCTGCACAACCAGCGGCGCGTTGTGCTCTCGAGACTGCCGTCTGCGATGCCTACTGTCGCACAATTGAGTATCCGATGTGGCGATACTGGGGTGGGGCTGATGTGCGACCTCGGGAAACAGACATCACCATTCCAATCACGACGCCGGAACATACCGTTGCACTGGCCCGCCGATGGTACGAGAAAGGGTTCAAGATCTTCAAGATGAAAGTTGGGAAGGATGTGGACGAGGACATCCGACGCGTGGAAGCGATCCACACGTTATTTCCCCATGTGCGATTCATCGGCGACGGCAATCAAGGATTTTCGCTTGCGGAATGTTTGACGTTCGCCAAGGAAGTTCGACGATTCGGTGGTCAATTGATATTACTAGAACAGCCGGTCGTACGGCATGATTTGGATAGTCTCGCCGCGATTCGTCAAAACACCGGGATTCCGGTTGCAGCCGATGAATCGGTCCGTTCCCTCGATGATATGCGACAAGTCGTCGAGCGGCAGGCTGCCGACTATATCAACATCAAGATCATGAAAACAGGAGTCATGGAGGCGATCGACATCGCATCGTTCGCGCTTCGCTCAGGGCTCAAACTGATGATCGGTGGCATGATCGAATCGCGCGTCGCTATGGCTTGTTCCTTGAGTCTGGTTCTTGGGATCAAAGGGTTCGAGGTCTTGGATCTGGACACACCCCTGCTCTTAGCAACAGATCCCGTGACGGGAGGATATGAATACCATGGGCCACACCTTCAACCATGGACAACGGCAGGGTTAGGACTCTCTGTGGAAGTCCCCGATAAGGGGCGAATGACTATTAACGACTAGCAGGATGCGGAAAAAGACCGCCAGCGGCGTTCTCGCCTCGCTCAGAGGCTCACCGTACGGCCCGGAGTACGATTCGCCTCTTCGCTCGCTGCGGCCTTGCTGGACAGCCTTTTTGCGCATCCTGTAGGACGAAGCAGTGTCGTTTCAACCTCCCTATCCATGACGACTCCAGAGGTCAACTTGAGTTTTTCCGCAGCCTACTAGCTTATGTGTGGCATTGCGGCCATCGACGTCACACCGCCACGGGGTTTTGCAACGGTGCAGTCGCTGTGGTGTTATCATCCTGCCGAACCAGGATGAGGCTCGGTCGGCTCTTCACACTTTTTACAATTCAGATGGGTGCCAAGATGACCCTCTCGCCCTTCTGTGGTGAGGACCCACGGACGGCTGGTAAAGGGAGGGCGATGCCGGACATGCTGCCCATGACCGCAAGCCAGATCGGCAACCCAGTCCCCTTCCTCATCTTGGTGATATCCAATAATCGGCTGTTGCATATCGATCGCGATTGCAGCAGAAGCGTTCATGAATAATGTGGGTTACGACCGTTTGTCAAATGGGAGCTCTGCTCGCTGCGTCGCGGGGAAATACATCCAACGATGCTCGTCATTCTGGTCGAAGCTTCCGAGAAATACCACCTGTCGGTCGAGGTGGCGGAACTCTGAGAGGTTGGTGCGACAGGTCTGTGAGTCGATAATTCGCGCGTCGTACTGTCCGACGACGTACAGGACCCCCTTCATCGTTTGATAGACATTGCGTCGGCCTGCATACCCGGTATCTGGAAATAGCTCAGTCGTTGAAGAACAGGCTCCCGACCTCGTCACCGTCATGGTGAGAGTAAACCGCTGTAAAAATGGATCGGTCGCCACTCTCACAATGGATAACCGTAATTGCGCCCAGGGAACCTCCATTGATGCGGGTTCAGGAGCCGAACGATTACACCCTAGACCCAGGAGAACGACGCCGCCAAGTAGCACGGACCACAAGCGTTCGTTCATTTGGAGACAGGAACCTTGGGAGCCGCGCCAATCGCATTCAGCCCCTCTTGCGCACAGGCATCATCGAGATGGGCGCCTGGCGCTCCACCAACGCCAATTCCCCCTAGAACATCCCCACCGATTTCAATCGGAAGTCCGCCGCCCAGAATTAAGAACTCACTATTGATTTCCCCAAGGGCCTGGAGCGAAGGCACCTTTGTGATCAGATCGGCCAGCTCACTGGTCGAGCGCCGCGCACTGGCTGCCGTATAGGCCTTTTTCCGACTGCTGTCGACTGTATGGGGACCAGCCCCATCTGCACGCCCCATGGCGCGGAGCACACCGGCGCGGTCAACTACCGACACACTCACGCGATAGCCATCTTTCCTGCAGGCTTCCAATGCCGCAGCAATAGCCTTCTGTGCAGTTCCAAGTGGGAGGACAGACTCCTTCGGCAACTCGTCAGCCAATGAGACCTTAGGTACTGCGAATCCTAATAGAGAACAGCACATGACGGCCGCAACCAATCGACCATATCCAATTCGTACAAACGGTGTCATCATGACCTCCTCAGACCATTCGTGCTCGTGAGACTACGGATGCTTGTTCATCCTGTCAAGGGAATGGTGCGCATGAAGACGGACTGCCAAGCGTATTTTGTGGTGATTTTGAGGATTGGGATTGACGAGCGCATGCCGATCACAATGGAATTTTCAAATCTTCGACCATGGCGCGAAGCGGCTCAGCAATCGACCAGGCTTGGGCGGGACAACCTCGTGGATCATGAGGAACATCCCCATCAAAAATTTCCGACACCTGTCCTACACAGGCCTCATCGACATGCCTGCCTAATCCATCAAGAAAGGAACGAGCTTCTACCCGTGTCTTTGCCGTTCTTCCAAACGTCTTCACCCAGGCCGTCACGAAAGGTCCCAGCAGAAAAGGCCAGACGGTTCCCTGATGATAGGCACTATCGCGCTCCCAGACCCCACCCTCATACCTTCCCCGATACCGATGATCTGTCGGAGCGAGCGTTCTCAATCCCATAGGCGTCAGCAGCTGGTCCTTGACGAGATGGAGCATCCGTTTCGCTTGATCGCCCGTCACCAAATCATCGCACAAGGCCACCGCATAGATTTGATTGGGACGAAGCGATGAATCAGGACCCTCTGGTCCATCAATCACATCGTACAAATACCCCCCGGTCTCGCACCAGAACCTCCGACGAAAGGACTCCACCGCGCGTATTCGATCGTCTCGGCAACCCGCTGCATAATCTGACTCACCAAAGCGTCCGGCCAATCGTTCACCAACCTCCAACGCTCTGATCCACAACGCTTGGATCTCCACGGGCTTTCCATGCCGGGGGGTGACCACCCACTCGCCGATTTTGGCATCCATCCACGTGAGTTGAACTCCAGGAACTCCCCCAGTGATGAGCCCATCGCCATCCATATGGATGTTGTACCGTGTCCCCCGTCGGTATCCATCGAGAATCTGTTTGACCGCTGGCCACGCGATGGACCGAACATTCGTGGTTTTATGACTATATGTGAGATATCGATCGACGGCATAGATAAACCACAGTGACGCATCAATGGTGTTGTACTCGGGCATCTCACCGCCCTCAGGAAATCGGTTAGGGATCATCCCTTCAGAAACATGAGCGGCAAATGATTCAATGATGTGCCAGGCCTCTTTGTATCGGTGCGTGACAAGGCATAGTCCTGGGAGGGAGATGAAGGTATCGCGCCCCCAATCGGTGAACCAGGGATAACCAGCAATGACCGTCTGTGTAGAGCCCCATTGAATGATAAATGCTCTGCTGGCCTGTTGAAATGTCTGAACCAATCGGTCAGCAGTTCGACTGGACACCGGTTCAGCTCGACGCCGTCTCCGTTCGCTTGAGATGAGTGCGTTGAGACGAACGGTTTTAATGGGTTCACTGGTAAAGGCCAACGTGTGATGCTTTCCCCGTCTCAACTCGAAACAGAATTCTCCTGGCGACCACCAGTCTTCTTGAAAATCCAGTCCTCGCTGCTGCTCGACGGGGAACTCAAGCTGGCGATACCAATCGGGAGCGTGGCGGTAGGTCCCTGTGTGAAAAACGCGCACGTTCGGGAGGCTGTGGTAGGGCCACCAGGTTACCTGTCCCGTTCCAACGGTAGCCCCTGGTTCAAGAGTGCTGTTCTCATGATGCAGTCCATGATACTCACGCCCGGTCAGCATCGGTCGCACGTTGAGAATCAGACGGTCAGTCGGTCCGTTCACCAGCTTCCACCGGACGATCACGAGGTCGCGACCATGAATGCACAAAATTTCACGTTGAACCGTATGGCCGTTATAGATGAACCGCCATGTCGGCCAGGGACTCGACGAGAAGGAGAGACAGTGGGTGTACCCGGTGGGGTGGACCGCGCCAGGGTATAGATTCGTCGAAAGAGCAACCGCCTCGCTGTCGAAGTTCAGCCATTCCTCAACGTGATTGACCAGCACATATCGCCCATTGGGTGGATGGCAAGCTGCCAGCAGTAGGGCATGGTATCGACGGGTATTCGCGCCAGCCACGGTCCCAGAGGCAAATCCACCGAGTCCGTTCGCCTCCAGCCATTCGAGGGATAACGCACGATCCAGATGTTGGCAGTCGGCAGCCTCAATAGTCAACGTCACACTTCCATGCGACAGTGTCGGGCAACCTCACTCCCCCGATTGTTGAATCAGTTTGGCGACCAGCCCAGTCCATCCTGTCTGGTGACTCGCCCCGATCCCGGCTCCATTGTCGCCGTGAAAATACTCATAGAAGAGGATGGCATCCCGCCAGAACGCATCCTCCTGAAAGGTTTCGGTCCCGCCAAAGACGGGACGCCGCCCAGCTTGATCACGGAGGAAAATATGGGTGAGTCGTCTCGACAGCTCGGTGGCAATCTCGTTCAAAGACATCATGTGCCCGGATCCCGTTGGACACTCCACTTTATACGAATCACCAAGATAGTAATGAAACTTTTGCAACGATTCGATCAATAAATAGTTGACGGGAAACCACACCGGGCCACGCCAGTTGGAGTTGCCGCCAAAGAGTCCGGTCCGCGATTCAGCCGGCTCATAGTCGACACGATACTCACCCCCCATGACAGACAGCACATACGGCTGATCCTTGTGATAGCGGGAGAGGGCACGAATGCCATAGGGAGAAAGAAATTCCTCCTCATGGAGCATATATCGAAGAATGGACTTGAGACGTGTGGAGTTGACCAGGGATAAAAACCGTCTCACCTCGCCGTTCTCGGAATGGGTTTCCACATGGGCGCTGAAGTCCGGCCTATTTTCAATAAACCATTGCATCCGGTGCTTGAAGCGAGGCAGCCGATCGATCAATTCGGAATCAAGCGTCTCCACGGCAAAGAGCGGAATCAACCCGACGAGCGATCGCACCTTCAACGGGAAGGTCCGACCATCGGGAAGATGGAGCACATCATAGAAGAACCCATCCTCCTTGTTCCAGAGTTCGATCTTCGCTCCTCCGATGTTGTTCATGGCCCGGCAGATATAGACAAAATGCTCAAAAAACTTGCTCGCCACATCTTCGTAGGCCCGATCCTCCCTGGCCAGTTCCAACGCAATCGACAACATATTAAGACAATACATGCCCATCCAACTCGTCGCATCCGACTGTTCAATATGCCCACCAGTCGGCAACGGCGCGCTTCGGTCAAAGACCCCGATATTGTCGAGCCCTAAAAAGCCGCCCTGAAAGATATTCTTTCCATCTGCATCCTTTCGATTGACCCACCAAGTGAAGTTCAAGAGCAGCTTGTGAAACACACGCTCGAGAAAGACCCGATCGCCGATACCTCGACGCTTCTTCTCGATCTTGTAGACACGCCAGGCCGCCCAGGCATGGACGGGTGGATTCACATCGCCAAAGGCCCACTCATAGGCGGGAATCTGCCCGTTCGGATGCATATACCATTCGCGCAGCATCAGAATCAGTTGTTCCTTGGCAAAGGTCGAATCGATAAGCGCGAGAGGGATGCAGTGGAAGGCAAGGTCCCAAGCGGCATACCAAGGATACTCCCACTTGTCCGGCATTGAGATGACGTCGGCATTGTAGAGATGGGTCCAATCCGCATTGCGCCCGCGCAGTCGCTCAGGTGGAGGCTCCGGCATGCTCGGGTCGCCCATGAGCCATCGCCTGAGATCATAGTGGTAGAACTGTTTACTCCAGAGCAGACCGGCAAAGGCTTGCCGTTGAACATGACGGGCATCATCCGAGAGGTCGGGGGGACAGAGTTCAGCATAGAACTCATCAGCTTCTTGTATCCGTCGATCAAATACCTCATGAAAGACTTTAGGGGTAGACGCACTTCCATCCAGTTGATTCGTAAAATGCAAGTGAATGGTATCCCCTCTCCCTGGAGGCAACGACAAGGTATACAACGCCGCAGCCTTTGAACCAACCTGGTCGGGATTCACGGCATCCTGTTGGCCATGGATCACATAGTCATGAAAACTGTCTTTGACATATCGCGAACCGTCTCGGTCGCCGTACAGTCGTCGCGAATTGGTTTCGTTCTCCGTAAACAGCAACGTCGGCTTCCGCTCGCACCACAGACGACGTCCGCCATAATATTCATGATCCAGTTCGATCACACTCAGGCCCTCGCTCGCCAGGCCTTTTCGCATTCTCGGCCGACGGGCATCCAGCCCCCAGGACCAAGTATTTCGGAACCAGAGCGTGGGCAGCAGTGTCAATTCAGCAAGATCAGGCCCTCGATTGATGACCTGAATGCGAATGACTATGTCTTCCGGAGTGGCCTTCGCATACTCCACGAACACATCGAAATACCGGTTTTCATCAAAGGCACCGGTGTCGATCAATTCATATTCCGGCTCCTGCTTACTCCGACGGTGATTTTCCTCAACAAGCTTGGCGTATGGAAATTCGGCCTGGGGATATTTGTACAGATATTTCATGTAGGAGTGCGTCGGCGTCGAATCGAGGTAGAAATAATACTCCTTCGCGTCTTCAGCATGATTGCCTTCGTTGCCCGTCAGCCCAAAGAGCCGTTCCTTGAGAATCGGATCTCGGCCGTTCCAGAGCGCGATCGCAAAGCAGATGTATTGGTGCCGATCGGAAATCCCGGCGAGCCCATCCTCATTCCACCGGTAGGCTCGTGAGCGAGCATGGTCATGAGGAAAAGCTTCCCAGGCTGTGCCATGAGGACTGTAATCCTCGCGCACCGTACCCCATGCCCGTTCACTCAGGTACGGCCCCCATCGCTTCCAGTGTTTTTTTCTGCTGGCATCCTCTTCGAGCCGCTGTCGTTCGGCGAGTTTGGCAGAAACTGTGCGTGGGATTGATCGACCGTTCTTCGCCATGGGACCTCGCAGGACACTGATACGTCGTGGACTGTAAACGCCGCTACGATGAGCCCATCACCATTCGAAATCAAGCCGGGCGAGGAGGAGGACGATGACGTGACGATGAGATCAGAACAATGAGGCGAATGCGGGGAATGGTCAGCTCCAAGTCACTCGCTCTTGATTCAACAGATAGTCGATGACTTCGATACTGTTCCGCATCTGAATCTGCGCCTGCTCTGACATCGGGAGCACGGCACCGACCAACTTCCCTGGCTCGAGATCCGATAGCGAGGGAATGTCCCCGCCAGACAGTTTTTCGAGATCACTCCGAAAACTAGCCAAGTCAATCCTCCTGGTTGAATCCTTCTCGGCCGACTTCGGACATTTCTTGAATACTGACTGAAACAGGACGGCACTGCAGCATACCATCCAGCATAGAATGCTGATGTGATACATCATGTATTATTTATATCTAACTATTTATATTGTGTTACTTAACTACAGTAATAGGGATGTTCACGGGAGGCAGCGCACCGAGATAACGAAACGTTTCCCGGTTGAGCAAGCTTGTATCAGGGGCAAGACGGAAGTCATCGTGGTCGACATCGACAAAACGGGGATCCACGATCAGATCGGACTCAGACTTGAGCTCCGGTGCCCGAACAGGTGGTGACCCCGCCCTCATGTAATCAGCCTCATGATTGAACAGCGCATTGTAGGAGATCGCGGCCTGGCTCGATGGTGCGATCAGAAATCCAACCGTATTCAGGCTCAGGATGTTTCCCGAGGCTTTACTGCTGGACGATCCTAACAACGCCACGCCTCCGCCGTTCTTCACAAGCGTATTACTCGTCAAAACCGCCTGGGCGTGATCGTTGATCACAACAGCCTCGAACAGGTTCTTGGTGATGACATTGCGCTCAAGCCGAACCGAAGACTTGCCGGTGATATTCACGCCATAGTCGTTGCCACGAATCACATTCCCGATGAGAAGGGCCTGAGAATCAGAAAAATGCACCCCCGTCGTCTCGCTCCCCTCGATCACACAATCTTCAAGACGAACATCTTGTACTTGTTGGCCGAAGACCATGCCTTTAACATGAAGCTGGCGGAGCGTGATGCGGTGTCCATTGAAAATTCCGAGCGCATGACCACCGTGCTCGTTGATCGTAAGGCCGCTGATTTCAATATCTGTCGCTCCATACGGCCACTTCCCCACATGCAACACACCGACCATCTGGCCTCGCCCGAACAAGATGACCTTGTCGACACCTTCGCCGACAATTTTGACGTTCTCTTTGCTGTGAATGGTCAAGTCCTGCTCATAAGCCCCAGCCTTGATCCAGACGGTGTCGCC
>CAZOHW010000031.1:0-18677 GCA_964579525.1 uncultured Nitrospira sp. | reverse complement strand
GCCAGATTGTCAATCTGGAGGTCGCGGGTTCAAATCCCGTCGGCCCCGCCATTTTCCCCAGTGTGTGGCACATTCCATTTTTGTGATGACCGCGTAGGACAGAAAAAGAGGGGAGATTCTAGACATCTATGTTTCAAACTGATCCTCTAACACTCCTCGGATCCCTTGGGGCTGTCTCCAAAGTGGTCCTGCTCCTCCTCATGGGCTTTTCTATCGCGTCGTGGGCCATTATTCTCTACAAGTGGGCGGCATTCCGGTCAGCCGATGCGCAGGACCGTCGGTTTATGATTATCTTGTCGAAAGCGAAGGATGCGGAGGAAGTGTCTCGGCATGCTCAACGGACGTCAGGCAGTCCCTGCGCCAAAATTTATCATGATGTGATGGAACGACTGAATCAGGCCTCCGTGGACAACTGGGATTTGCACGAGGGTGGACTAGGTTCTCCCGCATTCGATCGACATCTGATGGAACGGACTGCGGCTCATCTCGTGCAAGGTCAAATCGCGAAACTGGAGTCATTTTTACCGTTTCTGGCTACCACAGGGAACATCAGTCCGTTTATTGGGTTGCTGGGAACTGTGATGGGTATTATCAGCGCATTCCGAGAAATCGGCACGCAAGGCACGGCAAGTATTTCGGCCGTGGCCCCAGGTGTGTCTGAAGCCTTAATCGCAACAGCGGTCGGTCTCTTTACAGCTATTCCTGCCGTCATCGCCTATAACTATTTCCTGACGCGTATTCGACGCACGGCGTTCTATATGGATTCCGTGGCCGTTGAGATGCTGGCGTTGCTTCCAAACAGAACGAAATCGTTTTCGTCCGTTCCTGTGGGGGCGAAAGAATGATGGTTGAGGCGAGGCAGCGTCGATTTTTAGCGGAGATCAACGTGATTCCGCTTGTCGACGTGGTGCTCGTGCTCTTAATCATCTTCATGGTCACGGCGCCCATGCTTTATCGAGGGCTGGATATCAAGTTACCAACGTCTGCCTCGAACACCATTAAGCCTGAAATCCGCGTGGTTCTGACGATTGAAAAAGACCAGCGTCTGTACTTAGATAAAGAGCCAGTCAGCGTTGCACAATTGGAGCGAAAGTTGCAGGCGCTCAAGGAGGAACATGCTGATGTCTCACTCTATCTACGGGCAGATCGCGATGTCCCCTATGGCATTGTGGTGCAAGTCATGGACGGGGTAAAAAAGGCCGGTATCGAAAAACTCGGTATGGTGACCGATCCTACGGGGCCTGAGCGAGTCACTGAGAGTATCCTTCCCCAACGAAACAAATAGGATAAGGTTCGCGGTGCAGGCTTCAGTATCAGCCGGCATGTGGTGGGATGATGAGTGGCAAGCGACGCTCACCCGGCAGCTCCGTCGTGCGGTCTTCATTTCCATTGCCTTGCATGTCGGGCTCATGTTTCTCATCGCCTGGTCGCGAGTTTCGCGACATGTCGAGGAACCGCTTGCATCGATCGAGATTTCACTCGCCAGCTTACCAAGTTCATCCGTGAAGGTGGTTGAATCTCAAAAGGAGCCGCAAAAAAATCCACCGGCTCCAAAAACCGCTGAGCCATCCAAGGCTGTGGAGCCGCCGAAGCCTGTCGCTCCACCACCCAAGGTCGCGGAGCAACCGAAGGCGGTCGAGCAACCCAAAGCGATCGAGCACACGAAAGTGTTCGAACAGCCCAAAGCGATTGAGCCTCCCAAGGTCGTGGAACAACATAAAGCGGTGGAACAGCCGAAAGTCTTTGAGCAACCGAAGCTTGTCCCACCTGCACCGGTCATGGCCGCATCGCCTCCGCCGGTGAAAGCCGCTCCAGTTCCGGCACCGGTGAAACCGTCGAACGATGTCATGCGGGAAATGTTGAAAGATATCGAACTGCCTCCCGATGCTCCGAAATACGGAGACATCAGTCCGGTCGAGAAAACAACGGAGAAGCTTAAGAAGACGCAGTTGAAATTGCCTGATGTGCCGGTTGTGGCTGATGCAAAAGAATCGAGGGAGAAACCGGCTGATGCAAAGTCCTCTTCCTCGTTAACGGAAGATGTGAGTAAGGAATTGGATGAGGAGCTCAAAAGGATTAAAAAGGTTGAGTTTCCGAAGGCGATCGCACCAGCTCCAGCTGAAACTCCATCAAAAGCGGCGCCTCAGGTTGAAGCGAAAGTCCCGAGTATGAAAGCCGTCGATACGACGCTCAAGGTTCCAGGGATTGCTCCAGGGTCCAATGCGTATCTTGCGCTGGTGCGTCAACGGATCAGTAGTTTTTGGAGCGCTCCACCGGTGGATAGTACCGGGCGCGCCTATGTGGTCATCGTGCAGTTTCGGCTGAATAGGAATGGATCAGTGACCGGTGTGACGATCGAACAATCGTCCGGAAATGAGTATTATGATCTAGCCGGCAAGCGGGCGGTCCTGAGCGCAACGCCCTTACCTGTTTTTCCTGCGGAGATTACAGATGCGTATTTTGATGCCCATTTTACCTTCACCGTTGGGGAGTCTCGAGGATAAACTATGACGTTTCGAGCTGCTCTTATGGTCAGTTTGTGTGCGTCGCTTGGCTTGGCGTGGATTCTTGAATCCGGAGCTGCTGACGTATTTTTGGAAGCCACTAGGCCGGATTTTCAGAAAATTCCAGTCGGGGTTGTTGGAATTGAAAATGCCGGCGGGCCGGATTCGTTGGAAGGACGGCTCAAGGTCGCATCTCGTATCGAAGAAGTCCTGAAAGCCGATATCCGTCGGTCGTTGGTGTTTTCCCTTGTTGATTTGCCGAGTCTGGGCATTAAAGTCAGCCATTCAGCCACGGGGCCTGATCCCTCCTTCAAGCAAGCGTCGGAACATGGCGTCTCGGTTATTGTCTGGGGAAAGGCGGGGGCCAAGAGCGGGAACAAAGATCAAGATATCACCATGGATGGCTATGTCTATGACGCAGGTAGTGAAGAAGTGGTTGGGGGAAAGCGCTATGTCGGCTCGACCTCGGTTGCGCGGCTGATGGCCCATCGGTTTGCCGATGAGCTGGTGTTTCGCTATACGGGTGAGCCCGGGATCGCGCGAACGAAGGTGGCGTATGTGTCGGAAGTCGGGTCAGCTCGAGAACTGTTTGTAATGGACTATGACGGGCATGAGCCGCGCCAATTGACGGCGGATGGGTTCTTGAATCTGATGCCGCGTTGGTCTCCGGACCGGCGGTTTGTGGTCTTTACCGCATACCGCAATCGGAACACGCAGGATATTGACATGATCGAGTTGGCGACGGGTAAGCGCTGGACGCTGGTGTCACAAGGGGGATTGAACATTACCCCCGCGCTGTCCCCCGATGGAAATTTTCTTGTCTACTCATCGAGCATCGATGGGAATGCTGAACTGTATCGGTTGGACACTCGTACAAAGGCCATTCATCGATTGACGATGAACACGGCCGGGGATTTATCTCCGTCGTGGTCCCCGTCAGGCCGTGAACTTTCGTTCACATCTGATCGAGGGGGGGGGCCTCAGGTGTTCCTCATGAGCGCAGATGGATCAAATGTGCGTCGATTGACGTTCGACGGAGATTACAATGCGGCTCCGGCCTGGTCACCCCGTGGCAATTGGATTGCCTATGTATGCCGAACCGCCAAAAAGGAGTATAAGTTGTGTCTGGTCAGCCCGGACGGCCAAAAACACCTGCAATTAACCACAGGGCCAGGCGTGGACGATTCGCCATCCTGGTCACCCGATGGGCGACACATCGTGTTCAGCTCGACTGCTGACGGGAAGAGTCAGATTTATATGATCAATGTGGATGGCAAGGATCTTGAGCGTATTACATTTACCGGAACTCACAATAGTGCGCCAGCATGGTCCCCAGCGTCGTAGCAGGCAGTGTGCGGCTCTTGTCCCAAGCTGTATGAAAAAGGGGACATTATTACAGGAGGGAATGATTGCGATGAAACATCTACGAGTCATGTACGTGGTGCCTGTGATTCTTGGAGCCCTGGTGCTCGGAATATCCGGGTGCTCGAAGAAGGCCGTGAAGTCCGGTGGGGAAACGCAGTCATCGCAAGAAGGGATCAGCAAAGGGAGTGGAGGCGCAGGAGGGGGGTACAGCTCGAATTACCCTGATACGTCGTTCTCGGGCCAGGATGATATTGGGAGTTTGCGCGGCTTGGATCGAAATCCTTCTGAAGAGCGTTTAGGGGGGAGCACCTTGATGGCGAAATCCGACCCAGGAGGCGCCACCCGCCAGTTGGACGAAATTCGGGCTGAGCAAGCGGCGTCGGTGGCAGCGGGTCTTCGCGATGTCTTTTTCGGGTATGACAGCTTTTCGATCTCAGAAGAAGGGCGACAAGCTTTGGGGCGTGATGCGGAGTGGATTAAGGTCAATCCCGGAGCGCAGCTGAAAATCGAAGGACATTGTGACGAACGAGGCACTTCGGCTTATAATCTGGTCTTGGGAGAGAAACGAGCCAAGGCGGTTCGGAACTACCTCGTTGAACTCGGCGTGACTCCCACGCATTTATCGGTGGTGTCCTATGGGAAGGAACGGCCGTTTTGCGCTGACCATTCGGAGGTCTGTCATGCTCAGAATCGCCGGGGTCATATCGTCGTCAAGACAGGAAAGTAAGGGCGAGGAGAATGGTGTATCGCGTTAAGACGACCTGAGTATGGATTGGTTGGAACACAGAGCGATAAGTGCTCAACGGCGGGTCCGGCCTGGATTGGTCATTGGTATGGCCATGATCTATACGGTGCTGCCTGGTTGCATGGCCCAACAGGCCGATCTCAAACAAACCGAGAAAGCATTACAGCAGCGCATCAAGCAGCAAGATGATCAGCTCTCGCAAGCCAGGGCTAGGCAAAGCCAGGAGCTGTCCGTGCTTCGTGAGCAGGAATTGCCGATCTTGCGAGGAGAATTAGAAAAAGCGCTCCAGCAAGCCAAAGATCTTCAGGGGCGGCAAGAAGATCTGAAGTATCGGTCAGCACAATTGGAACAACAGACCAAGAGATTGGAGCAGCTGGCAACGAAGGTGGAACTCGATAGTAATGCCCGGCATGTGGCGATGCAGAAAGGCCTTGAAGCGCAGGATGCCAGAGTCGCTGCCAGGCTGGAGGAAGGGTCTAAAGCAATGGAGACCCTGAAGCGGGACATCGTCGAGGTCGTCCAACGGACGAACGAAAATGTGGTCAAGCGCGTCGATGCGAAGCTTGATGAACAACATAAGGGAATCGTCGACAATCAACAACGAGTCGACCAAGTCTCGCAGAAATTCACCCAGTTTAATCAGGCGCTGACCGGATTTCGCGAGGCCTTGACCGGCCTGCACGATCGTGTGAGCCAGGAAGAACAGACCACCAAGAATTTTCTAGCACGGCTCGACACGGATGCGAAGACGGCATCCACACATGCGGCGGATGTCAATAAGAGTGTGGCCTCGGTGACGAAAGTTCTTGAAGCGTTCGGACAAAAAGTCAATGCAAGGTTGGATGAGCAGGACCGCACGATCGAATCGCTGGCTGGAGCACCGAAGTCGATCGAGGCGATGGGGCAAAAGGTTGCTACGCGGTTGGATGAACAGGATCGCCGCATCGCGTTTCTGTCCAATGCCCCCAACAGGACGGTGGAAGCGGCGGGGCAAAAATCGACCGTTCGATTAGACGAGCAGGACCGCCGGATCGATGCTCTTTCCAAAATGATTGAAGGGATCGGGCAAAAAATTACTGCTCGATTGGATGAGCAGGACCATCGTCTGGAGTCTCTGACCAAGTCCATTGGACAAGTTCCGGTCATGACGAAAGCCGTCGAATCGGTGGGACAAAAAGTCAATGCTCGACTCGATGAGCAAGACCGGAGAATCGATGTCCTAACCAAGTTGATCGAACAGAGCTCGCCGAAGCCCGGTTTGACGCGTCAGCCGGGAACAAAGTCTTCTCTTCGGTCGGGACAGACGTTGAATCATGATGCCGCGAAGTCTGAACCGGAGACCGCATCCGTTTCACCGTCGGATGAGGCAGGGGCCGGGGGAGGGACGCCTACGGTGACGGTCGCTCCACCCCCAGACTCACCGCTCTCGTTTGAGCCGGTGCCGGGGAGTCCCGATCCCACTGATCGAATTCGCTATGAGCGTGTGTTGACACAGTTTCGAGAGGGAGATTTGGACGGTGCGCGTCTGGGGTTTGCAACCTTCCTTTCCGAATATCCCAATTCTGATCTCGCGCCTAATGCCAGATTTTGGCTGGGTGAATCCTATTTTGGAAGAAAGGACTTTCAAAAAGCCATCGATTCATACGATAAGGTCGAACTGGATTATCCCCGTAGCGAAAAAGTCCCAGCCGCGATTCTCAAGAAGGGCTATGCCTATCTCGCGTTGAAGGACAAAAAGCGGGCCTCTTCAGCGTTTAAGCAGGTGCTCACCTTGTATCCGAAGAGCCCTGAAGCGGGAAAAGCCTCGGATAAACTCGCTCAATTGAAGGAGGTGCCGTGATCTCCATGAGGAATCATCGGATCTTTTCCAATTCGGTCTTATTGGGCTTCTCACTGGTTGTGATGGCGGGTTGCGCCAAGCACGCGGACTTTGTGGAGATTCGTGATCAGCTGTCAACGATGTCTCGATCGCATGACCAGGATCATCAACGAGTGGATGCCGTCTTGCGCCGATTGGAATCGGTCGAGCGGGCCAAGGATGTGGAAGGGACGAAATTACGGTTCGATGACCTGGTTGCGCGTCTCCAGAAACTTGAACATCGGTTGGCAAAACTGGAGGAAATGCCAAGTTCACCGCCGATGAAGCAAGAGTCTCCCACTGAATTGCGGCCATCCAAATCCGTGAAATTACCCCCTCCGCCGGAATTGGGAGCTGGTCCACTTGGCATTACACCGACCTCCGCCTTTAATCTGGCCTATAACGATTATCTCAGCGGGAAATATGAACTCTCCGTTGCGGGGTTTCAGCGTTTCGTGAAGGATTTCCCCGGAACGTCGCTGACGCCGAATGCCCAGTATTGGTTGGGGGAGTCCTATTTCAATCTGAAAGAGTATGCCCGGGCGATCCAGACATTCGAGTATCTGGTGGCGGAATATCCTGGAAATGAAAAGGTCCCCGCGGCATTGTACAAGTTGGGCTTGGTGACCGCTGAGACCGGTGACATGGCCAAGTCGAGGAAAAGTCTCAAGCGTGTCCTGGAAGAATTTCCCACGTCTGAAGAGTCCAAGTTGGCGAAGAACAAGTTGGCCGAAATCCGGTGACTGTTTCCCCGCAATCCCGCCGCACCATCGCCCCATTTCTTATGCGGAGCTTCATGCCGTGCTGAAGATTGACGGCAGGGGGAAGATTCGCGTTCTTCCGGAAGACGTAGTCAGTCGTATTGCAGCCGGTGAAGTTGTGGAACGTCCGGCCGCGGTGGTGAAGGAACTACTCGAAAACAGTGTGGATGCAGGGAGCCGCGCCATTGTGGTTGAGATCCAGGGCGGTGGATTGACCTTGATCCGGGTGACTGATGACGGCGAAGGCATGAGCCCTGAGGATGCCCCGCAGGCGTTTCACCGACATGCGACGAGCAAGTTGCGGTCTGATCTCGATCTCTGGTCAATCAGTTCGATGGGGTTCCGGGGAGAAGCGTTGCCCAGTATTGCTGCCGTGTCCAATGTGAGGCTCACCACAGCTGTTCCGTCTGCTGAGGCGGGAACCACGTTTGAAATCAAAGGGGGAGTGATCGGAGAGGTGAGTCAGGCTCCTCCTGTGACAGGCACCAGGATCGAAGTCGCGGATCTGTTCCATAATCAGCCGGCCCGCAAGAAGTTTTTGAGGTCGGTTGCTACTGAATTCTCTCACATTGGTCGTGTGGTGCAGCAGGCCTCGCTGGCCTGGCCCTCTATTCATTTTCGTTTGCTGCACAACGGAGTGGACATCTTCAACTATCCGTCAGTTCAGGTGGAGGCTGATCGCATCAACCAGGTCTATCCTCGCGCGTTTATTTCTCAGAGTCTTGCCGTGAAGGCCAGACTTCCAGGAGCCAAACTCAGTGGGTATATTATTGACCCGGTCCATGCCAAATTGCTTCGAGTACCGCAGGAGTTGTTTGTAAATCGCCGTCCTGTTCGCCACGCCGGTGTGTTTCACGCGGTAGGCGAGGGGTATGGATCGTTCTTGGCGAAAGGGTATCATCCGCGATTTGTCTTGTTTCTGGATGTCGATCCGGATCGTGTCGACGTGAATGTTCATCCAGCCAAACGAGAAGTGCGGTTTTCCGATACGGAAACCATTCACCAGTTGGTGCGGCGCGCGGTGCGTCAGGCTCTGAGCGGTGGAGGAGTGACCGAAGTGGTTCAAGAGCTTTCGCGTCAGTCTTCGTCGCATGATGTGGTCCTTTCTGTGGAAGAGTCGCAGCCCAGAAGCGAGTCAATTGAGCCGGCTCCAGCCGTTCCGATGCGAACTGATTCTGAAAGTCAACTGCTCTTAATCGGTGAAACCACAGAGCCTTACAGTCGAGTCCCTTCAACCGAAATCCGTGCATTGGGACAGGTTAATCGAACATTCCTGATCGTTCAACTCGGCGGGGACCTGACGGTCATCGATCAGCATACGGCCCATGAGCGAGTGTTATTTGAGCGATTGTATCGTGCTTGGACGGCTCACGGTATCCAGGTTCAGCCATTGCTCATCCCAGAGCCGCTGGAACTCGCGCCACCTCAGGCCGCGTTACTCGAACGGTATCGGGGCGACCTCGAACAGTTGGGGATTGAGGTCGAACCGTTTGGAGCCTCGACGGTGTTGATCAGGGCGATCCCGACCGGTCTTCGGCCAGTCGATCCAGGACCATTCGTACAAGATCTTTTGGATGACCTCGTGCAGTGGGATCGTGTGTCTACGATGGATGCCAAGGTCAGGCCGGTCTTGGCCTCATTGGCCTGCCATGGAGCGGTTCGTGCCGGTCGGTTCATGCAACTGGAAGAAATCACGGCGCTGGTAGAGGAATGGCGGGCTGAAGGGGAGATCACGACCTGTCCGCATGGGCGGCGCACATCGTTTCGACTTAGCACAGACGATCTGGAGAAAATGTTTGGGCGCGCCGGTTGGTAGCGAAGAACCGTGCGAGTCTCGTTGGTTTGTATGTGCTTGCAGCCTTTTTGCGCATCCTGTGAAGGGACTGCTGTTCCACACATGGCTATCAAACTCCTATGGTATCACCCACCATCTGTCAACGTCAGCCGCTCGTGGTTCTGCTGGGTCCTACAGCGGTGGGGAAGAGTCGTATTGCGGTGCAGGTGGCCAAAGCCTTTCGTACGGAGGTGCTGACGGCGGATTCCCGCCAAGTGTATCGAGGGATGGACATCGGCACGGATAAGCCGACCCTCGAAGAGCGACAGGGTGTTCCCCATCGACTGATCGATGTGGCCAACCCCGATGAATCGTTCAACACCGGCTGGTATCGACGGGCGGCATTGGAGGAAATCAATCGCTCATACCGTGAGGGGCGTATCCCTTTTGTGGTGGGAGGAACCGGGCTGTACATCCGGACATTGGTCCGGGGACTCTGTTCTGCTCCACAGGCCGATCCAGCCCTAAGGACCGAACTTCAGCAACTACGTGATGAACAGGGGCCCGGCGCTCTGTATGCCGAGCTGCTCCGTATCGATCCGGAGTCTGCGTCCCGTCTGCATCCGAACGATGAGTCGAAGGTCATGCGAGCCGTGGAAATCTATCGGCTCTCCGGTCGCCCCGTCTCAGCCATGCATCAGGAGCATCGGTTTCAAGACGTCCCATTTACGACATTGTTAATCGGGATCCAGCGAGATCGAGCCTCGCTGTATCGCAGAATTGAACAACGAATCGATTGGCAGTTGGCTCATGGAATGGTAGAAGAGACCCGGGCGTTGTTGGATCGTGGCTATGGGCGGCACTTGGGTTCGATGAAAGGACTCGGCTATCGACAGGTGGCAGCCTACCTGTCGGATGAGTATGACTATGAGGAGATGGTGTATCGCTTCAAGCGCGATACCAGACATTTTGCCAAACGGCAGATGACCTGGTTCCGGAAGGAGCCAGGGGTTGTCTGGTTGTCAGTCGCGGAACAGGAGGCCCCTGAGTCGACGGTCGGTCAGGTCGTAGCACTCATCGAGCGGTTTCTTCATAGATTGGAACAACAGACAGGGTCAGATGTATCGCAGTCATTGGTACAGTGAGCATGATGCAGATGAAGGGAACAGAGTATGGATGAACGGGTGTCGGTCGGAGTGATGGGAGGGAGTGGGCTCTACGATATCGAAGGGCTCACCTCCGTCAAGGAATTCAGCGTGGAGACTCCATTCGGTGCTCCCTCGGATGTGATTACCGTAGGGACGCTCGGCGGGATTCGTGTGGCGTTTCTCTCACGACATGGGCGGGGGCATCTGTTGAACCCCACCACGATCAATTACCGTGCGAACATTTACGCGCTCAAGTCGTTGGGTGTATCGCGGGTCATTTCTGTCAGTGCGGTCGGCAGTATGAAGGAGTCGATTCGGCCGGGCGATATCGTGTTGCCGGACCAGTTTATCGATCTCACGAAACGACGGGTGTCGACGTTCTTTGATGACGGTGTTGTGGCACATGTGGCCTTTGGAGAGCCGATTTGCGCAGAACTCGCCCAAGCCCTGCTCGTGTCAGGAGAACGAGTGGGAGCCACGCTGCATCGAGGGGGGACGTACGTTTGCATGGAAGGTCCGCAGTTTTCGACGAAAGCCGAGTCACGGCTCTATCGGCAATGGGGGGTCGATGTGATCGGGATGACAAATATGCCGGAGGCGAAACTCGCTCGTGAGGCCGAGCTCTGCTACGCGACATTGGCGTTAGTAACAGACTATGACTGCTGGCATGAGACGGAGGAGGCGGTCACGGTTGAGGCAGTGTTGGGCACGCTTCGTCGCAATGTTGCCTTGGCGAAACGTCTTCTCCCTGTGCTGATGCCGTCGCTTGCTCAACCGAGCGGGTGTTCATGTCAGCGCGCATTGGAGCATGCGATTTTGACCGATCCTGCACGAATTCCTCCGGCAGTCCGGAAAAAACTTGCGATCCTTATCGATCGGACCCTCACGGGACAGAAAGGAGTCTGTTGAATCATGGGAAAATTGTTGGTCGTGGGGTCCGTGGCATTGGATACCGTCAAGACCCCTTTTGGCGAAGGGACAGAAGTTCTCGGGGGATCAGCCACCTACTTTTCAACGGCTGCCAGCTTTTTCACATCAGTGGCGCTGATCGCTGTCGTCGGAGAAGATTTTCCGCAACAGCATCTCGCGTTTCTTAAAAGCCGAGGGATCGATCTCACCGGCCTTGAGCGGCGACCCGGATCGACCTTTCGTTGGAAGGGGGAGTATACGCACCAACTGAACGAAGCCCATACGTTGGACACGCAGCTCAATGTGTTTGAGACGTTTCGCCCTGTTATTCCAGAAGCCTATCGATCGCCGAATGTGTTGTTCCTTGGGAATATCCATCCGGAGTTGCAACTAGATGTGCTGCAAAAAGTGAATCGGCCTGCGTTGGTCGCCTGTGATACGATGAATTTCTGGATCAATGGTCAGCGCGATGCACTCTGGAAGGTCTTGGAGAAGGTCGATGTGCTGATTATCAACGATGGAGAGGCTCGGGCGCTCGGGCAAGATTCAAATCTCGTCAAGGTGGCGAAGCTGGTGCTCGCCCGTGGCCCGAAGCATCTGATCGTGAAGCGAGGGGAATACGGTGTATTGATGTTCAACGAGAAGCAGGTGTTCGGCGCTCCGGCCTTCCCGCTCGAAGATGTGCATGATCCGACCGGCGCAGGTGATACGTTCGCCGGCGGATTTTTGGGGTATCTCGCGGCAACAGGAAACCGCTCGCCTGAAGCCATGAAGCAGGCGATCATCTTTGGGAGCGTGATGGCGTCTTTTGCAGTAGAAGCCTTTAGTCTTGACCGATTGCGCATCCTGGATTACAAAGAGATTCAGGCTCGGTTCTCAGCATTCAAGAGGTTAACGTATTTTGAGGATGTGTAATGGTTAGACTCGTGGGATTCCTCGGGAGGAACGGTCGATGCCTCCTGCTCGGTCTCAGTCTGATGGGGCTGGTTTTCGTTGGCTGTTCCAACGGCAAAGATACCATTCAGAAGTCACAGGGATATTACCAGGAAGGGGTCGCGAGTCTTGCTAGGGACCGTCAGAAGGCGTTCGTGTCGTTCCAGAAGTCCGTTCAACTGCATCCAGAGAATAAGGAAGCGAGATATGCCCTGGGGCATATCTATGCGATGCAGGGGAAATTAAAGCAGGCTGAACAAGAATTTCGAGCGGCGATCAAGACAGACGAAACCTATTCCGAGGCCCACACGTATTTGGGACAGATTCTTGCGAGTCAGAATAAATGGGACGAGGCTATTGAGTCCTATCACCAGGCCTTGGCCAATCCCCTCTATCCCACGCCCGATTTGGCTCGATTTCATCTCGGTCGAGCGCTGGCTCATCAGGGAGATCTCCAGGGGTCAATGGAAGCGCTTGAGGATGCGGTGATTGCCGATCCTCCCAGTGTACCACCAGCGGTCACGCATCTTGAGTTGGGCCGTGTGTATTACCGATTGGGGTATACGGCGAGAGCCCGTGAGGTGTTACAAAAAGTGGCGACGTTCGACAAAGGTGGGGAGTTGGCTGCGGCTGCCACGGAACTGTTGGCTCGATTGAAGTAGGAGGGTTATGGAGTCGGTCGGCGAATTCTTTCGACAAGTGCGGGAGACTAAAGGGTTGACGATTGACGAGGTGGCGTCAAAAACCCGCATTCGAACCGACTTCGTCAAGGCGCTTGAGGATGGGAATTATGCCAAATTACCCGATCAGGTCTTCGCTCGAGGCTTTGTCCGCTCCTATGCGCGCTCGCTGGGGCTTGATGAAGAAGACGCGGTACACCGGTTTATTCAATCCGCTGGAGCCTTCTATGAAAAGCAAGATGAGCGGGAACGGCTAAAGCTCAGGCAGGTTGAAGAGGAACAGAAACGTCGATCTAATCGGAAGGCGGTGGCGATTGCAATTGGGATTGCGATTGTGACCCTCACCATGTTGTTGAGTCGTGAGCAGTCAACGGTGTTTCGTCGTGGAAATGCTGATCAAACTTCCACGAAACGTGCGGTGCATCCGGCGAAGGAGGCGGACTCCGCCAAGAAACAAGAGCCGGCGACGGAGACTTCTAAGATGACGGAGGCTCCCCTCGCCTCGACGCAGCCAACCGGAGAGATACATCGATCCGAGCCAAGCGTCGAACCTGCCGTCACAGCCAAACTCGAACTAGAAACGCCGGTGACCATTTCAACGGTTTCTCCGGGAGCGGATGGTCCATTGGGCGGCCTTTCATTGGATCGAACAGATAGTGCGCAAGACGGTCAGTTGGTGTTGGATCTTGAAGCGACGGAACTGAGTTGGGTCGTGGTACAAATCGACAATGGTAGCCCCCAGGAGACGTTGCTCCGACCAGGCGAAAAGGGGCATTGGAAAGGCCAGGATCAATTCATCTTGACTCTCGGGAACGCCGGGGGGGTGAAAGCGGAATTAAACGGAAAGCCTCAAAAACCCTTCGGACCGAGCGGAAAGGTTGCCCGAGACATTGTCTTGAAGCGGTAGAGAATCCCTCCTAGAGCTTACTTCCTCTGCATTCTTGGTCACGCCGCTGCCGACGAATATTGTCGTCTATTGCTGAGCTCATGAGGCAGAGGAGCAGGGTGAGGCACAAAGGTGTCACGAGATGATGGGGGAGAAGATCGGTCAATTAGACTGCGTCCGTAACTCTTTAAATTCATGGGCATCGCGTTTGAGTATCATTGGCATAAGGATTGAACTTCTCATTGCTCAGATCGTCAGGATGGTGGAGGAAGCGGGCGATGATTTCTTGACAGTAATTTCTATGCATTGCTATAGTCCTAAGGTTTTAGCTGGTTCGCGATAGAGATGGAGAGGGTTGGTGCTCTCAGCAGAGTTCCAGTGCGGTGGGTTTAACATAAAGGAGGGCGTGTGATGGGGTATTTGTCCAAGTTTTTGGGAATTAGTGCGGCCGTGGTCGTTCTCTCAGTCTCGGTAGTGGGAGCCGAGGAGAAAGATCCAACAAAGCCTCGCGTTCCACCGGATCAGATTGCCGATGCAAAAGCCGTGAAGAATCCAGTGGCCTCTTCTCCGGAGAGCATTGCCAAGGGCAAGGCCCTCTATGAGGGGAAGGGCACCTGCTTTAATTGTCACGGGAAGGCAGGCGATGGCCAGGGCGAAGCGGGCAAGATTTTGAACCCGAGCCCACGGGACTTCACGAACTGCAAGTTCCATAAGAAACGGAAAGATGGTGAACTCTTCTGGGTCATTAAGAACGGCAGCCCCGGAACGGGTATGGTGTCCCTAATCCCTGCTGCGATCACGGAAGAAGAAGCTTGGAATATCATCAACTATGAGCGGAGCTTCTGCAAGGCTGAGTAGTCGCTGAAAGCAGGTTCCGGTCAGTGTAGAAGAGGGTGAGATGAAGATCTCACCCTCTTTTTGTGTGGCCACCGAGAACACGGGTATCTTCCTCATCACGCCTTGTAATTCGCTTACCGAATATAGACAATCCATTCAGCTTCATAAAGAAAAGCTTGCTGAGAATGACTCCCTGGAGCGCCTCTTGCGTCAAGATCGGAGGGCCCATGCTCAGATGGGTGGGGGTGCCGAGGGGATTGCACCACGGACACAAAACAGGGTACAGTCCCCCGGGTGTCGCCGCACGATGCAGAAGTGAGTTTTCGAAGGTAAGAGAGACGAGGTGAGAAACAGGGGGCCGAGTAGGTTCCAGTCTTCAGCCATAACTTAGGAGGGCAACTATGGGTAGCCTATGGCGGTGGGTGAAATGCCGAGTACCAGTGGCAACAGCAGCGATTGCGCTTGTGTCTGGGGCAGTCATTTCCGGTACCGTTGCCGACAGGAGTTACGCTGGGGATAGTGCTCTACCTCCAGATATTGCGGCTGGAGATATCGAATTCAATAGTCGTATTGCTGTCAACGGTGACCCAGCCACGGTGAAGATTGCCACTCCGAATAAGAATGGCGTGCTTGTATTCGACGGCACGGCCGGTCAGCGAATCAATCTCGGTTTTAGCGGTGTCACGCTCACACAGTTTTATGTTTCAGTCTATCGGCCGGATGGCGGGGTGATGCCCAGACATGTCTCCGCCGTGAGGAACTATTATGCGACTATGGGCGAACGTCCACGCTCCCAACTGACAACGGTGCATACGTCTATGGCAGCCTACCAGTTTTCAACTGATTCGGCGGCCACGATATCTTCCAGTGAGATGAACGGTGCGAGCGTTGATCTTGAGGAATTGCCGGTGACGGGGACCTATACAATTTTCATCGACCCCCTCAGTACGTATACGGGAAGTTTCAAAATCACAGTTTCCAGTGAGCTCAGTGGTAATCTAATCCCTCACGGTTCAGCTGTGGTGGCCAATATCAATCGGACTGGGCAGAAGGCGCGTTATACCTTCTCGGGAGAACGTGGCCAATCGGTGAGTTTACAATTGAGCGACGTGACAATCCGAAGCGGGTACGTCTCTATTGTGAGTCCGGATGGAAGTTTGTTAGGTAAGCCGATCTCGTTTGTCTCTGGTAGTGCTGGGGGTGCTATGATTCCTGGACAGGTCCTTCCAACTTCGGGAACCTATGCCGTCCTGATTGAATCGGATCTGAGTTACACCGGAAGGGTCAAGCTGGCGCTGTATAACGCTCCGGAACTGACCGGGAGCATCACGATCGACCAAGGGACAGTGACACCAACCCTGACAGTGCCGGGCCAGCGAGCGCGCTATACATTTAATGGGACAGAGGGGCAAAGGGTGAATCTCGGTGTGACCGGGGTGTCAATTCCCATGACGACAGTGGCCATCCTGCAACCGGATGGCAGCAAGTGGGAATCGACCACAGTTGGTCTCAGTGGTGGTAGTCTCGATCCGTTGACGGCTCTGCCGGTCACCGGAACGTACACCATCGCAGTGGAGCCGGTTAGTAACCATACCGGCAGTATGACGATTGCCCTTTCTTCTCCTGTTACGGGTACGATTGCCATCGATGGGACCTCAGTGCCGATTAATCTAAACAAGGTGGGCCAAACCGCGCGTTATACGTTCAATGGCAATGCTGGCCAATTGGTAAGTCTCGGGCTTTCATCGGTGAGTATTACATCGAGTTCGGTTACGCTTCTCACAGCCGAGGGGACGATCCTGGCCTCAACGGCTGTTGGGACGGCTGGGGGGAGCCTCGAAGATCAAAACCCCTTGCCGACCACCGGCACATATACGGTGATCATTGACCCTGTCGGCAGCTACACCGGTAAAATGACCTTGACTCTCTCGACCGAGGTGTCGGATACATTAAAGGTGAATGCGGCCCCTCGGCCGATCACACTCAGCCGCGTGGGCCAGCATGGACGCTATATGTTTGCTGGCACGGCGAATCAACAGGCTACGATTAAGGTCACCAACAATAAGCTCGGCAACGTGACTGTCAAGCTCTATAGCCCGAATGGTATCCTGCAAGCTGGAGTGACGAGTTCAGAGTCAAGCTTTACCCTCAACCCTGTTACGTTAGCTTCAGCAGACACGTACACGGTCACCATCGATCCTGCGCTAACTGAGACAGGCAGTATGCAACTACAGGTGAGTAGCCAATAGGAGCGGAATTTCTGAAGAGGCGAGACATCGCCTCTTCAGAGGTTGTTACAGATCATAAAGAGGGTGGGGAGGCAACTCCCCACCCTCTTTTTTTGAGGTGAGGCAATGAGCGGGGGAATCTAGGCGATTAACGCCCGTAGTTTTCCGCATAGGCAGGGGAAAGGAAATAGTTAGCCCAGTATGGATCGATCGGATGCGGGGGGAGTCTGGCTCACGATATAGCGAGTATCCGCTGCCCGCTATTCGGTGTGGCGGAAGATGCTTGGTTGTATTGTCAATAAAAGGGTTTGTAGCGGCGCTGCAGGGGGGCCGCTAGTCTCGGCTACGGTGACCTTGATTTCCCCTTGGAGTGGTTCCTTAATGATGGGCAAGGTGGCGATGAATTCTAGGGACTTGGTCTGGCCTGGTTGCAACGGTGGAATACGTAAGGTAGTGGTGGGGAATTGCTCGATGATCGCCGGAGTTCCCGTGAGCGAGGCGGTTGCCTGTTCAATTTGGGTGATTCCAGTGTTGATCACATCGAGACGGACGCGCAGGTGCTCGCCACCTTCAAAGATTAGATTATTGTTCTCATCCAGTAGGATGGCCTTGAATCGAAGCGCCCCTGCCGACTCGGTCGATGTGGAGCTTGGTATGGTGTCTGACGTGGGGAGCCCCGGTACAATCGAAGTGGGTGAAGCCTGTCCACTCACTGCCAGTTTAGCGTCGAACGACACTCGTGTGGCAAAATCGACGACGGCATCGTGCACAAACGGATCGATCATATAGTTGCAATTTTTCGCCAGCTGTTCCAGCCGTAGCCGTTCTTGCCGGGCGATGGAGATGTCCGACTCTCTGATCACGTCCCCTGCTCGATTGAAGACTTTTGCGCGGGCGCTCAAGCGAAAATCCGCAGGGACTCGGTCATAGAGCCCATCCTGCTTCAGCGCGAATGATGAGTTAACTAGATCGACCTGAACGACGTGATCGGCAACCGCGTCACTTCCTGAGCTCTCATCGACCGGTTTGAATGTTCGACGGAGTCCCTCACGGAGGGCGGCTTCCAGTTGTCCTCCTACTGGAATTTCTTGAGGTTGGCCGCAAGAATCGGTGTAGCGGAGCGTCAGATTTTTGATCGAGGGGGTGGCTTCCAGTCTAGCGCTGGAAGTGAGAGGTTCACCCATCGGAGGAAATTTGAACTGTGGCGTACAAGCGGATAGAAGTAATAGGGTATATCCCAGGCTGCTGACGGCTACAGGCCAGGTTCGACTAGGCACGTTCTGTGACGCCAATTTCCCCTCTCATACAAGCCCACGTGACTCGGTCGACACCGTACTGGAAACGTTTGGTGAAAGCAATACGAGAGCAAACACAAGCTGGTGTGTTCTATCCTGCACTGAATCGATGAGATGGGACGAGGATGTTTTCCCTTATTGGGAAAGGACTTTTCCTCTTTGAAGCCTCTTTGAAGAGTAGTGTAAGATGTATTGTTCGATCAGGGAGGCGATTATTTTAGGTGGCTCCAACGAGAGCCACTGTTTGGAGGAACTCAGTTATGACCAAGTGGAGTCAGCAAAGCAGATGGGGAATTCTTGGTGCCGGAGTGATCGTCTGTGCTCTCGTCGCTGGTGGAAACGGAGTGTCTGCGTCGGCTGCAGGGGTTCCACCATCGTTGGCCCAAGGTTTTTCGGAAATCGTGAAGAAGACGACTCCGGCGGTCGTCAATATTGCCGTGACTGGAGGCGGTGAGGCGAGCCGCCGCCGGGGGGGAGTCCCGCCAAATCCGTTTGGCGCTCCACCTCCAGGCGATGAACCCGGTGGTGAAGGACCGACTCCGCCGCCGATGCCGCACGGCCCTCCGACGCCGCATGGTCGTCCGGATCAAAGTGCAGGATCTGGGGTCATCCTGGATTCCAGCGGATTTATCGTCACCAACAATCACGTCGTGGATGGCGCAACGCAGATTACCGTGACCTTAAGTGATCGACGGGAGTTTTCAGCCAAGGTCGTTGGGACGGATCCTAAGACGGATTTGGCAGTGATCAAGAT
>CAZOHW010000030.1:0-18957 GCA_964579525.1 uncultured Nitrospira sp. | reverse complement strand
TTGAGACACGGCCTCAAACATTCCAGCCGCCTCTTTCGCATCACCAGAGGCCAGGAGGGCCTCCCCCATCCAATACCGAATGTAGTCATCGAGACCTGGAAAATCCTTCTGTGCAGCACGGAGATACGGCAGAGCAGCGGCGGGATTGCGCTCGACGAGCACCACACCCGAGAGTAGGCCCGCGCGTTTGGCCCAGATAGAGGCAGGGTACTTTTCAGTTAGTTGTCGAAGTCGCTCTAAGCTCAACGCAGCCGTCTGATCCTTTGTCAACTCCTTACTCAGGCGCTCCTTAGGCCAAGCCGCTGCAACAAAACACTCCTCTGCAGACACACAAGTGTCCCTATTGGGCTGCTCCGCGGTTTCGACCTGAGCCGATTGCACGTCGCAGGAAAGCGCCCCACTCAACACGAAAACCAGCGCCAGGGCCGACCTCAGCCCCCTCCCTCTCATTGAATAGTCAGGATGACTAGTCATCGACATGGTTCCGCCACAGCCTCATTATATACGGCGCCGTGCATAATGGAAGCAGTTTCATGACCATATCGTTCTCCTGTGCCGTCTAGCAGGTTGCGGAAAAACTATGTAGACCCGATACACATACACGAGGCAAAAGTCTGGCCTGTTGCAGGGAGGTCCATAGGATGATCAAAAAGGCCGTCCAGCAAGGCCGCAGTGAGCAAAGGAGCGAATCGTACTTGGTATCGTACGGTGAGCCTCTTAATCGACGCGAGAACGACGCTGGCGGACTTTTTCAGCATCCTAACCAATGCTCACCTGTGATAGGCTTCCTTGAACATACTTCGTGATGTCTATGCCGCACCCAGAGCACGCAATCAATCTCCTGAGCCTTTCAGAGCCCCAGATGGCAAGCTTCGTGCAAAAATGGGGCTGGCCCCGGTATCGTGCGAAGCAAATCCTTTGTTGGCTCTATCAACGGCGCATCCGTACCATCGTCCAGATGACCGATCTCTCCTTGCGTGATCGCTCCACGTTGACGGAATCGGCCACCATTCGCCGTTCCACACACTGCGCCGTGCTCTCGTCTCAAGATGGCACTCGCAAATTGCTCCTGACCTTCGACGATGGCGCAACGATCGAGACCGTCTTGATTCCTGATGACACACGGCTGACCTTGTGCGTCTCGACACAAGTCGGCTGTATGTTGGACTGTGGCTTCTGCTTGACCGGCCGAATGGGGTTGAAACGCAACCTCAAATCATACGAAATCGTCGACCAGATCTTGACCGCCCAGGACCACCTCGCGACTGGTGAACGTATTTCCAACGTCGTGTTCATGGGAATGGGAGAGCCACTCGCGAATCTTGATGCACTGAGAGCCGCCATTCTGTGTCTGACCAACCAGTCGTGGGGCCTCGGCTGGTCACCCAAGCGCATTACTGTTTCTACAGCTGGGCTGGCATCTCGCCTAGGAGATGTCGCAGAGCTAGGGGTCAACATCGCCATCTCGCTGAATGCCACGACGGAAGCGCAGCGTCGCGATCTGATGCCCGCCGCCAGCGACATCGCTACACTCGAGTCGCTCCTTGCTGCCTGTCGCCGGACTCCACTGGGGCCGAATAGACGGCTGACATTCGAGTATGTTCTCCTTGCCGACGTCAATGATCACATCGATGATGCCAAACGGCTCAGCCGGCTGCTGAGAACCATACGCTGCAAGATCAACCTCATTCCATTCAACGAATTTCCCGGTAGCCGCTTCCATCGCCCAACGGACCAACACGTCCTTCGCTTCCAATCCATGCTTCGCGAAGCGGGGTTCGACGTGTTCGTGCGAAAGAGCCGAGGGCGGGATGTGTTCGGGGCCTGCGGCCAATTAGGGAAACAGCCCTCGGACCAGCATCCGCTTACCTTGACACCCATCGAATCACGTTGTTAGCATGCAGCGTTTGGCTCATTATGATCAGTCCGATCGCTCATTACGCATTCCTTTTCCTCCTCAGCTCACTGCTCGTTTGTAGCCAGGCTTCTTTGTCGACCGCAGGCGAACCCAATGAGTATGTCCTGTCAAATGGCATGAAAGTCCTGCTCGTCGAGGTCCCCAAAGCCCCTGTTGCAACGGTACAGGTCTGGTACAAGGTGGGTTCACGGAATGAGGTGATGGGCCGAGCCGGGCTCTCGCATATGCTTGAGCATATGATGTTCAAAGGGACGACGAAGTACCCCAAAGGCTCCTTTTCCCGTATCATCCGGAAGAACGGCGGGGTCGATAACGCATTCACGAGTCAAGATTTCACAGCGTACTTTGAGAACTTATCGGCGGATCGTGTAGGGCTGGCCCTGGAACTGGAAGCCGACCGGATGCAGGGGTTGCTCCTAGATAGCAGCGAGTTCCAGACCGAGCGTGAAGTGGTGAAAGAGGAACGCCGGCTCAGGACCGAAGACGATCCCCAAGGCGCACTGGTTGAAGCCCTCTTTGCGCAAGCCTACCTCAGCCATCCCTATCATTGGCCGGTGATCGGTTGGTTTGCCGATCTCGATGCCATGTCGCTCGATGATCTCCAGCGCCACTACGACACTTACTACTCTCCAAACAATGCGACGTTGATTGTCGTGGGAGACATCAAAGCCGATACCCTGCTCCCCATGATTAAGCGGCTGTTTGAGCCGATCCCCAGAGGCCCATCACCCCATCGGATATTGCCGCCAGAGCCGGAGCAGCGTGGAGAACGCCGCTTTCTCCTCAAACGTGAGGCTCAGGTGCCGTTTGTCATGATGGGGTTTCGCGTGCCCAACTATTCGAGTGACGATTCGTATGCACTCGATGTCCTCGAATCGATCCTTTCTCATGGGAAAAGCTCACGTCTGTATCAGAGCTTGGTCTATGACCAAAAGAATTCGCTGGCCGTCGGTGCGGAATATAGCTTGATGCAGACAGACCCTGGACTCTTCTACTTCTACTCATTAGTGAACCCCAGCGCGAAAGTAGAAGCGGTTGAAGAGGCTCTGCATCGCGAGATCGTGCGGATTCAGAACGAACCGCCGTCCGAGCTGGAACTTCAACGAGCAAAAAATCAGATTGAGGCGTCCCGAGTCTTCGAGCAAGATTCAAACTTTCGCCATGCCATGATCCTAGGACAATTAGAATCGATCGGCGCCGGATGGAAACGGATCGATCAATATGTGGAACGGATCCGTACCGTCACCACAAAGGACATTCAACGTGTCGCCAAACAATATCTGACCCAGGACAATCGGACCGTGGGAATCCTTGTGCCGCTGCCCCCCAAAGCGCAAGAATTGAGCCTCGCAATACCCCACGATAGGAAACCGTGATTGACCTATGAATACACACTCAACCGGTATGACCCCACAGGGTCGATTGCTCCTCTTCTTGTATAAGAAGCCCTCAATTCTCGCTTTGAGATGGAGTCTGCCTGTTGTATTCATGCTGTGCATGATCGGAACGGGATCTGCGGCGGAGATTTCTCCGGTACGATTCACAACCCCCAATGGGATCACGGTTCTGCTCTTAGAGCAGCATTTCCTCCCTATCGTGGAAGTCCATGCGCTCATCAAGGCCGGTTCCGCTCAAGACCCTCCGGAGAAAGCCGGTCTGGCCAATATGGTTGCCAGTCTTTTGGATGAAGGCACCATAAACAGAAGCTCAAAACAATTGGCTGAGCAGATCGACTTTGTCGGTGGCTCATTGGAAGTGAGAGCCGACGAAGATTTCACCACCGCATCAGCACGCACGCTCAAAAAGGATATTGATATGGGCATGACGCTGTTGGCTGATATTCTTCAACGACCCGCCTTCCCTAAGCCGGAGTTTGAACGGGTCCGATCTCAGATCCTTGGGGAGATTGCCAGCGACAATGATGATCCCGGGCACGTCGCCATGAAGGCCTTTAACCAGATCGTCTTTCAGAATCATCCCTATCGTTGGCCCGTGAACGGCACCGAAGAGACCTTGAGCAAAATCACATTGGCGGATGTACACAGTTTCTATGCCAAAGAATATCTTCCCAACCAAGTCATTCTGACGATCGTCGGAGATGTGACCGCAGAACAAGCCATGGCACTCGTCCAAGCCAATTTTGGCTCATGGAAGAAGGGGGCGGTGCCGCTCAGATCCATTAAGAAGCCGACTCCCATCGATAAGAAAGCCGTGCAGCTCATCGAAAAAGACCTCACGCAATCGACGATCGTGATCGGTCATCCGGGGATCAGTCGAACGAACCCTGACTTTTACGCTGTAACCGTCATGAATCACATCCTGGGGGCTGGCGGGTTTTCGTCCCGCCTTATGGATTCCATTCGAGACAAGCAAGGACTGGCCTATGGCATTACAAGTCATTACGACGCTCGATCAATGCCCGGTTCGTTCTGGATCAGCCTCCAAACACGCACGGAGACCACAAATCAGGCCATCACCAGCGTGTTGGCTGAAATGAAGGCAATCCGTGAGGGACCGGTCAGCGAACAGGAATTGGCCGATGCGAAAGCATTTTTGATGGGCAGCTTTCCACTCCGGTTAGATTCAACGGCCAAGTTAACGCAGACATTAGCGCAAGTTGAGTTCTTTGGGTTGGGCTTCGACTATTTTAGTCAATACCCCAAATGGATCGAGCGCGTGACGAAGGAAGACGTTCTACGTGCGGCAAAACTCTATCTTGACCCTCAACACTATGCACTGGTCGTGGTGGGCAACACCGTCAAGGCAAAAGTCCGTCACTAAGCGATATGGAAGAACCTCATGCCAGCCTCTTTACTTCAGCAGAAACTTAATCACCTCCGATCGCTTTTGACAGAAATGGATTCGGTCGTGGTGGCCTATTCTGGAGGTATCGACAGCACTTTTGTGCTGAAAGTGGCGCATGAGCAACTTCAAGAGAAAGCGGTCGGCATCACCGCCATCTCCCCAACATTTCCCTCAATCGAATTGGACGCGGCGACACGAGTCGCACAGGAGATTGGCGCCCGCCATGAAACTGTACAAACGGATCAGCTAGTGATCGACGACTTTGCCAAGAATGATGCGAGCCGCTGCTTTCATTGCAAGACAGACCTGTACCAGCTTCTTGGAGCATTGCGACAAGCCAGGTCGATTGCCTACGTCGTGGACGGCACCAATCTGGACGACCTCGGTGACGATCGGCCCGGTATCAAGGCCGCACGAGAGTGGGGAGTTCGTAGCCCTCTCGTCGAAGCAGAGCTCTCAAAAGCCGACATTCGCACACTGGCAAAAGATTTAGGACTCTCGAACTGGGATAAGCCGGCGGCCGCCTGTCTTTCTTCGAGAATACCGCGTGGGACGATGATCACCCTGGAGCAACTGAGTCGAGTTGAAGGAGCGGAAGCCATCCTCCATCGCGAAGGGTTTCGCCATTTTCGTGTGCGAAGCCACGGTGACATCGCGCGTATCGAGGTCATGAAAGACGAACTACCCCGTCTCTTGGAACCAGCTCACTGCGCAACAATCAGTGCCAAGCTGAAAGAGCTGGGGTTCAAGTTTGTCACGGTAGATTTAGAAGGGTACCGACCTGGCGGAGTCACCATACGGTGACTCCACCCGTCGATCTATAGCTCGTTACCGCTGGTTGGATTTTGACAGTGCGTCAAGCGCCTCATCTGCAAACCGCCGTTGGTCTGCATCCGTTAAACTCCGCTGCACGACCTTCTCCGCAACCATCAGCGCAAGCTCGGTCGTCTGGGTTCGAATGTCCTGAAGCGCCTTGCGGCGTTCTTGTTCAATCTCACGCGTTGCATCGCCTTTGATTCGCTCTGCGTCTGCAATCAGCCGTTGCTCATTTTCATCAAGAAGCCGTTGCGCACGCTCTTTTGCCGCAGCAAGAATGCCCTCGGCTTCTTTCCCGGCTTCGTTGAGCTTTGCTTCATACTCCTTCAGACGGCGTTCCGCTTCAGACCGATGCTGCTCGGCTTGATCGAGGCTGTCCTTAATTTTCTTTTCACGCTCTTCCAAGACGCTCAAGATGCCGGGGAAGGCGTACTTGTAGAGAACAAACAACAGAATTCCGAACGAGATCACTTCCCAGAAAATCAAGGATGAAAAAAAGTCTGATTCAAACTGTGGCATAGTTTCTCTCAGGAAGGCTGAGGCTCAGGCTGAGGTGAAGATCTGCTCCCTCGGCCTTGACCTAAACCTGAGCCTGCCTCTACTTACGGAATCCCATGATGATAAATGCAATGACAAGACCATACAGTGCGATGGCTTCAACCAGCGCGAACCCGATCCACATATACTTCGTCACGCGCGCTTCTGCTTCAGGTTGGCGTGCGACGACTTCAATCATCTTTCCGAAGATGTAGCCGATTCCCACACCGGCACCAGCAAATCCTGCTGCGGCACATCCCATACCAATCAACCCTGCTGCTGCTGAATCCATTATGTCTTACTCCTCCCTTGGCTAAACCCGCACCCGCCTAATGCGCGTGCTCCTCATGACCATGTAAATGAAAGGCGTCTCCTAAGTAGACGCACGTCAAGATTGTAAAAATATAGGCTTGAATGAACGCAATACCAAATTCCAATAAATAGATCGCAACCGTAAACACGAAGGGCAACCACCCGATCAGTAATCCCCCGCTGATGGTGAGACCGAACAACACCGCGAGCATGACGTGCCCCGCCGTCATGTTGGCAAAGAGCCGCACGGCTAAGGAAATGGGCCTCGCAATTTGGCTGATGATCTCGATCGGGATCATGAGGGGCACCAGCCATCCAGGCGTCCCAGGTGGGATCAGAATGCCGAGAAACTTTACCCCGTGTAAGGAGAATCCCACGATCAAGCTGATCCCATACACCAGAAAGGAGAAGGCTGCGGTCACAATAATCTGACTCGTGACGGTGTAGGCTCCAGGAATGAGCCCGATGTAATTAGAGAAGAGGATAAACACAAAGAGGGTGGCCACGAAGGGGAAAAATCGCATCCCTTCTTTGCCCATCGTCTCCATGATCATACTGCGGATGAAATCCACCATCATCTCTGCCAAGCTCTGCAACTTGCCGGGTACGAGCTTGCGCGATGACCCAGCCATGAGCATAAGTACCGCTGCCACGGTGATGACGACCCACATAAACACCACGGCTTTACTGATGGAGAGATCCAATCCACCGATCGAAATCGGGACCCAGCGTTGAAGTTCAAATTGATGAAGCGGACTTTCTTCCATGACGATCCTTGACTATTCCCGATTATTTGAGTTGTCCACTGGCACTTGCCATCGTTGTACGGATCGGTAGACGCTTCTGATTCCCGCCGCTAACCCAAACACCAATCCCACAATAAGCCCCCAAGGAGCTGACCCTAACAGATAGACATCAACGCCCCATCCAAGCCCACCTCCGACAATCAACGCAGCCAGCAGTTCCGTTCCAAGTCGAACGGCTTGGCCGAGCCCCGCATATAACGGATCTTGTTGAGGGGGCATCCTAAACCCACGGAAGGCGAGAGCACGTGAGCAGATCTCTCCCCATGATGGGTTGGCAATTTAAGCAAAACCCTACTTGGAATGTCAAGCGTTTAGAGACCTATGCGCGCAGACATCGCTACGGTATAGTGACTGAATCCTGAATCGGTCTTGTGCGAGTAAGGATCTTCCGACGATGCCCATAGCGGTGCCCTCAACCACGCCGTTTTTGGATGGTCCGCCTTCCCCTCTCATCGTCATACGGCCCGCTCTCTCGGCATCCCCATTTCGGCTGTACACAAACATCGCCTCGGCTCGGCAGCCCTCATTTCTTTTCGAAAGCGGCATTGGCAATGGGACCATGGGACGATATTCCTATTTTGCCGGTAATCCTTACCAAACCCTGAGCGGGAAGGGGGACGGGTTCACATTCCAATCAACCGGAGCCCATGTGGAGTCGGGGTCATCTCCTTTTCAGCACTTGGCTCGACTCATGGCGAACGGGCGCATCCTTCGTCCACCCGAAGCTCCACCGTTGTTTGGTGGGGCGGTTGGGTACCTGAGCTATGATCTTGTCCGCCAGTTCGAACGCTTACCGTCGTTCGCCCTTGATGATCTTGTCGGACCAGATCTTGAGTTTGCCTTTTTCGATCTTGTGGCAGCGGTCGATCATCAACTCAACCGACTGATGCTCATGTTCTGCCCACCGTTAGAACGCTTTTTAGGGGAATCGCGCGAAAAGCTCTTTCGCGAGGGGATTGACCGTCTCGCGGCATTCGAAGCTCAGTTGATAGGTCCCACTGAACAGGCGACAGGTCCCACAGAACCAGAACGCCTTCTGTTGATGCCGGAACAGTCACGATCTTCCTATATGAAACGTGTCCAACGGTGTCAGGAATACATCGCGGCCGGAGATATTTATCAAGCAAACCTCTCCCACCGTTTTGCAGTCACCTATGATCAACCTGATTGTCATGACCAGCTTCACACCGACCTGGCCGTCTACAATCGCCTACGCACGTTGAATCCTTCGCCGTTCTCAGGCTTACTCCGATTCAAGACGGTTCGCCTCATCAGTTCGTCACCGGAACGGCTCGTTCGCCTCGAGGGACGACGAGCCGATACAAGACCGATTGCTGGAACCAGACCTCGCGGCAGAAACGCGCTCGACGATCAGCGATTGATCAGCCAATTACGCGCCAATGAAAAGGAATGTGCGGAGCACGTCATGCTGGTGGATCTGGAACGGAATGACCTGGGACGAGTCTGCCGTTTCGGAAGCGTCCATGTGGACGAATTAATGGTGTTGGAGCAATATTCTCACGTCACGCACCTCGTCTCGCAGATCACAGGTACGCTCAATGAGCATGCGACCGGTTTCGATCTCTTGCAAGCCATGTTTCCGGGAGGAACCATTACCGGAGTCCCGAAGATTCGTTGTATGGAGATCATTGATGAGTTGGAACCGGTACGCCGTGGCCCGTACACCGGCTCGATGGGCTACGTCAGCTGGAGCGGGGATCTCGATTTCAATATTTTAATACGCACGCTCCTGATGACGCCGCGCACAGGCTACCTGCAAGTTGGAGCGGGCATTGTGGCCGATTCAGACCCAGCACGCGAATACGAAGAAACGATCCATAAAGCCCAAGCGTTCCTCAGCGCATTGTCATAACCCATGTGGATCTACCTCAATAATCGGTTCGTCAAAGACGAAGAGGCTCTCATCTCGGTCTTCGATCATGGGTTTCTGTACGGAGATGGGGTCTTTGAAACGATGCGCTCGTACGGCCCTCACATCTTCATGCGCGGCCAACATCTGGCGCGCCTCTTTCGGTCGGCCGAGGCCATCGGCCTGACAATCCCGATCCCCATGGGGAACTGGGCTAATATTCTGTATGAAGCGATGGCACACAACGGAGTTGGCACGAGTCAGCAAGACGCCTACCTGCGCATCACGGTATCGCGAGGAACCGGCGACATTGGGCTCGACCCTGTGCTCTGCCGGGCACCAACCGTTGTGGTAATGGCCAAGCCGCTCATTGCTCCAGTCCCCCATCTTTATGAGACCGGTGTCCGCGTCATCATGGCCTCTACCAAACGGAACTTACCGGACGCGCTGTCGCCACAGATTAAGGCCACCAATTTTTTAAACAATATCCAGGCGAAACGTGAAGCGCTCGCAGTCGGTGCCTTCGATAGCATCCTGCTTAACTGGGAAGGGCATGTCACGGAAAGTACTGTGAGTAACCTGTTCTTTGCCACGAATGGTTGCCTCTACACTCCTGCTCTGGAGTGTGGCCTACTCGATGGGATTACTCGAATGATCGTCCTCCAATTGGCTGAGGAACTCGGATTGCCCGTTGAAGAAGGACACTATGTAGTCGACCAATTGCAGCAGGCTGACGAATGTTTCCTCACAAACACCAGCATGGAGGTCATGCCGGTCACCTCCATCGACAACAGACCAGTGGGTAACGGAACGCCAGGTCCGCTGACCGTACGACTCAGAGAACAGTTTATTAGGATGCGTGGACGTTTCTGTGACACGTCCCCCTATCGGTAAATCCTTATCTCCTCATTTTTACTCTGTATTTGCAATCGTCTCATAGGCACAAGTTCTGCATTTCCTTGACAGCTCGTTGCAGACTGCTATCGTTTGACCATGCTGAAACTCTACCAACAATATCGCCCTGTCCTGAAGTGGCCTGGTATGGTCATTCTCATCATATTGAGTGGAAGTGCTCTGATGGCGGTCCCGAGCATTCAGGCAGAAATTTATCAATACATCGATGCCAATGGGACGGTCTCACTCACCAATGTACCGTCCGATGCTCGCTACCGCCGTGTCGACTTGCATTCGAATCGGTTACACCAAACGCTCTCGGAACGCGAGTTGGAACCGATGATCACCCGAGTCTCACGCCAGCATCAACTCCACCCCGCACTCATCCGAGCCGTGATCAAAGCCGAGTCGAATTTCGATCCCCATGCGGTCTCACGAGCCGGGGCGATCGGACTCATGCAATTGATGCCGCAAACCGCGATGAGATTGGATGTCAGAAATCTTTACGATCCAGAAGATAATATCGGAGGAGGAACGAAGTATTTACGACAGCTGCTTGACCGATTCCGGGGAAACCTTCCATTGGCCTTAGCCGCGTATAACGCCGGAGAACATGTCGTCGATCGCTATCGAACACTTCCTCCGATCAATGAGACGCGACAATATGTCCACAAAGTATTACGGTACTATCGAATTTTTCTGGCTCGAGACCTTGCATCGAGCGGTCATGTCATCCCGTCTTCGGAGTACGCACGGCCACTCCTCGGACCCGTTTCTTTGATTCCCCCGACTCGGTAGGATGATCCGCCAAACATAAGCGGCTATGCTGCTTCCAGCCCGGTCGTTTGGCTTCTGGGAAGTCCGATCGATAATGGGCACCGACACTGTTTTCCCTCCACAAGGCGGCTTCCGCGACACAACGCGCGACCTGGATCATGTTTTTGACTTCCAAATCGGCCCGCCTAGCAAAGGATCGAGACACCAGCTGATCCCAACGTGCCAGCTGAGCCGTCGCACGAATGAGTGACTCCCGAGACCGGATGAGTCCCACTTGCCCCCACATCGTTCTGCGAAGCGAGCTACGCAGCTTTTCAGCATCGTCCAATCGCTCAAGTCGACGACCTTGCAGCCGTTCGACATGATACGTCACCTCAGGAGTCGGATAACGGGCGGCCCAAGCTCTGGCGGCGGTCCCGGCCCGTAGCCCAAAGACCAATCCTTCCAGCAGCGAATTGCTGGCCAGCCGGTTGGCCCCATGTACGCCGCTGCAGGCAACCTCGCCAGCGGCAAAGAGCCCCGGTAAGGTGGTCACACCATCGATGTCGGTCGAGACCCCTCCCATCATGTAATGGGCGCTCGGCGATACCGGAATCCATTCCTCGGTGATATCGATATCGTGGCGAAGGCAGGTTGCATAGATGGTGGGGAATCTCTGTTTCACAAATTCCGCCCCCAAGTGAGTCACGTCAAGGTACACATGTCGTGCCCGCGTCGCCGCCATTTCTGCCCAAATCGCTCGAGCAACGATATCCCTAGGCGCTAAGGCGCCAAGCGGATGATACCGCTCCATGAACGTTTCGCCCTTATTATTCCGGAGAAGTCCGCCTTCTCCGCGCATGGCTTCGGATAACAAAAACGGGGGGCTTGACGGTAAGTACAATGATGTAGGATGAAACTGGACGAATTCCATGTCTTGTAGCTCCGCCCCCGCACGAAACGCCATGGCCATCCCATCCCCTGTCGCATTGGGTGGATTCGTCGTCCGCGCGAAGATTTGCCCTGCCCCTCCGGACGACAGCACGACGGCTTTTGCAGGAAGCACAAATTGTGCACCTGAGTTTTCATCAAGTACCACAGCACCACAGCAACGTCCCTGTTCGACAATCAGATCGACGGTGAAATGGTAGTCCAATCGCATGATCGTTTTTTGCCGCACGGCTTGCGCGATCAAGACACGGACCATTTCGTTTCCGGTCGCGTCACCACGAGCGCGAAGGATACGGCTGCGACTATGCGCTGCTTCTCGAGCAAACGCATACTTTCCACCCGCTTTGTCAAATTTCGCTCCCCATCGGATCAGCTCTTGGATGCGCCCCGGCCCTTCCTCAACCAATACACGAACCGCTTCTCGACGACACAATCCATGCCCTGCCTTGACCGTATCCGTTAGATGGATCGCCACATCGTCTTCTTCGCTCAACGCCACCGCCACACCGCCTTGCGCAAAACTGGAATTACTCTGCAACGGGTGACCTTTCGTGAGCACGATCACTCGCCCTCCACGACAGAGCTCAATCGCAGCTCGGAGCCCAGCGACTCCGCTGCCGATCACGAGAAAGTCTGCTTCCGGCACGCGCGTGGACATCGGTTATCGTGGTTGGCTTTGTGGGGAAGAGGAGGTATCCGAGAACATTTGTTTGGTCTTCATCCCAAACGGCAAATCACCTTGTGCAGCACGGAGAAGAATCGACTGCGTCCCGATCCATTGCAATCGTGCATGCCCACGCTGGCGGAACCCAGGATCATCGACATCTTTCTTCCACAGACCCTGCCAGTGAACGAAGACGTCGCTGGCCTCTCCTTCAATCAGCACCCGTTCAATCGTGAATTCGAGCGAGATAACGTGAAATACCTCAAAATCGATCTCAACCTGTCGCTGAAGCTCATTTAGTTGATCGGATGGCACCAGCAATGCCTTGAACGCAGATCGATTTTCTTTTTCATAAGCGTCCCGGAGGAATTCCACAGCCTGGTCGATCCGGTGGAGACGTTCATGGTCTTGGGGATATCGGATGGTTTTTGATTGGCACCCGCCAATCGCGACGGCGAGCAACATGAGGCACCAGATCGACAAGAACCATGACTTGGTAGACCTACGACGAGCGGCCATTGTCGCGCAGTATAAGAACAGCGAGAACAGAGGGTCAAGAGACAGATCCTGAGGTCGCCACGCTACCGGCACCATGCAGTCCGCTTGCATTTTGAGCAGAAGTCTTTTAAACTCGCCCCTTTCTATGGGGAGATGACACATGTCGAGCGTGCTGAAAAAGCGTAGAAAGAAGATGCGCAAGCATAAGTATAAGAAGTTGCGCCAGCGCCAGAAGTTCCTTCGCCGAAAAAGTTAAACTCAGCCCGTGGAACGGGAGGAGTAGGCCATGGCCGAGGGCAAGAAAGTTCGCATTCGCGTACGTACCGTCAACGGCTCATACGTAGGGGATTTCCTTATCCCTCCTATGCGCCATCGGGTGTCCGACGCGATCAACGAAGACACACGCCTCTTTATCAGCCTCACCGATGTCGTGATCAACGACAAGGAGCGCTCGGATTTCGTGGCGATCAACAAAAACCTGATCGAATCGGTCATTCAGCTCTAACCGTTCCCGCGCGCCTGGTCACTCCCGCTTCTTCCGAAGCCCTCATGGGTTGAGAATTGGATTTCTTCCAGGATCACACTCCGTGATGCTCGTCTTCAAAAGATTTTTCCCGTTCCTTCGCCCTCACCTCACTCGCCTCATAGTGGCAGGGCTGCTCGTCGCCGGGGTGGCACTCATCAACCTGGCTTTGCTTCGCCTGGCAGGGAATCTCTGGGATCTGATCACCGTCCAGCACGACGAAGCTCGGATGACGCAATCGATCGGCCTGTTCCTCAGTCTCGTGCTTCTCCAGGGCCTGTGCTCCATGGGTCATAGTTATCTGACCGCGTCGGTTTCTCAAACCATCGTGGCTGACTTTCGCAAACATTTGTTCAGCCATCTACAATCATTGACGGTCAGTTTCTTCGCACGGCGCCGAACGGGAGAATTGCTGTCACGATTGATGAATGACGTGACGGTTATTCAATCTGTCGCAACGGAAACGCCGATCGACAGCGTGAAACAACTCGTGACGTTCGTCGGCGGCATTACGTTTCTGCTGACGATGAATTGGCGACTGTGCTTGCTTATTGTCGTGCTCCTTCCCTTGCTGGTCCTGGTTGCCAAATTATTCGGCCGACGGTTGAAAGCCCTCTCGACCTCGATTCAAGACCACACAGCAGGCCTCAGCACCTTGATCGAAGAGGTGATTTCAGGCATTCGTATCGTCAAATCGTTCGTGCAAACGCGCCACGAAGAGGCGCGCTTCGCCGATCAAGTGGATCAAACCCTTCGACTCACACTCAACAAAGCCGGGATTATGGCGGTGTTTATTCCCGTCATCAGCCTCTTCACGTTTTCGTCTGCGACAGCCGTTCTATGGTACGGAGGTCGACAAGTCATTGAAGGCACCGTGACACCCGGAGAATTGTTTGCCTTTGTCCTGTTCGCCGGGATTTTGATCGGTCCGTTCAGTTCGGCAGCGAAAGTCTTCGCACAGCTCAAGGAGGCGCAAGGAGCGACGCAACGGGTGTTTGAGATCCTGGACGCACAGCCTGAAATCCGTGATGATCCCGCCGCACACAATCTTGAAACAGTCGCAGGCCATATTCGTGTTGAAGGCGTAAGCTTTGCTTACGACCCGCGCCACCCTGTACTCTTCGACCTGTCGTTTGAAGCCAAACCAGGGGAACTTGTGGCCCTGGTAGGACCAACCGGAGCCGGAAAAACAACCGTCATCAATCTCCTGCATCGATTTTATGATCCGACTGCCGGAAGAATCACGATTGACGGCCACGATTTGCGACAAATTCGCGTGGACAGTTGGTATCGACAAATTGCTTTGGTTCCGCAGGAGACCGTTCTTTTCGGCGGAACAATTTTCGACAATATTCGATATGGAAACATGTCCGCGACTGAAGCCGCCGTACACGAGGCGAGTAAAGCCGCCCATGCGCATGACTTCATCGTGAGTCTGCCGGACGGTTACCTCACGCTGGTCGGCGAGAAGGGAATCAACCTCTCTGGCGGGCAACGCCAACGGATCGCGATCGCCCGAGCGCTTTTAAAGAATCCCCGCATCTTATTGTTGGATGAAGCCACTTCATCGCTGGACACCGAATCTGAACGACTCGTGCAGGGAGCCCTGCAGCAGCTCATGGAAGGACGTACGACCTTCGTTGTAGCCCACCGACTATCGACAATTCAACGCGCCGACCGGATTCTCGTCTTTGACAAGGGGAAAGTGGTCGAAGAGGGCACCCATGCCCAGTTGATGGAGCGGAAAGGCCTGTATCATTACCTTTACACCATCCGCCTCAATGAGCCAGCCCCCTGACCACTGCTGGCGAGCACAGAAACAACTCCTCATCGCCGCTCTATGTCCCGCTTGTCCGAATCTGCGATAGAATCTTGCCATGAATGCCACTCGTCAGCGAGCTGTCCTCCTCATCACCTGTTTCCTCACTTGCTCATCAGGGACCGAGATAATTCAGGCGATGGAAACCGGCCCCGAGGTGACGCTCTGGCTTGAATCGAACCTGGCCGTTGCAACCAGCCCTTTGAGTGGACGGAGGGACATCCCGTTAGATACGAAGGAGATTGTGGTCGGTTTGGGTGCGAATGGGATCAACGGAATTGTGGTGACATCTCGACGGCTCTTAGGCTTTTCAAGCCGGGCCTTGACCTGGAGCACACAAGGACTCGATCTTCATGAAAAGGTGCTTGAGCGGAAGGTTCTCCCGGCCTTTAGCCTGATCAGAACAGATCGGCATCTTTATGGATTTCGGGGTGCGAACGGTGTGTGGCTCGAAGAGGCGCTGGATGTGCGAGAAAGAGTCAGCCGACTGCATAGCAACGACTATGGAGCTGTTTTCATCACTAATGAGCGAGTGATCGGATTCACCCCGTTACTCGGAGGATTTTCCTCAAAAGCGTTGGATGTTCACGAACATCTTATGGGTGTGGAGAACAAAGACGGACTGATTCTCGTTTCCACGACCCGCCGAACGTTGGTCCTCGGCAGCCGCTTGAGCGGATGGGAGGAATTTGAGTGAACCAGATTACCGCATCACACGCTCCTGAACTCTGAGAATTTCATTCAATCTCTCCCAAGAGCGTTCATAGCTTCGCCGACGTTCGTCCTGCGTGCGAATGGGATCGATAAACGTTTGGTCAGAGGGTGCAACCGGCGCGAGTGGGAACATACCCAATGCCGAACGTTTAACGGCCGGCTTTTGCTTCCAGGGGTTGTAGAGAGGGTCGCCGACAAGCACCATACGCCAACTGATCCATCGGCTGGTGAGATAATAGGCCTCGGCCAGGGAATACTGGCCGGTCATCAACAACGCTGTAAATTCTAATGGCTCAGGAAACGCATCGAGATACGGCTCACCAACCGAACCGAGCGTGGCAGTAATCCCGTGCTCCAAGGCATTCTTGCACCATCCTGTCTCCCCAGGTTGATGCAGACTGACGGCTTCCGCTGACGCCATATGATAGCCGATCGCGCCCGGCTGAAACACAAACGCATCCTCATAGTGCCTCAATCGATACCAGCCAATGTAGATTGCGACATCGGGAGCCTGACCAGGACGATCAAAGCGTGCTGTGGTATTTTCCAAGGTCGACCGGTAGGAACTCTGCTCCCCGATAAAACGGTGAAGGGCTTGTAGGCTCTGATCATACTTCGTATAGGTATCGGGGTGTTCTTTGGCTGGGATCCCTTGCGCATCTAAATACACCGTTCCCTTCACCCCCTGAGCTTCTCCTTCTATCGCTCGATCCACTAACTTCATCGCTAACTCGGCGGTCGGAGCATCCAGGCGGCTGACCATGAGCACGGGAAGCTCAGGGAGCATCGGTTTTTTTGCAAAAGCGAACGTATGGTGAAACGGATTCGGATGTCGCCATGTGACTGGGTAGTCCCTTCGATCCCACCAGAGCAGACTCAGTTCACTATCCACACTGGCATCCCCGAACTCATCGGCGAGCACCGCCTCTTCCATGGCGGCCAAGACAAACACCCCATACTGCCCATAAATCAGCTCAATTCGCCGATAAAGTTCAGCCCGATTTTGGCGAACCGGCAATTCTAGTGATCCCACCAGCAATTGCAATCCTTCAAGTTGCTGAGCCCGTCGTATTTCTTGCTCCCGATTGGAAGCGAAGCCGGGTGACGGCACTTCATGATGCAATTCTTCGATACCGGCGAAACCTTGATAGGTTCGAAACACTGATTCCAATCGTCCATAACTTTGTCGATCAACCGGCGGATGTTGTCGAGCCTGTAGAAGGACATCGCGCATGGCTCGATTGACCTGAATGAAAAATGCCATGTTCCGTTCATAGGCCGGGATATTCTTGTCCTGATTAGTCTCGGACTTGGAATCCGCATCGGAATGCGATGGTCTAATGGTACGCGCTTGTCGTTCAACCTCGATCAGATGAGTTTTCGCCGTTTCCAATTTGGCGGCTACCTCGCGGCGAACGGCCTGTTCACCAGCCGTAAAGAGTGGTGCCCCGACACGAAGCGGCACTCCATAGACGGTGACCACGACACGAATCCGCTTCTGAAGATTCTGCGCCTGGATCGCCTGTCTCAGCGGTGAGACAATCAGCTGCTCATAGCCGTGTCGGCTGATCGTTTCATCCAGAGGAAGATTCAACTTCACAATCTGCTGGGTTGGGACACTCCGTTTTGCGGCATAGTGCTCCGCCACTTCGAGACTCCCGCGGCTGTTGCCGTTGGCTACGATCACCACCTGATCGGGTAGGAGCTCAGCCCTCGCTGCGGAAACTGTCACGAAGCATGTCAGGCTCAAAAGCAGAAACAGGACCACCACGTTAGACCCTCCCCTCAAAAAACATCACCCATTATCGACGCGTCTATGCTTATATGCGAGTGGAGCAAGACAGACGAGCCACTTTAACAACTGCACTCTCTTATCACATAATCATCAGTTATCGGAAAGAGTGGGTTCTCTCCAACCACGTAGAAATTTACTCGTTTGTAATTTCACCATAACCCTCCGGCAACACCGCGCGGTTACCCTTCAACCAACACACAAACTAAAAAGGAGGATCAGATGGTTACAGTCGGAAACTTGGTGCAGACGGAGCCGGTCAAGGTTGAAGCAGGCACATCGGTCGTCGAAGCAGCGAAGTTGATGAAGGCCTGCAACGTGGAAAGTGTGCTCATCACCAGAACAGCGAAGGTGATCGGCATCGTCACGGAATCAGATATCGTTAAGAAGTTCGTTGGAGCTGAAAAAGTGCCTTACTTCGTACCAGTGGAGGACATCATGAACAGTCCGATACCGGGAATCGAAGAACGCCGCCCCTTGACGGAAGCTGCGGATCTCATGGACAAACATCACACACTCCATCTGGGCGTGACAAAAGGAGGAGCACTCATCGGTCTGGTATCCGTGCGGGACTTTCTCCGACCAGTGTCCATTGATGAGTTCTAAGTTCCTACGCGTTCGCAAGTCCCTGCCCACTCTGTGAGGTAGCCTCCACTGTTTCTTCCATATCCTCAGATATCTTTCTTCCCACTCCATAAACTAGAGATCCTCCTCAGCCCTTTTCCATTCCCCCGCCACCCTTCATCACTCCGCCAACGAACCCTGCTGGCACTCCATACCCACCTTCATCATCGTGAGAACCGGGTCTACCCCAGAGAGGCGCTACTGTTCACACAGGTTTTACTTGGTCGTGATCGCTCCGAAACGAGGGTCCGATATCCTCATACGTAATAAGAACAGAAAGGGGAAAAGCCATGTCATCACTCGAAGCAGTTCGGCTGTTTGACGGGGAGGCCCTATGGTATCGGCTTTCTCATCTCGATCTGTTAGCGGTATCAGACCGGGCCATGAAAGGAGCACTCAGCTTAGTGATGGTGACGCTCCTGACCGCCATTACGGGTGGTGCGCTGAAGGTGTTATGGGATCTTCGACTACTGGTCGATCATTCCATTGAGATCGTTCTGCGCCAGGTTATCGTGAACACACTCATGTTGCTGGCACTCGTCGAGGTCTTCAAAACTACGATTACCTATTTCCGGGAGGGGCGTGTCAAAGTGACATTCATCGTGGACACCATCCTGGTCCTCATGCTCACCGAGGTGATCTCCCAATGGTTCAAAGG
>CAZOHW010000029.1:0-19334 GCA_964579525.1 uncultured Nitrospira sp. | reverse complement strand
GGTAATAGCTCTCCGGAAGCGTTTCAAATCCTCCGGATTAAAACCCAGTCGCTCAAGCTTCAGCGCCGATACCCCTGACGCGATCGACTCTCGATCGAGAATTCTGATGACTACCGACTCTCCAAAGACACTGGGCAAGATTGAGACACGGAAATCGACGGTCTTTCGGTCCAGTCTCATGCGAAAACTGCCGTCCTGGGGGACGCGACGCTCGGCGATATCCAACTCCGACATGACTTTCAGACGAGAGACGAGGGGGGCATGCAGCCGAACATCGAGAGGCTCCATCGCAGGCACCAATATTCCGTCGACGCGAAACTTGACTTTGGTTGCCCGATCGGCTGCCTCAATATGAATATCACTGGCACGGCGCTGCATGGCACTCAACAGGATGGAATCGAGTAACTTGACGGCCGGACTCTGATCATCCGACGCATGCTCGACGGTCAGGATCTCTTCGCCTCGATCATCTTCTTTGACCAACACCGATCGGTATTCGGCTTCAAGTTCGCGTAGCGCCTGACTTGATCCTTCACTCCGTTCCAGCGCAGCCAAAATCGCGCTCTTAGAACTGACGACCCGATCCAACGGCTTGCCGATGAGCAACTCCAATTCGTCCAATCCCAGCAGATTGTGCGGATCAGCGATCGCAATGGTCAGCACACCAGCCTGTTCCGTCATCGGTACGAATGGAAAGCGTTGCATCAGCTTGACGGAAATCACCTCGTAGTACCGTGGATCGACTCTGAAATCCGTCAGCGGATCGTACGGAAGCCCATATTGCATGGCTAATCCGCGAGCCAGTTGGTCCTCAGAGAGAAGCCCCTCACTGACCAACGTGTGCCCTAATGTCGCCGTCACCCCTCCCAATCGACGAAGCACCTCATCGATCGTCTGTTTAGGAAGCGCTCCCTGGCTGACCAACACCTCAACCAGCGACGGTCTGGCAAGACTACGCGCCATAGGCCCTCTCTCCTCTCATCACACCCTCCGTCATCCATTCCGCCCGCAGTCTCTCCCGCCTACCCTCCAACTGTTCCAGCCATTTGAAACACAGGAAGATACATCACGATCACGATTCCGCCGACAAGAACCCCCATGACCAATAACAACGCCGGTTCGATCCATGTGGTCAGTTGCGTAAGCCTGGTATCAAGATCCGCCTCATAAAACTCCGCGACATCTCGCAACATCAATTCGAGCGAACCGGTTTCTTCTCCAACGGACAACATCTCGATGGCTAATCTCGGCAAGACCTTCGGACGTTCCAGTGCCGCGGCCAATGTTGTTCCTTCACGAATCTCACTGACCGCCCCAGCCATCCCCTGTGAGATCCAACGATTTGAAATCGCTCCTCTCGCACTGTGCAACGCGTCGACGAGGGGTGTTCCCCCGGCAAGAATGGTCCCGAGCGTACGAGTCAGCTGCACGGTATTGTGTTTGACCGCAATCGAACCGAAGAGTGGGAGCGTGAGCACCAGACGATCAACCGCCAGATGTCCAGCCGGCGTCGAATAGTAGGTGCGCAGCCCCACGATCAAACCCATGATGACAATTATGACAGGCCCTATACCGGCTTCTGCATATTGGACAAGGTCCAGGAGAGCCTGTGTCGCCCAAGGCAAGGTTTTGGCTGACTCTCCATAGACCGATACGAACGTCGGCATGACGTACGCCAATAAAAATCCGATGACGGCCAAGCCGATGATGACCAGAAAAATGGGGTAGGAGATGGCCTTGATCACCTTTTGTCGCAGCCCAAGCATGAGCTTCAAATAGGTGACGTACCGCTGGAGGACCTCCGGAAGATTCCCCGACTGTTCTCCTGCTTTCACCGTTTCAATATACAGCTCCGAGAAAAAGATCGGGTGTCTGGCCAAGGCTTCAGAAGCCGATGAGCCACCTCGGATATCCTCGCGGACCTCTCGTAAGGCTTGCTGAAAATTCGCATGCCCGGCTCGTTCAATCAGGAGATCCCAGACACGCAAGACCGGCAACCCGGATTTGACCAATGCCAACAATTCTTGATTGAAAACCAGGAATTGTCCTAGCGGGAGTTTTCTCAAGGACCACGACCCACCAACCTTCACCGCATCCATTCCTCGGCGGTGAAGCTTGAACACCAATAATCCCTGAGATTCTAATTTCGCGCGAACGAGCGACTCATTATCGCCTTCTAGATAGCCATCACTCGTCGATCCGTCAGGCCGAGCCACTCGGTATGCAAAGACCGCCATAGAGATACACCTTCAGGGGTTCTAGCCACTCTCATCTAATAGGATGTTGAAAAAGTCCTCCAGCATTGTTCTCGTGTCGCTTAGAGACTCCACGTACGGGCTGGAGTACGTCTCGCCGCTTCACTCGCTGCGGCCTTGCTGGAAGGCCATTTTGAACATCCTGCGGGCGATGCGGAGCCGGCCCATGCCGTTCAAGAGAGCAAGGTGTGGTGAAGGTCCAAATAGTTTTCTCAACAGTCTGCTACACCGCTGATTCGCACCTCGGCACTCAATGTTGGCTCGAAACCGGCTCGGTAAGCCACAGCCATTGTCCGACTTGGATCAGATCGCTGGGAAGCGCGTTGATCAGCTTGAGATGATTGACCGAAAGCTGATATCGCTGTGCAATACCCCACAGCGTATCCCCGCGTTTGACAATCATTCGCAGGGGTACTCCCCCATTCGACGAAATCACCGATACCCCGTCGACCAACAGCCCGTCCGGCACTTGAGCAGCAGACACCGCACTTTCATTCAAGGTCGTTCCCGCAACAGACGGTCCTCCATTGACAGCAGGTACTCCCGAAACCTCTCCAGACACAGGCACTGCCGTCGGAGTTGGACTGACGCCAGACTGGCTTCGCAATTTGGCTATCTGTTTTTTGAGCTGCTTCAATTGACTCTGTGCTGTCATCTCAGCCTTGGCCAGTCGCTCCCGTTCAGTTCGTGACTCAGCAAGTTCTTCCCGTTGAAGGTCAATCACCTGACGCGACTCCGCGAGCCGACGCTCTGCTTCCCGAAGTCTCCCTTCCAACTGAGCCCGAGCAATCTGCACATCGGCCAACTCTTGTCGCCGTGCGTCTACTTCATCCCGCAGCTCCATCATCGTTCGCTGTGCATCTCTGAGCGAAATCTTCACCGTATCCATAGTGAGCTGAAGATCTGATGCTTCCGGTTCGCCAACAGGCTCAAGCACACTACAAGCAGATAGGCTCAGGAAAAGGGACACCATCACTGACCCCTTGAGCCACCACGGGCCATCGCACATGAGGTTCCCTCTCCACAGGTCAAACAGGCAACGGTCCATGGGCACACTCACCACTTGTTATAGGGAATCCCGTTTGTTCCAACCAGATCTGAACCGGAGAACACATCAAAAATCCCACCTTCCGTCGGTTCGGTGATTTCCTGCCACGAGTCCGACGAATTCGTAAACGGGTCTTTCGGAAGTGTTCTCAAATATCCAACTGATATCAACCCCTCCAACGAGCCGGGATATTTTCCCTGATCCGCACGATGTTGGTCCAATAACTCACGTAAGGTGAACAGATCGTGTCGCAACACCGTCTCTCTCGCCTTGACCAAGGATGATTGATAGGACGGGACCGCGAGCGTCGCCAATATCCCCACGATCGACACCACAATCATGAGCTCAATGAGAGTGAAGCCCTTCGCACTTCCTCCGGGCCTGCTACCAATCCTGATATTTGGTTCCATCAAGCGCGGCCGCCTCGCTCTTTGTCATGATATCGTAGACATCTTCACCGCACCAACTGGACGGCTTCGGTTGATCCTTATAGCATCGAAAGAGCCAGTCAGATTTCCCGGTTATTGGATCGATCGGGATTGATCGCAGATACCGTCGAGTGGTTGTGTTTCGAACCGTTGCATCCTGCCCGGTCAGTTTAACGCCCAATAAGGTCTCAAGAGATTTTGGATAGCCGTACGGACCAGTCACTTCTTTACAGGTCAATTTGTTCTTCAAACACACGGTGCCGATCAGCATATCCCCGTCTCGATTCCATTCAAGCTTGAACAGATCAATCGCGCCTCTGATGGTTCGAAGGTGTTGCCGCAATTCAATTTCTTGCGCTCGCTTTGATGAAACCTTGCTGAGCGGCATCGCGATTGAGGCCAATAGCATAACGATCGTCATCGTGACCAGGATTTCAATCAATGTCAGTCCATCATCCTTTTTCACCGGACTCTTACCACTCCCCTCGCGATTTCGGGAACTGGTGTCGGTCCCCGGTCAACGTCAGCCAATTCGACACGGACCGGGGATACCCCTGGAGCCTTTGCCGTAAAGACGACGCCCACAGATCGAGGAGCTCGTTGGTCGGGACGAGACAACTTGAACGTCACCGTTCCCGCCGGTGAAGTTCCGGCACCGGTAGATTCCATTGATGATGGGTTGATCACCTCTGCCTCGCCTAGACTTTTAAACTCCAAGATGGTCGGGTCGTATTCGAGTGTGAATACCTGCTGATTCCCCGCACGAATCCGCCCATCGAGTAGAGTCAACTTCACCTCTTTCCCAAGTAGCACGGCTGCTTCTTCAGGTTGAAGGGTCAACACAGGCTTGGGTGTTCCCAATTGAGACAGCGACGGACCGCCGTTTCCACCCTCAACAGTTCCCACCCTTGTTCCGCTATTCGAAGGAGGAATGCCCCCTCCCCCCGACAAGGTCGATATGTTCCGTGCCACATTGGAAAATACCGGGCTGGTGGCATAAGAGAGTTCGGTTCCAGACCAGAACGCTTGATTCCGTGGACCTTCAGGTAGTAAGGGCTGCGTAATGTGAGGCGTAATCGTCAAGATCACCTCAGTGGTCACGCGCTGAGTCTTGAAGCTGCTCAACAAGTTTCCGATATACGGCAAATCTCCCACCCATGGAATAGTAGTCCGCGTTCGTTGATCATTTTCTTGAAGCAATCCTCCGAGAACGATTGTTTCTCCGTCACGCATGTTCAACGTCGTTTCTGCAGAGCGATTGCCGAACGTAAACTGCTGAATAAGCGGTGACTGCTGTAAGGTAATCTGATCACCGATTGAAATTACTTCCACCTTCATCTTCAGCGTCAATTCATTGCCCAATCGAATGAACGGCTCGACGGTCAGCTTAACGCCAGTATCTCGAAATTCAATCGAGGTCACGGTCGAGGTTGTCGGCACCGCTCCCGTGACCGCTTGGCCCGGCAACACGTTGGTCGTGGAGAGAAGAATGGGCTGTTTGTTCCCGATGTTGATCTCCGCCTTTTTGTTATTCGTCACTCGCACTTTCGGCGAAGCCAGTGTTTTCGCATCCGTCTGCTGCTTAAAGAAATCCAAGATCACGGTCGACGGAAGTTTGAAGAGATAATTACTTTCTCCCAGATTCGTCAGCTGAAGCATGGACATCTGTGTGACTTGTGCAGCCAAGGTTCCCGTGAATGCGGATGCAATCAAACCGGCACCGGCCTGCTTTGGATAATCCAGTCCGTACGTCTGATTCTTAGTTCGATTGACCTCCAAAACTTCAAGATCAAAAAGGACCTCGGAATCCTGTCGGTCATTCGCCAGTATAATTTTTTCGGCCAGCTCTAACTTCTCTGGTTGATCGCGAATGATGATGGTATTCTGCTGTTCGTTCGCATGCATTTTCTTCGAATCCAAGATACCTTTCAACAACACCAGCATATCCTTCGCCTTAGCTGTTGAAAGGTAGAATGTTCGAATCATTAAATCTTGATACTGTTCCTGCTTCTGCTTCGTATTCGGGCTGATGATGAGCACAGTCGGGGAAATTTGTCGTGAAAATAGGCTGTTACTATTGAGAATCAAATGGAGTGCCTCTTCAAACGGTGTATCCTGAACGGAAATAGAAATGGGGTCGTTTCTCACATCTTTATCGAAGATGAGGCTAAACCCACCGGCCGTTGCGACCCCTTCCAACACCTCCTTAATACCCGCACTCTTAAACTTGAGCGTCACAGGCTGCTTCAGGCGATCGCCCCGTATGATGCTCTGTTTCTCCTCGCTCAATCGGCTGATGCTATCCAGTGGTTCTCGGTAGGTCGGGTCCAGTTCGGCTGCCCGCATGAATCCATTCATCGCCTCATCAGTGCGCCCAAGTTGAGCCAAGCGTTCTGCTTCATGGTACTGCGATCGAGCCTCCTTCAATCTAGTGGCTTCCATGATACTTGATTGATGTTCGGCGCTTGAGGGCTCGATAGTCAACGCACGCTTAAATTCCTCAATGGCAAGGTCAAACTGCTTGTTCTTTAGAAATGCCCGACCACGCTCTTCATACATCGCCGCAGTACGTTCCCTGGCCAGGACGTACTTATTTTGCAGAGATTGATCAAAAGGAGTCTCGCGCAACGCTTGCTTGTAGGCGAGCGTGGCTTCTTCCCAATTCCCAGCAGCTAACTGTTGATCACCGCGTTTGAGATCAGGCGATTCAATCAGTGCACAACCAGCAACCCAGACGAACCCAAGCCATGGGACGATCTTTTTCATGCGGCGATGACGCGGGCTATGTTCAATATGCTGAATCACAATAAATCCCTCACCCCTGTGGCCGCAAGCAAATATGAAAAAATCATGCCTGACGGCTTTCAATCTTTTTATACTACAGATTGAGATCAGCTCAAAGAAAAAGTCTATACGGAGAGGGGGGCCTGTGGGACAATCCCTTCATTACCCATGGGCAAACTCTTCGAGTTCCCTACGCCCATCGCTTGGCATACAGGACCGACCGAAGCTGGCCCCTCTTTTCAGAGGCGCCAGTATTTCACAGAAGCAGGAATCTTCTCCTGATCAAGTGCACCCTTCACATCGATGATCACAGCTTGTGTCTGGCTGCGAAGCGGTTTGAGTAGATCTCCTAAACCCATATCAGAAAAATTTTTGTGGGCGACAGCAAGGATCAGCCCATCGAGATCTTTCAACGCATTCCAGTCCTCGAGCTGAATACCATATTCCTCAATCGCTTCACCAACTTCGGCAATCGGATCATGGACTAACACGTCAACCCCATACTCGCGAAGCTCTTGGATGATATCTGGCACCCGACTATTTCGAAGATCAGGCACATTTTCTTTGAATGTCAAACCGAGTACGCCGACTCTGAGTTCAGCTGCAGGACGCGCTAGCTGGCTGAGCAGTTTCATGGTCTGCTCGGCGACGAATTTTCCCATCCCATTGTTGATGCGACGTCCTGCAAGAATAACTTGCGGATGATACCCCACCGACTCCGCCTTTGAAGTCAAGTAATAGGGATCCACCCCAATGCAATGCCCACCGACAAGGCCGGGGGTGAATTTGAGAAAGTTCCACTTCGTGCCCGCGGCCTCCAGAACAGATTTGGTATCAATCCCAAGGCGATGAAAAATCAACGCCAGTTCGTTCATCAGGGCGATGTTCAGATCTCTCTGGGTATTTTCAATCACCTTGGCTGCCTCGGCAACCTTAATACTCGACGCCCGGTGGACGCCAGCCTTCACCACCAAACCGTATGTCTCTGCCACAATCTCCAGGGATTCACGATCTTGTGCTGAAACGACCTTGGTGATCTTTTCAAGCGTATGCTCCTTGTCCCCTGGATTGATCCGTTCAGGCGAATACCCAAGTTTGAAGTCTACACCTGCCTTCATTCCCGAGGTCTTTTCCAAGATCGGCAGACAAACTTCCTCCGTGACACCGGGATAGACCGTCGACTCATAGACCACGATTGCCCCTCGCGACAAGTTCGGCCCGATTAGCTCAGAGGCCTTTTGCAAGGCCGTCAGATCAGGTTGCAGCGCCTCATTGATGGGTGTGGGAACAGCAACAATAATGAAATCGGCGAGCTTGAGATCTGGCGGTTCTGAAGTATATCGGACTTGCGACGCGGCCAAGTCTTTCTGGGCCACCTCTCCCGTTCGATCAACTCCATTGCGCAATTCTTCGATCTTCTTTCTGTTGGTATCAAATCCGACAACTGGAGCAATCTTTCCAAATGCGACGGCTATAGGAAGACCAACATACCCTAACCCAACAACAGCAACAGATCGAGATTGTTTCGTGTTCATACCTATTATGACCCTCCACGCTTCACGAAGCGTAACCATGGCAGATGGAATGCAACCCGTCAAGGGATCAAACAGAGAATCTTCATGACAAACGAATTCTTGCAATCATAGAGAGCATCATATCTAGAGCATACTCTCAGACTGAAAATGCATGGAATGACTCGATCCCGCACTCAGGGTGAATTTGTGATGAGCCTATATCTATTAATGTAGAGAGTGTTGACATTGGGGTAGGCTCAGGTGACACCTCTACTACTCATTTATGGCAGACCCCCTCCCATCCAATCGGGCCAAGAAATGCCTCTACGAACAGTTTCGATGAGTTGTCTTACCATCCATCGGACGAAGATGCGGCATCATCCTCTAAATAATTAAATAAGTTACGATATAGTGTTCAATAAATTCCCTATCCGTACAATGAAGTCGGTCTGACTCGCTAGTTCTGGCATAGATTTGCCCGCAGTCGTGCCTAAACCTCGACCAACCGGCTCAGAATAAAATCAGTAAATACAAAGACCTACAAATGCGCATGCCCCTTAAAGTCACCATGCTCCTCTCGATGGGCACTTAACTTGCTCATCCATCGCTGCAGCCTATGCAGAGAACCTCGGTCAGCATCATACAGCATGGAGGATCCCGACAATGCGCCAGAATATTCCGCGATTGTGGCTTCTCTCCGCCAGCCTCCCAATTCTAGTTTCGGGCCTTCCCTTCATATCGCAGCCCGCTCTTGCAACGACAGAGGGAGATACGATCCACCATCAACCTAACAAAACCTCACAAAAACCCCACACAATGAGTGTAGACGGCAGGACAATGATCTCACAACAAGACAACTCGGTGAAGACCGCCAAACCTCACAGCTTGATCCAGAAACGGGTCAGACCTGAGGCACAAGTGGATAGGCACAGCACTTTCCCGCAGACAACATCACCCGTGCACTCGGCGTCTCCAGTCACTGGATCGCCTGACACTCATTCATTAACCAATGCAGCAATACCGTTGACTCCCAAGGTAGCGCCCCATTCACACGTTCGATCAACGAACACGGTGCCTCCACCGGCGAAGCATGCAGCTATAGAAGCAAGCGCTACTCTACATAATACTCCGAGAGCCTCCGCTTCCACCCTATCGGACTCGACCGACGTGGGAGAGGCTCCTGCTCCCATGCGGCGACTGCTATTTGAAATGCCGAAGTTAACTCAACTGTTTAAACCAGCTCATTCAGCTCCACCGCCGGCCATAGGAGCAAGTCCACTCAACTTCTCCTTCACAGCCCAACAAGGCGGCAGTAACCCTGCACCTCAGACTCTCACTATTCAAAACACAGGTGGAGAAGCGCTAAAGTGGATCACGTCCGACAGCGCCCCGTGGCTGACCCTCAGTCCGGCATCCGGCACGAACCAGGGTACGGTGGTTCTGTCCGTTAACACCGGCACCCTCACCGCCAACACATATACGGACACCATCACGGTAAGCGCCACCGATGCGATACCTGTCATCATTCCCGTGACCTTCACAGTTACCGCAGCCTCAGTACCTCCCGCGATAGGGGCAACCCCCCTTAGTGTCACGCTGACGGCTCAGCAAAACAGTAGTACAGCCGTCACCCAATCCGTCAATATCAGCAATACCGGCGGAGGCACCTTAACCTGGACCGCAAGCGAAACCGCTGCCTGGCTCACCCTCAGTCCCGCTTCGGGGACTGGCACCGGCACGATCACGGTAACCGCCGCCGCTGGCAGTTTGACTCCGGGAACTTATAGCGCGTCCGTGAACCTGAGTGCACCCGGCGCAACGTCTGTAGCCATCCCGGTCTCCTTCTCGGTTACCGCACTACCTTCAACGATCAACCTGAGCCCCTCAACGTTAACGTTTACGGCAACTCAAGGCGCGGCCAACCCGGCGGCCCAAACCCTCTCCCTGAGAAATTCTGGCGGCGGCACACTGACCTGGTCCGTCACGGATAATCAAGCGTGGTTGTCCGTCTCCCCTGCGTCCGGTACGGCAACCACGGAAACTGATTCCATCACGGTTTCCATTAATACCAAGGATCTTGTAGCCAATACCTTTACCGCATCGGTTACCATTACAGCTACCGGTGCCGCCAATACTCCACAGACAATCCCTGTGACACTCACACTAAATCCTCCGGCAACCTCATCCGCAACATTGCACTGGGATCCTAACTCAGAACAAGACTTGGCGTTCTACAGGGTCTATATGTCGAATACCTCGGGGGTCTATGGAGGGGCAATCGCTACCATTCCGGCTGGAACCGTGACCTATCAAGTCACAAATCTTCCGGTGACCAATACCTATTGGTTCACGGTGACTGCCGTCAACACACAGGGAAATGAAAGCACATATTCGAATGAGGTGAGCAAAAGTATTCCGTAGGAAATCTGACCGGTGGGAGCCATTCAAATCCGAGCAATGGCCCGCGGAATTGGAATGGCTCTCATGCTCAAGAGTTGAGGCAGACGTGGGATGGCAGGAACTCTGGAGACTGAATACTGCCGCGACATCCCTACGATTGATTATGGGGCAGAGCTCCAGTCCCATGCCTGAAGGATTAGGCTCTCGACTCCGGGTCCCACTTGACATCATTCGACCAAAAAACCTACTGCAGTCGTGACCGGATAGAAGACTAGAGAGAGATCCTTGTCGTTATACTCCCTGCTTCACTTTCCCTCTCGCAACCAGCGCAATGACCTGTAATAGCTTTTCGACTCGTGCCTTGTATTGATTCATGAACTGAGCCGTCCACATCGAATTGTATTCAATGGCCGCACTCTTCTTCATCCCGGCATCTTTTTCACCAACCGGAGAGGAGTAATGCGCGATGAGGCGATCAAGTTCATCCTCACCAAAATTTCTCGAATACGCTTGCTTAAGATGATCATGGAGGGTTTCTACCTTGCCCATCGACTGCCTGATGTCTTTCAAGAAGGCGTCGAGAAGTCGTTCAATTTCCTTCTTGGTATCGCCCGTCACACTGGGATAGCTAACTGCAATAGACTTTCTGATTTGTTGCTCGTATTCGCTGACATATTTTTGCGTGAGCGCCTCATACTCCGACTCGAGCTCTGACACACGGATCAGCGTCAGCAATTTCTCAATCTTGATGGACTTGGAATTCTCAATCGTCGCTGTTTCTCCAGTGACCACGTCGAAGACGAGCGTACCAGAACACAGCGCAATGACGAGTGCAGTACGGGTAACCTTCACAGACTGGGTGATCCATGGTTTGTGCATAGTCCTCACCTCTTGGTCTCGAGTCTACACCGAATGAATCGATCGTCAAGAAATAGAGAACCTTCGATCCTGCATCTAAGGAAGGCCTGATTTATTCTTCGCTCGCGATGTGCTACAGGGAACGCCACAACTCACTGATAAGGAGGCGCGCCCATGGAGCCGCAGACATTTGCAGAGGGCTCGTTCGAACAGTATCGCAAGCCGAGCCGGCGGGAGCGATTTCTCGACGAGATGAACCGCCTCGTGCTGTGGGTAGACCTAGTGGCCGTCATTGAGCCGGTGTATCCCAAGGCCGACGGCCCAGGGCGTGCCCCGGTTGGCGTCGAGCGCATGCTGTGGCTGCATTGCCTGCAACAGTGGTTCAACCTGTCGGATCCGGCGGTGGAGGAAGCGTTGTATGACTCGCGGTTTCTTTGTGCAAACGTGAATTAATCAGACGTTCCCTAAGTCGTTACACACTCCCCAATCGCATCGGCCCATAAATCCGGCGAGCGTCTTGAAGCTCCGTGATATGCTTCCGCATAGCTGGGCCGAACGAGGAACGGAGGACTTCTTGCTTAAACGGCTCGCTCGATCGAGCAATATGATCGAGAACCTCGGTCAGTTGCCTGACAAGGCGTCGTCCTGACCCAGTCAGCCATTTGAGATGATGATCGGCATAGTGGAGGTCTTGAAGTGAATATCGGACAGACTCCACCTCTTCCAGACATCGAAATCGTGCCCGCAAGAGATCTCGCCGAGTCAACTCCATCGCCTTCCATTTTGCCAGGCCTCTTCGTCCCAACGCCCAAGATGAGAGTCGCTCAAACAGCAACGCCCCCATCGTGAAGGTGAATGTCGCGTGAAGGATCCCGCGTAAGGGACGAAGACTGCGCCGCCACGGCGAGTAGAAGATCTGCTGGTGATGGTCCCGATGATACATCACGTGCTTGCGGAGGAGGAGATTGAGATGGTGATGACTGTTTTCGTGAATCAGATCGTCGATCAAATCGAGATTGTCACGATCAAAACAGTTGATGAAAGACAATCCCGGTCGATGCCGATAGCTGAAACTGACCACACCCTTGGCGCGCAACGGAATGACGCGAGCAGTCAACAACGTAAGCACCTCATGACCTTCAGGCCAAGCCGACTTGATGGTTTGCCAGGCACGAGCGATCCGTTTCACCTGTCGCTGGTCAGTGATCTTCACCGTTTTCGGTTGGCGATCCTTCCCGTACACTAAAGTTTGCCCAACGGTCACTTGCCCCTTCTCACTCTGTGCTATAACGACGGGAGCCTGATAGGCCCATTGCCAGCGTCCCGATCCATCCCGCTCATTCCATGCTAGCGACACCTGCGTTCCTGCCTTCACGGAAATACCACCAGGTCCAGTTTGAAACACGACGGATCCGGACGATTGACGTAAAGCACGACGCATGTTGTGCGGGGCCACGCAGTAGGCACCAGTGATATCCACCGGGAGCGAATGAGCAAGATCAGCTCGTTCAGGGTCGTCAACCATCGTCCCTGGGATCTCCCACTGCTCCATGTGTTGTTCACGACTCCATCTGACTGACAACTCCGGATTAAACCAGAGAGACTCTTGCGTCAGTTCCTGCGCCAGCCTCCGACAGAGCGCCAACAACCGCTTGTCCAATCCGCGGGCTTGTCGTCGTCCAGATGGGAACAGATCATTCGCGTATCCATGCTCAAAAAACTTCTCTCGACACTCCTCGAATAATTGACCCGCGAATTCCGATCGATCCGACTCTTTCCTGAGCTGCTGGAGAATATCGAGGAAGTAGACCAGATCATTCAGCGTTTCAATCCAGCCAACGACTTTCCAATTTGAGAAGGCTTCCAGCTCAAGATGTGAATAAAGACTTTCAAAGAAGGTGACGGGAAGCGCAAAATCTTGGGCTAGAACCGCATAATTGACATGGAGGTCTTGACAGAGTTCGAGCAACAACCGCCGCATCGAGAGACGGAATTCATCCCTCAATCGAGCAAGCGGCTGCCAATCGAGAAGCGACATAATGGAAAGGCAAGAGAGGGGTTGTTATCGGGACTCTATCGTAACAAACAGACGCATGCAAGGGACGAGCGCCCATCTCCAGATGGATGGCGATATTGTGTGGCTGGTGGTTGAAACAGCTCACGTTCAAAATCTCGATTGATCGTGTCACACAATGATGATACCAACCATCATTCATGCACTCTTGCGGGTTTTCCAAACAGATCGAGCAGTGCCGGCGGAGTCACTGCGTACACTGTGTGATCAGATTATCCTCATCAGACCACCTTGAGACAAGCTGATCCCGTGAACTCAATGGTGAAGGAACTCACGATGTTAACCAGATCAGAGATTGCAGCGGTTTTGACAGAGATGGCTCCTCTCTTGAGAAACGGCTGGATCCAGAAAGTTCAGCAACCAACTCGCCATAGTCTGGTGCTCGACGTGCGAGTCCCTGGGCATACACACCGATTACTAATTTCATGTGAACCAGACGCCTCTCGACTCCATCTCACCAGCCGTTCACGCCCCAACCCTCCGACGCCTCCACCGTTCTGCCAATTTCTCAGGGCCCATGTTCAAGGAGCGAGGATTGAAGAGATCTGTCAGGTTGCAAATGACCGCATCGTTGAGGTTCGGCTCACCGGCAAGGAAGGGATTTGGACAATCCTCTGTGAACTCACCGGTCATCACGCGAACATCTTGATCCTCGACGCAGTAGGTCGAATTCTGAGAGATCTGACTCGTCAGCAAGATCGTACCGGCCAGCTCTATACCCCACCGCCTCTTCGCGAAACCTCGCCAGAGAGGATCTCCAGCCGCTTTTCAGGTGGAACGGGACGCCTCTTCCCTGTGTCAGAATTGATGGATGCCTATTACCAAGAACAAGAGACCAAACAAACCTTCGATCGAGCCAAAGAGGACCGCCTCCGCGTCCTGAAGAAAACCATGAAAAAGTTGGGGCGATTAATCGAGGCTTGGCAAAATGATCTCTTAAAGGCAACCGCCTACCGTGAGTACGCTCGCTACGGAGAACTGATCAAAGCACATCTCCATATCATCACACCAGGCACCGATCACATCACGGTGACCGATTACTTCGACGAACAATTGCCGCGGGTGACGATCCCGCTCGATCCGATCAAATCAGGCCAGAGCAACATGGACGAATATTTTAAAAAACATCGGAAATATCTAGCAGCTGAACGCGAGCTCAAGCCGCGCATTGAACGGACAGAACGAGCAGTTGAGACACTTGGACAAGAACTCAAGGCCATCCAACAAGGACGATGGACCGCGCCAACCACCCCGCTTGGTTCACGCCATGCAAGGACCGTCACTCAAGTCCATCCCACCAAGGACCGCCCGATGGATGATCGACGGCGCGGTCCGTTCCGTCGGTTTACATCAACAGATGGATTGCCGATCTTTGTCGGACGTAACGCCAGGGAAAACGACGAGCTGACGTTCGGCCTGGCCAAGAGCGATGATCTTTGGCTCCATGCCCGAGGAACCTCAGGCTCCCACGTGATCGTTAGGCTGCAGAAAGGCAGCGATCCGCCGACCGAAACACTCCGCGATGCCGCCACACTCGCACTCTTATACAGTGACCTAAAGAAAAGCGGTCGTGGCGAGGTAATTTATACACGACGTAAATGGGTCAAAAAAGCAAAGGGCCAAGCCCCTGGTGCTGTCCTCATCACACAAGAGAAATCATTGCAGATCAGTTTGGATCGAGTCCGATTGGAGTCGCTTAAGCACCGAACCCATCAGGGATGAGAGGTTCTGCCATCCATTTAGCAGACCCGTACTGAAGCCCATGGACACGAGGCGAACGTTGACCTCATGGTGAGGGTTTCATCGACTGTTGAAACACCAGTTTCTCTCGCCTTCCCGTACAGACGGGATTATGATGCGGTCAATGTCCAGAGAGATTGCCTGATGGCTAATCAACCGAATATCCAGACCACAAGACAGCAGCCGACCATTCTCGTCGTCGACGATGAACCTTCGATTCTGACACTCTGTACGGCATTGCTCAAAGATGCGGGGTTTATGGTGCTGGGTGCCGACGGTAGCCCGGAAGCTCTCAAGTTGCTCACAGAATACAAGGAACCGATTGATTTGTTGCTGACAGACCTCGTGTTACCCCCACCAAGGTTTCAGCTCGCTTTAACCTCCAATCAATTTCCACATGTCAATGGTCATGAGCTGGCAGTTCGGGCTACCGTGATCCGCAGCGGGCTTCGCATCATTCTCATGTCGGGGAACCCTGATAAGGACCTGGTCAGCCATGGAATCAAACGGGGCACACTCCCATTTCTCGCGAAGCCGTTCGAGCGTGACCGCCTGATCGCCCTGGTGAAAAATGTGCTGGCACAGCCGGCCACAACCCTTGGAGTAGAACCGCCCCCCCACGCTGCCAACGATAGCAATTGGTTCGGGTAAATATCACATCACTCTTGCGAACGATCCACCAACTGTACTGAATCCAGCCGCTACGCATGCTCCGTCATAAACCATCCAGCAATCGATAATCGCCGATGCTGGCCTGCCGTCGGATCGACGCGACAGACTCGATGAAATCGGGGCACCGTGAACATGACCAACGATCCAGGACGCGGTTCAATGCAGTGTGTGGGCACAAGATCATGACCGCCAACTGTATGATCACTTCGCTTCTCGTAGATAATCAGTTCTCCGCCCCAATCCGGCTGCCATTCTTCATGAAAATAGGTCACGACGGCAATGCGGCGAAGGAGTGCGTGACGGCCATCCACGTGCCGACCTTGATCCGTATCATCATGGGTCAAGAGACAGTCACCGGCAGCGTATGAGTAGTAACTGAACCCCAGATGGCGTCCGACGATATTAGGGAACGACTCGATATAATCCCGAATGAACGGCAACTGGACCCGCGACAGAAACCGCTGTCCTTCACTCGGACCGATTTCAGCTTTGGCCCAGTTCCCTGAATCAGGAAAGTCTTCTCGCACGTGCTGAAGGTCTGAAAGACTCTTCCACACCGCCTGATTCATCTGTTCACGAAAGAACCGTCGTTCGTCAGGAGTCCAAAAGTTTTCAATGACCAATACCGGAGTCCGATGGAAAGAAAATGAGGCTATATCGTCCGACGCTACGGTTGAGTGCAAGCGACCCATCGTCAGATTCTCCACATCGGTACATCCAGAAGCCATGCCACGAGTTAGTATCCCCCCATTCACCTGACAAAAAAGAAGGGGCTGTCACCTGAATGACAACCCCTTCGATTTAGTTCGATGATGAAGTACTGAGCTTACCAGCGATCGCGCTTTCCACCGCCGCCGGCGCCTCGGCCCCCACCCCCACCAAACCCACCACGTCCACCGCCACCGGTGCGGGGTTCCTGAGGACGAGCTTCATTGACTGTCAAGGTTCGACCACCCATTTCCGACCCGTTGAGTGCCGTAATTGCCGCTTGTGCTTCAGCATCTGCGGACATTTCGACAAAACCGAATCCACGGGATTGCCCAGTAAACTTATCCGTGATGATTCGCGCGGAGGCCACTGAACCATGCGCCGCGAACAAATCACTCAATTGCTGCTCGGTCGCCGAATAGGGCAACCCACCGACATAGATCTTTGAACCCATCGGGGTTCCTCCTTTAAAATGATGACATTGTCTTGAACACTAGGAACAGGGGAAGGAGGTCCGAAGACGCGATCGATGCAGCGGCTTGGGTCTGACTTCCGACGAAATTCCCGGACAAGGCAACATCCACGTTGTGGCCTTCTCTGACATATCTCTGTATCGCAAGGCCCAGGCGATACGAGTAGCGTTACTTTAACACAGGTGGCACACGATTACAACCTGGCTCTACTCTCCAACGCGAACCAAAAGCCCCTGATCCTTACAATAGGCCATAGTCCAATAGAACCATGCCACAACACCGACCAGCAAGAGCCCATTCAGACCAGCAGCCCAAGCCAGATCGACCATCGGTGCTCCTCCGGTATTCAACACGGCCCGCATCCCTTGAAAAATGTGTGCTGCCGGATTGACCCACGCGATGGCCTGAAGCCATGGGGGCAAGACATCGATCGGATAGAACACACAGGAAATCGGCTGAAACAGAAACACCATACTCCAAGCCAGCACCTCAGCCTCTTGTCCAAACCGCATAATCAGTGACGTGGTAAACACACCAATGATCCACCCGGTAATGACCAGATTCACCACGAACGGCAGCAGCCAGATGCCGACCATCAAAATATTGTAGGAATAAAAAATGATGGCGCAGCCTCCCATCACAAGTGAGACAGCCGTCACCTTCATCACACTCATCGCCATGGTCGCAGCCAAGAACTCACTTGGCTTCAAGGGACTCGCAAAGAGGTTCATTAAGTTGCGCGCCCAGAGCTCTTCAAGAAAAGAAATGGTAATCCCCTGCTGAGACCGGAACAGTATGTCCCACAGAATTAACGCTCCTAGGAAAAACGTCACGAATCCCGGAACCTGGTTTGGAAACCGCGCAAGATAGAGCGTGATGAATCCCCAAATCACAAGATCCAGAAAGGGCCAGTAAAAGATTTCCATGATGCGGGGTAAACTGCGTCGGTAGAGATACAGATGCCGAACGATCACGGCCGTGATGCGATGGAGTTTCATCCACAGGTTCCATGATCGTGCCCATCATGACAGCCACCGCAGCCCTGATGCTGACCGAGGAGCTCCTCCATCAAATGGCGGACCCCTTCAACCAAGTATGTCCCTGCGAGTTTCCCATCAGGCATCGGCCGTAACCACAGGCCTGCTAACACCACCGGCATGCCCATAAGGCCGACCAGAAACACCGTCGTAATCTGCCCAAGCCCCCCCATCCACCAGACCAGTACGATGGCCAAACCCAATGGCACACCTCCTCCGATAGCACCCTTCAGAACAATGGGCCACCCACAGGTTTGCCGACCAAGTCCCACCAGACCAATCACCAGCCAAAAGAACCCCCAAGCGGCACTGAGCGCAAACCCTCCCGTCAGGAATCCGGTCATAAACTCACCCAAGCTCCTGATCATACCGATGCCCCTTCTTGCTCCCGTGCAAATTTCAAAAACACCTCTTCCAAGTCGGCCTTCCCAAATCGGGCGACGATGTCCTGAGCCGTCCCCTCAGCCACAATGCGTCCGCGTTGAAGAAAAATGATGCGATCCGACATTTCTTCCATTTCACGCATGTTGTGGGAACTATAGAGGATGCTGAGTCCGGACACCTGTCGTGCTTCCTTGAGAAGCGCCCTGATCTTCTGCGCCACATCAGGATCCAAACTCGCAGTCGGTTCATCGAGAAATAAAATGCGTGGCTCGGTCAGCAACGCTTTTGCTAAGGTAAGTCGCGTCATCTGGCCGGACGACAGTTTGCGCGTGACCTTTCCTCGGAACTCCTCCATCTCGAGTTTCCTCACAATCTCGTTCACACGTCGAGCCATATCCGACATACCATAGAGACGCGCAACCACTCGGAGATTTTCCTCCACCGTCAGCGATTGGGGCATGGAAATATAGGTCGAGGAAAAGTTAACCTGCTGTAGAATCTCCTCACGGTGGGTCGACAAGTCCAGGCCGAACATGTGAATCGAGCCGGCGGTTGGAGTGATGAGCCCTAGGAGCATCTGAATCGTCGTAGTCTTTCCGGCTCCGTTTGGTCCCAGCAGTCCGAGAATTTCTCCGGGTTTGATCTCAAAGGACACGCCGTTGACGGCCGCAAAGTCGCCGAACCGCTTGGTCAGATTCGATACGTTCACGACTGGAGCGACCATGACCTTCACCGAGACGGCGATTGTTAATTGAACAGCAGGGCACCACTGATCTTATCCGGAAGATGACAGGTCTCGCATTTCCTGTCCAAGACCTTGTCCTGATACCGAGTTTTTCCGTCATGACAACGGAAACAGTCCGCTACAGCTCTGGCACGGAGATAGGATCCTTCCGGATGGTTGGGATACCAGGGCTTGAGATCAGCCTCCACATGACCTCGTGGAATGACGGTCGGAT
>CAZOHW010000028.1:0-19431 GCA_964579525.1 uncultured Nitrospira sp. | reverse complement strand
GTTTGAAAGCCAACCCACAGAGCGAGCAATTGCGGTTGCTCCTGGCCTTGAGTTTCACGGCACAAGGTCACCACGATGAGGCGATTGTGCAGTATGAATCCGTGCTGAAGTATGCCCCCGCATCAATCATAGCTGCAAATAATCTTGCGGCGACCTTGGTCGATCATAAGAGTGATCCTCAGAGCCTTGAGCGAGCATTGGCATTGAGTCGAGCCTTCGAATCACAGAGATCGAACCCCTACCTTCTTGATACCCTAGGGTGGGCCCATTACAAGCTTGGACACGGAGCCGATGCGGTACGATTGCTTCAGCAGGCCGCCGCAATGACGCCTGATCATCCCATTGTGAATTATCACCTTGGGGCCGCCTATGCAAAGGCGGGGAGGCGACCGGATGCCGTGACTCATTTGAAGAAGGCCGTGACCGCTGGGACTCCATTTGACGGGCTGGAGAATGCCAAGGCTCTGCTCGGGGAAGTGGCCGGATAATGGGTCTGCTACGAAGCGTTTTCTTCTATGGACTGGGTTGCATAATGGTTGTCACGAGTGCCGGTTGTTCAATTGGGCCTAAGAAAAACTCGGGAATTGTTCGAGAATCGGCGGGCACTGATCCGGCCTACCTCCTTGGACCTGAAGATATGCTCAAGATTGCTGTGTGGAAGGATGAACAGCTGACACAAGAACTGGTGGTCAGACCGGATGGGATGATTACATTTCCTCTCATCGGCGAGGTCGTCGCTTCGGGTCGGACAGCGGAGAACGTCGGTCTCGAAATTACCAGCCGGCTCCTGAAGTTTCTTCCGAGTCCGACGGTGACCGTGACCGTACTCAAGGTGCTGAGTTATCGCATTTACGTACTGGGGCAGGTGCAGAAGCCAGGAGAATATCAGGCAGGACATCACACGGATGTGTTGCAGGCGTTAAGCATGGCGGGGGGACTCACTCCTTATGCGTCTGAAAATGACATCAAAATCATCCGCCGCACCGGGCTTGAAGAAGTGGTATTTCCCTTTCGTTATGGCGATGCGCAAAAGGGGAAAGATCTTCATCAGAACATCCTCTTGCAACGCGGCGATCTGGTGATGGTGCCGTGACAGGATGGCACCACGGTATATCGAATGTGCTTGTCGCTTCGTGCGGGGCAGACGTGAATGGGCGATGCTGGTTTGGATTGTCATTGCCCTGGCGTTGGGCTTCGTCATGGGGCGAGGTGAGGCGGATGCAGCCGAATGGTCGGCGGCGCCGACATTGGGCGTGAAAGGTATGTACAACAGCAACTTACTACTGAATCAAGGAAACAATGAAGTATTCGGTTATTGGATTACCCCGGCGGTAAAATTCAAGGGCGCAACAGACGCTCTAGACGTCGAAAGCGAAACCAAGGCGGATTTTGTTCACTACTATGGCGACCAAGACCGAGCATTTACCAATCTGTATTTTCCTCTTCGGACTTCTTACCGCTCCGATCGCCATACCTTCGGGTTTGAAGGCGGCTTCACGCGCGACAATACCTTACAAAGTGAATTGCAGCAGACAGGATTGGTGTTACGGTTCACGCAGCGAAGTATGTGGACGGCAATGCCGAGTTGGAGAGTCGGAATTACCCAACGGCTCGCTTGGCAAAACCGCTATCAATTCGTGGATACGAGCTATCAAGACGCCCGTCGGCTGGGTCTCGCTGACTACAGAGTGCATGGTGGAACGACGGGGCTTACATATAACTTGTCTCTGCTGGATCAGGTCCAAATGACAGGCGAGTATACTTTTGTACGGATTCCAGCCGTCGGACTCACGACGACCTACTATGGTGTTCAAGGGGGATGGACTCATGACTTCGGCCATCAATTAATCGGCACAGCATCGGGAGGAGGGCGACTGGTCAACTCCGACCAAGCTCTTCCGACGGGAGGATCTTTGACCAGTCAGGAAATCGTCTGGGTCTATAGTGCGTCGCTCAGCAAACAATTCGAACAAGGCAACGTTCGGGTCGAAGGAAGCCGTGAAATCAATCCCAGCGGATTCGGGGGGTTATTGCAAACGGACCGAGTAGGCGGAACGCTCGTTCATGACCTAACGGAAACTCTCAGCGCCTCGCTCAGTGGGAATCTCTATTTTGTGTCGAGAATCGGGGCTCGCTCGATCGTACCGACCCGATTTTTTGCCGTGAACCCTACCGTTTCCTGGAAATTTGCTCAATGGTGGACCATCGATGTGTCGTATACCTATGCGCAGCGGGCCGTTGATCAACTCGATCAGCGAAACGACGCCCACTCGACGTTCGTGATGCTGACGTACAGAGGGCTGAAATGGTCGGTGTCTCGATGAGCAGCGAACCACGGCCTCAGGGCCGCGTGACCCAGAATATTCCCGCACGAAAGTGGCCTGACTATGTTGCGTTGGTACGTCGCCGCAGGCGATTGATCTTCACGACAGCGGCTTCGCTGCTGGCTGCAAGCGTCGCGCTGGCGTTTCTCTTACCGGCTGTCTATCGGTCGACCGCGACGATATTGATCGAAGAACAAGAAATTCCACCGGATCTGGTCCGGTCTGCCATCGCCACTTATGCGGATCAGCGCATCGAGACGATTAAGCAACAGGTCTTAAGCCGATCGACACTTTGGCGAATCGTCGAGCAGTATGATCTCTACAAGAGTCTTCGCAAGCGAAGTCCGACGGAAGAAGTCCTTGAGCGGTTCGTCAAAGACATTCAAATTGATGTGATGAATGTGAAGGTGATCGATAAGAGGACGCAGAACCCGACTCAGGCGACCATCGCCTTTACTTTAGCGTATGACGGGGAGACACCGGAGACCGCGCAAAAAATCGCCAATGAACTGACCAGTCTGTTCTTGGGTGAGAATTTAAAGACACGTGAGCGGCATGCTCAGGAAACCACCGCCTTTCTGAAACGAGAGTCAGAAAGTCTTGCTCGGCACATTCAGGAATTGGAGGCAAAGATCGCGGCCGTCAAACGGCGGGCAGAAGGAGCCTTGCCGGAACTGGTGCAACTCAATATCCAACTTATGAATCAAGCCGAACGTGAATTGATTGAGGCCGACCGCGACATCAGAAGCCTTCGTGAGCGAAGAACTTTTCTAGAAGGGGAACTTGCGACGTTGAAGCCTCACACTCCGATCATCAGCGCCAGTGGGGAGCGGCTGCTAGACACAGGGGAACGGTTAAAGGCATTGCGGGCCAAGTATGCGAGTGAATCGGCGTCTTTCAAGCCTGACCATCCGGACATGGTCAAAATGAGACAGGAGCTCTCATCGCTGGAAAAGGAAACCGGTGTGATCGATGGAAGCGACGAATTGTGGAAACAACTGATGGCGGGACGGGCGGCACTGGCGGATCTCCGTGAACGTGCAAACGACTCACATCCGGACGTGGTCCACGCCCAAGAGGTGGTCGCGTCTCTTGAGCGGGAGTTCCTGGCGGCAACAGCCCGGAAGGAAGCACTCTCCACGGCCAAGCCAGAAAACCCAGCATATATCAACATCCAATCGCAGCTGGAGTCGACCAAAGCCTCGCTCCAATCGCTTGAAACAAGCCGGTCTGAGGTCAAACGGCGAAAGGCCGATTACGCCAAGCGACTGGAAATGACGCCGGCGATTGAGACTGAATATCTGGACTTGACGCGGGACCGTGAAAATTCAGTCCATAAGCATCAAGAAATCACCTCTCGATTGATGGAAGCCCAGGTTTCGGCGGAGTTGGAAGTCCAGCGGAAGGGAGAACGGTTTTCATTGATCAACCCGCCGGAGCTTCCCGGAAAGCCAGATCGTCCCAACCGTCTGGCCATTCTGTTGCTTGGGACCGTATTTGCCTTCTGCGGCGGAATCGGCATTGGAGTCACCGTCGACAATTTCGACGGGAAAATCCATACGATGGAGCAACTTGGTCGCGCAATGCGGAGCGTTCCCTTGGTAACGATTCCCTATTTACCGACCGCGGGTGAGGTGGTGGCTGTTGGTCGTCGTCGTAGGGCCATCAGTCTGGCCGGTCTTGGTGCGGTGGTTGTCGCCGTGATCATACTGCATCTGACCTGGAAACCATTGGACGTTCTTTGGTACAGCATCTTGCGAAAACTGGGTTAAGGACCATAAGGGAGAACATATTCGATGGAATATCTTCACCATGCGCAGGAGCGATTTAAACAGCAACTCGGAGGATTCGGTACGGTACACCGTCTGATGAGAGATGCTCATTGGCAAACACCGATCGTGTATTCCACGACCAAGACCATTACGCTGTCGAATGATGTAATGAGGTCACACCGCTTGATCGCGGGGTTTGAAGAGGGTGCGTTCGTCGATGCCTATAAGATGTTGCGGGCTCAAATGCTTCAGCAATTTCATCAAAAAGGTTGGAATATTCTGGGCATTTCCAGTCCTTCCGCCCAAGAGGGGAAAACCTTAACGGCTGTGAACCTCTCCCTTGCGTTGGCAATGGACCTTGCTCATACGGTATTGCTCGTCGATGCTGACCTGCAACGACCCTCGGTTCATCGTTCTTTTGGGATGGACAATGCTCAGGGGTTGACGGAGTATCTGTTTGACGACGCACTGCTGGCGAAGCTCTTCATTCATCCTGGCATCGGGCGGTTTGTCTTTTTGCCGGGAGGGCGGCCAATCAAGAATTCCGCGGAAGCTCTTGCGTCTTCCAAAATGGCTGCTCTTGTACAAGAGCTTAAGCATCGATATCCATCGCGGCTTGTCGTGTTTGACCTTCCGCCGCTCTTATCACGTGCCGATGCACTAGAGTTTAGTTCTCACATCGATGCGTTGGTGTTGGTGGTCGAGGAGGGTCGAACGGCCTCGGTGGAAGTTGAGCGAGCCATGGGTATGCTGAAAGGGAGCGTGCCGATTCTAGGAGGCATTTTGAATAAATCGGGACGCACGCGCGTGAAGGGGTAGCAAGTCTGGTGTTTAATTGATGAATCCTGAGTAGAACGATGTACGAAACATACTATCATCTTAAAACCAAGCCGTTCACGCTGTTGCCAGATCCTGAGTTTTTGTATTTGGGTGCCAAACACAAAATGGCCTTGAGCCTACTGGAATATGGACTGAGCAGTGGTTCTGCGTTCATTGTCATCACGGGGGATCCCGGAACGGGGAAAACCACGCTGTTGAATCGCTTATTGGACCATTCCGGTCATCTTTGGACCATTGGCATGATATCGCATGTACATGCCGGACTTGGCGGGCTGATGCCTTGGATTGCTGCATCATTCGGTTTACAGACCAAGGATAGGAGCCAAGTTGAAGTCTTTCACGATTTTGCACGTTTTCTTGAACAGGAACAGAGCGCTGGGAAACGTGTCCTCCTCGTGCTGGATGAAGCGCAGAACCTCAACGCTTCGATGTTGGAAGAAATGCGATTACTCTCTAATTTGAATGACGGTCGGCGACGATCATTGCAAATTCTTCTCTCAGGACAACCACGCTTTCGAGACCTCCTTGTCGCACCTGAGATGATACAGCTTGCTCAACGGATTGGGGTCGAGGATGCCCTCGATGCACTCGCGGAAGACGAAATGGAATCGTACATCGCTCATCGGCTTCATGTTGCCGGCAGGGCAGTCCCGCTATTTACCCATCTTGCCAGCCGTATCGTCTTTCGCCTGACTGGTGGACTCCCTCGACTTGTCAATCAAGTCTGTGATCATGCCCTTATCTATGGCTATGCGGAACAGGCCGACCTGATTACAGCACGTATCGTATTAAATGCGTCAGCGGCTCGAGCAAGACTCGGCGTTCTTCCATTAGCGGTTTGTCCTGAGGCCATTAGGTTGTCGCCACACGAGTTATCTTCAGAACAAGTCGAGGTCGTATCGCTTGCCCTCAAGGATGTCCCCAAGGCGAGTGCAAATGTGATCTCCTCTCCAGAGTCGCCGCACGAGTTGTGTGTAGAGCAAGTCGAGGTCGCAACCCTTACACGCAAGGATGTCCCCCAGGCGAGTGCAAATGTGATCTCCTCTCCAGAGTCGCCACATGAGTTGTGTGTAGAGCAAGTGGAGGTCGTAACGCTTGCCCCCAAGGATGTCCCCCAGGCGAGTGCAAATGTGACCTCCTCTCCAGAGTCGCTACACGGGCGGCGCGCAGAACAAGTCGAAGTTGGAACACTCACGCCTAAGAACGTCGCCAAGGCTAATGGAAATAGGACATCCTTCGAGAACGGCAAGGCAATGGCACAGGATCCTTCTTCGACATACCGGGAGGGGTTGGCGCTCAAGGGTTCAAAAGAATTCCGTCAAGCTATCAAGGTGTTTGACCGACTAATCGAACAGGACTCTTGGGCTGTTCGAGCACTCGCACAAAAGGGGCTGTGCCTAATTGCAGTGGGACGATACGAAGAAGCCATCACTGCGATGCGAGACGCTTCCACTAAGCAGTCGGCAACTGAAGACGAAGGCAAGACGGTACAATACTTATTGGCTCGAACTCTTGAATCCCAAGGACGGTACGGTGAAGCTCGAACAGTGTACGTGAGGCTGAACCAAGGACAGAATACATACCGAGATGTGCCGGCTCGACTTGCGCAGTTGCCTGATGCGGGCCACGTTGTTGATTCTTCGGGTCATAGAAAGGGTGGTGGGTTATCGGTGTTCAAGCGTGGATATAAACAGCTCTTGCGCGGATTGCAGGGATAACAAGTTTGGCGGCGCGCAGTTCTTGTTGCAGACGCGAACGACATTGCCCGATGCATATAATCAAGGAAGCCACGAACAATCTACTGCTCAAGCGAGTGACGCGCCGCGCATCAAGAAAGCCTTGATTACTGGTATCACTGGGCAAGACGGTTCATACCTCGGCGGTCACATCTGATCTATGGCGATCTGAATGTCGCCAGTTCGCTGAATCGCATTCTCCGTATGGTTCAGCGGGATGAAATCTATAACCTGATCGCTTTGTTCCAGTAACTCGGTTTTGGATTCCGTTGCAACTGTGGAATCCGGGTTGAGTCGCGGATGGTTGATCAGACCTTCCCTCGTATCCTCGATTATAGGTATCTATACGCGGTCCCCTTGTCAATGATAAAAGGGATGATCATGCTTTGGAGGATGCCGACAAAATTGACCGGCCGGTCACTTTCAGCACTATTGGCATACTCGGTAGTCGTTTCTTGACGTGATCCTTATGATGGCAAAGCCAGATGCTCTTGCGATCATGGCAAACCAAATAGCGGATCAGCCACCTGATAGAGGAGGAAAGAATGATTTTAGATCTATCGAAATTCTCCGGACGGCTGCCGTCCGATAGTCAATTATTCGGAGTGTATCAACCGCTTATCGGCTGGCGGTCGCGGCTTACCTTGAACCGCCTCGGGTCCGCGCCGGTTACCTTGCCGCCTTTCCCCAGGCAAGTCGCGGTGACCTTGGGCGGAAACCTTGATATGAACATTGCGCTGAATGACGGGCAAAGTTTTCGAGTAATGGTGGACGGAACCTTGCAGGAGCCCCGGCACATCGACCTCTTCAAGGTCGACGCAAAAGAGGTCGCATTCGACAATCCTGCATTCATCGACAGTCTGACCGTTCGGTTCGTGCAAGAGGACGCCCGACAGTATTTGGCGGACCATCCCCGGGACGATACGGCGTTCTGGAAAGCGTACTGGGCGAAAATGCTGACCACCGATGCATTGAACGACGCATTTTCGAAGGCAATTGCAGCGATGCACGCGCCACTGGTTGCGGTTCCACCGAAGCCCGCAGGTAACGATCCTTTGGGTCAGTATGTATATGGTATCCGGATGTTGCTCGGCGATCCGGTGGCGGCAGCAGACTACATCTTCAACAAAGAAGTGTACGTAGCGCGGTATTTGAACAGCCTTCTGCCGAAGGCTGCCGGCGATCCGGCGGCGGCGAACTTTCCTGGAAACGTGAACGATCTGTTGCTGAAGATCGCCCAGGTGTGGGATGCGCGAACCGCGCTGGAGAAGTTGGATCCGCTGTATCTTACGGCGGGAATGGTGCGGGAGGCGGTACTATCGCCGATTGGAATCGTACACATATTCCGGCAGTACTTTTTTGAGTTTGAGACGTTCCTCGGGCAGCCTGTGGAGCATGTCTGGCTTAGTCCGGGGAGCACGACGGAGATGATCGAAATCAGCACACGGCGGGTCTTGCAGGAGCGGACGTTGGAGCAATTCATCGAAACGATACAGCAGTCGGAGCAGTCTACGACAACGCTGGACGAGCTTTCCGATGCAATCAAGGATGAGAATCAAAAGAACACCAAGTTAGGGTCGTCCCTGTCGGGTGGAGTGAACATCTTAATCGCGAATATTCAAGCCAGCGGCTCGGCGAGTGTTGAAGAAACGCAGCGCACAGCGCGGGAACAAAACCATAAGTCCTCGCGGCAGCAAGCTTCGAAGCTGTCGTCAGAAATCCGGACGAATTTCAAGAGCACATTCCGCACGGTAACGGAAGTCACAGACACACGTAGCAAGCGCTATACGATCACGAATAGCAGCAACGAACTGGTCAACTACGAGCTGCGACGAAAGATGCGGCAGGTGGGTGTGCAGATGCAGGATTATGGAACACAGCTGTGCTGGCAAGTGTATGTGGACGATCCAGGACGGACATTAGGATTGGCGCAGTTGGTGCATGTGGCATCGAAATCGGACTTGAGCCCATACGTGCACGAGCCGTCAAAACAGCCGCCGGGGGACGTGACCGGGACGGTAACGGTGCTCGTACCAGTCCCAAATCCCGGCGATCGGAGCAACATGGGACCGATCGCGGCGGGGGCAGTGGGGTTTGTTGCAGCAGGCGTTCCGGGAGCAGTGGTTGGTGTAGGAGTATACGATGTGCTGGACAGTCTGTTCGGTGGAGGCAAAGACAAGAGCGACGATTACGACATTCACCCGCAAACAACGATCCACCAGCAGTACAAGATCGCAATGCCGAACGGATATCAACTGGCGCTCGATGCCGACCAGACGGCGGATGATACATTCACGAAAGATGTGCCGTCTGGCGGGCAGATACCGATCCGGTGGTTGCGGAACAACGGGCAGAATATAGAGTCCCACATGACGATCCTTAATCTCACCGAAGGCGTGCTGGATATGGTGGTTAACCGCGGCCGTGTCACGCCGGGAGAAATTATTGAATTTCAAGCCAAAATTAAAGTGATTCCAACGGCGGCCACTAAGGCGGCGGTTGACCAGGAGAACACGAAGATCGCAGAAGAGAATGCCCAGAAGGATATGGCCAAGGAACGCACCCTGCGGCTGGATTTCGTAAACGGCGTTAAGGAGCGCATCAAATTCGCGGCGGGAATAACCGCGCGGAAGGCGGACGACCTGCGCGAGGAGGAACGGACGATCGTCTACAGGGCGCTGATTCAACGTTTGATGAGCGATGCCTGGAGTTTGGATGTGGACCGCAAGGTGGCTCATCTGCGATCGGAGCTGATCAAGTCGATCTTTGACGTGGACCGGATGCTGTATTTTGTAGCGCCGGAATGGTGGCAGCCGCGTCTTCATGAATCGCATTTGGACATCGCGATGCCGAGTTATGGCATGAATTTGATCAGCCGCACAGCCATCGACAACTCGATGCGAATGGCCGCGCGAAGTCCACTGGGGAAATCAGTGTTGTCGCCGCTGTATCAGAAGCCCGGCCAACAGGCGTTAGGAGCGGAGGACATCGCGGATTGGGGCGGCGAAGGACGGAGCGACAACTATCTGATCACCGAGGAATCGAAGCCGGCGAAACTGGGCAGCTCATTGGGGTGGCTGCTGCAACTGGACGGAGACAATCTCCGGAATGCATTCCTAAACGCCCCTTGGGTGCAGGCGATTATTCCGATTCTCCCGGGCAAGGAAAAAGAGGCATTGGAGTGGCTGAAGCAGGCCCAAGTGGAAGGTACAGACGGATTGAATGATGTGTATGCCGGTGACGACAAGGGGGCGTTCCAAGCGAAGTATCTAGCGAAGTTCGGTGTGGCCAAGGCAGACGTGACAATCGACGATGTCTTGCAACTGCTGGCCGACGACGTGAAGACCAAGACCGCGGCTTCAATGGAAGTCGTTCAAGAGAAAGTTCCCGTAGGGGGCGGGGGTGAAGCCACAGTGTATTATCTTCGACAGGACAAAGTGTTTGAGAAGGGATTCGATCCGCTGCAGGATGGCTTTCGGGCGACACCGGCGATGGACGGCGGTACGCCGCAATTCGAGGTCTTCGACCAGTGGATCGAGATTTTGCCGACGGACCAAATTGTCGCAGTTCCTGTGGAATACGATGCCAAGACAGGGTTCCTCAAGTAGGCAGGATGGGGATGGGGAAGGATTGGTTCATCCGCACCGGCACTCCAAAGCGCGATGGAAATAAGGTGGTCACGCTGGTGGATGGAGAAGAAGCGTGGCTAGACGTTCTGGCGGCACTGAATGCGGCGAAGGAGACGATCCATATCGCTCTTTGGATGATGCATCTGGACCATGAGTTGGATCGGCCGGCGTCGCTGGAATTCAAAGATCCCGCTGACAGAGAATCGCGGACGCTGCATTCCGTGCTGCTGGCGGCGCGGGAACGGGGAGTGAAGATACGGATTCTGTTGTGGGTGCTGCCGACCATGCCATCGACGGAAGCCGAGATTCTGAAGCTGGCGGCACAGTCGGTGGTGACATTGCTCCCAGCAGCCGGAGCGTCAGTTTCCGCGCTGGCGCTGCTGGATTTGCGAATCGTCCAGTACGCGGTTCGGGGGACTTTCGAGGTGCTGCTGCAACCGCACCCCTGGAATCCGATCGGGTCGTGGCACCAAAAGACTATCCTCATCGACGATCGGCTGGCATACGTAGGAGGCATGAATGCGCGCCAGAACGATTGGGACTCGACACATGCTGTTTTCGATTACCGGCGCACGCCTCACACGAGTTCGGGGAAGGAGAGACAAAAGTGGCAGCAGGGTAAGAAGGAAACGGATTACCCGCCACGTCACGACTTCATGACCCATATCGAAGGCCCGCTGGTGATGGACGTATGCAATAACTTCGTGGTTCGCTGGAATCTCGCTCTCGATGAGAACCGTCTCTTCGCGCGACTGGCGACGCGTCTTCCGGCCATGACATCACCTCCGCCGCAAGCCGGTAGCATGTCGGCGCAGATCGTGCGTACGATGCCGAAGATTACGACCCTGCCATCAGGCGAGAAGGGCTGTCTGGAGATGTACCAGAAGGCCATCGCCAATGCCGAACAGTACATCTATATCGAGGATCAGTATTTCCGCTCGCAGCAGATCGCGCAGTCACTGGCGTCGGCATGTGCCCGCAACCCAAAGCTCATTCTCGTCGTCGTTACACCGCCGGATTATTGGGCGGAGTTTGAAGAGGTGTCGTTGAAAATCGCCACCCCGAGCACCTATTGGACCACGGATTCCTATGAGATCATCAAGCGTGCGGTGCCGGAGTTTTGCCTCTTTCAACTGCAGGTTGTTGATACCGCCGCGAGTGGGCAACCCTTGTACGTTAAGGTAAACACGCACGCCAAGATCATGGTGATTGACGATGAGTGGTTCACGATTGGCTCGTGCAATATTAACGAGCGGGGATTCATCTATGAGGGAGAAATAAACGTGGGATTGCATTCTCCGGAAGAGGCACTTCAGTTCCGGATGCGATTATGGTCTGAACATTTGAAAACGCCTTGCCCGAAGGATATCGTGACGGCCGCCAAGCTGTGGTACGACCATGCGAGAAAGAACTTTGAGGCACAACAGAAGGGGGCGATGCCCGTAAGCCGGGTATTCCCTTTCGATCAACGGGGGCCGTTGTTGCCAATGGTTCCGAAAACGTGGTTCTAGTATCTGCCCGTAGCTAGAGCCAGGACATCTTGGTCAACCACCGGAAGTTGATTATGTTGAACTACCCCTCACATATGCAACGATCCCCATGCCTGCTCGACCGCATAGCTCCTGATTATTTCAGAATATACATCAGACAGCTATGCGGTGCCCCATGAGGCATGCGATCACATAGGCATTTGGCTACCGAGCTCGCAGTGCTTTCTCGATCTTCTTTGTGTCGGCAGGCAATAACTTTTTGGCTTCGCGTTGTTCGCTCCGATGCAGCCGACGGTCTTCCCTCGCGAAGGCCTTTTGTTTGGCTGCAGAGCCAAAGACCTGGGTCCATTTATTGTTCTTGAAAATGATCTGATAGCCGCCGGACAGAATCTGAAACGGTTTGGTCACTTTTTTGAGGCGGTCGAACTGAGCTGACTTGGGCTTGCGAAACACTTCGAAGTACGCGGGATAGACAAAATCACTCATCGGAATGCCGTTGACTTCATAACTCAGAGCTTCGACTGGATCCGCACTTTCATATGCATAAATGGTCTTCGGGTCTGGGCCTGTGGTCAGCAGATTGATTGCCGGGTCCACGAGCATTTCCACCAATTCGTGAGACGCGGATACGCTCACCAGATCGTGATTATCGAGCGTGGTCTTGACAAAGACCTTGGAGAGGGGCAGTCCATCCGGCGTCAGATCGTGATAGGCCAGGGCTCCTGGTTGATCGGCGTGGTCAAGGAAGACCATTGCCCAGGCACCTTTGATGAAACCCTTGGATTTGACCAGCGTTGCGGGCGTACCCCACACAGGGACGATGTCATGATCCACATAGGCCTGCATGGCTGCGATCAGCGCATCAAGATCCACACCCAATGGAGTGGTGGCCCTGTTGAAACAGGCGATCTTAGGGACTTGTCCCTGGTCAAAGGCTCCAAATGTCGGCTTAAATGTTTTCACGGCTCCTCCTTTTGTGATCGATTTTGAAAACTGGCCTTCTCTCTATTTCAACAGCCAAAACAAATCGCTGCCGACCCTCCTCCGTACAACGTGATCCTGACTTTTCCGCCTTTATTGTCTCTAACTTCAGCAGTCTGTGAAAGAGTAGTCACCATGAAAGGGCACTCCTCTGTTCCAGACCCTTGCAGTGCGATATGTCAGAAGAGTTCCGTATTTCTACAGCCCTCTCTCCTACTGTGGACTACAGAACAACCTCTATGCCGTAAGGCCTAGAAAATAGTTGCTCGTGGATTTAGCAGATTCTGTGGTGTTCGTCCATTGGAAAGAAGAGCGACGTATCGGAACAGGTTCACAGCTGTATCCCAAATGATACTTACGCTGCTATGAATTGATAGGGGGCCGAAAATTTTTCTTTTCGGATCGGGGAGCGCTTGGCGGGAGCATACACTAAGCCCTGATATTGTGTCACACCGAATACGCCCCTCGTTTGGTCCAGTGGACCAGAGGGCTTCAGATGGCTTTTCGGTTGGGTGTGACTAATAAGCCATATAGGATGTGGGTAATAAGTTATAAATGATGTGTTAGCTAGACACTCGAAGCAAAACTGTCACGAACGCGTGTCGGGTCATATTATAATGACCGCCATGGATATCGCGTGCGGCATTGGTACTAGTCAGGGCAAGAGCAGGATATTTCACCTCGCCACCGCGGTGCTAGTCATGCATCTGCTTTTTCTTGAAACAAGTTCCGTCTCAGCCTACGTGTGGCGATGCCACAGCCCACATGGAGACTTCTGGACCAGTGTGCCGAAGGAGTCCGATGATTGCACGGAGTATGACAGCCTCTATAACCCCGACGCAGCGCCGCCGATGGCCCAGCAACGCACTGCCATGGAATTTACCACGCCGGAGCGAGGATTGACCGACAAGGTGCTACTCAGCCAGCGAGAACTTGATCAGATTCTCGCGCCGATTGCTTTGTATCCCGACGCACTCCTCTCACACGTATTAATGGCCTCAACCTACCCCCTGGAGATTGTGGAAGCCGCCCGGTGGGTGAAACTGCACCCGACGCTTCAGGGCGACCAAGCAGTCAAATCGACCAACCAATACAAGTGGGAGTCGAGCGTCAGGTCGCTCGTGGCATTCCCGAACGTGCTGGCGATGATGGATGAAAAGCTGGATTGAACGGAACGGCTCGGCGACGCCTTCCTCTCTCAACAGCCGGAGGTCATGGATACCATTCAGAATTTGCGGCAGCGTGCCTCAGACAACGGCACGCTCCAGTCGACCGACCAGGTTCGCATCGACCAGGAAGAGCAGACCATTGCGATCACATCAGCGGACCCACAAGTGGTCTATGTCCCGTACTACGATCCTCTGATCGTGTATGGCCCCTGGTGGTGGCCGACCTATCCCCCGGTGTTTTGGCGACCGTGGCCCGGCTACTTCGTAGGACCAGGGTTGGGCATGGGGTATGTGTGGGGCCCTGCCATCACGGTGGGAACTGGGTTCTTTTTCGGCGTCTTCGACTGGCGGCATCGACAGGTCAACGTGGTGACCATCAATAACTTTTATTATCACAATACTGCCACTAGAGCCTGGATTCACGACCCTCGTCATCGCGGAGGCATGAACTATCGGGAGACCACCTTGCATCAGCAATATGGGCGCGTGCCCGCCTTGGGGCCGGTCAGGCAAGATTTTCGCGGACATACTCCGTCTCAAGTTTTTTCTGAAAGTAGAGAAGCCTTAAGAAATCGTGCGAGCGCCCGCGGCAACATGGCGGACGGTCGTCCCCCGCTGTCTCCTCCCTCCGGCTTTCGCAGCAGTGCACCACGACCGCATGCCTTTGAGAGCCTCGGCCACCGAGGATCAGCGAACCACTTCGGCGGGCGCGGCCCCGCTGGCGGTCCTCGCGGCGGAAGCGGTGGGGGAGGGGGAACTCATCGTGGTGGCGGAGGCCATCATGGCAGGTAAGATGCGGCTCGCTATCGAACACTTTTCAGCCTGGATGCTGACCCTCCTGTTATTCGTAATCCCATCCTGGGCCTCGGGTACCTTTTTCGTACAGACGACGTTTCCCTCGGCGGAAGAGGGCATGCAGGCCTTTGTGGAAGCGATCACGCTAAACGATCCCGTTGTCTTACACACGCTCTTAGGTGCCGATGGCATGGAGTTATTCAGCTCAGGCGATCCGGCAGCGGATGCAGAGTGGCGTACACAGTTTCTCAGAGCGTATGGGGATGCCAATACCGTCGTGTTCGACGAGAACAATGCGCGTGCGATCTTACGCGTTGGACACGACGCCTGGCCAATGCCGATTCCGCTCGTACGTTCTGGGACCGGCTGGCGGTTCGATGTGCGCCAGGCTTCAGCAGAGATTCTGAGCCGGCACATTGGCCGCAACGAGTTGGCTGCAATTCAGGTGTGTCTTGCAATTGTCGATGCCGAACATGAATACGCGACACAGGACGCAGATGGCGATGGCGTGCCGACATTTGCTTCGAAATTCGTTAGTTCCCCCGGCAAGCGAGACGGCCTGTATTGGGAAACTCGGGACGATGAGCCAGTGAGTCCAGTCGGACCGTTACTCGCCGCCGCCCATGATCGTCCCCTGACCACCGACACGACTGCGTTGACACCGTATCATGGCTATCTGTATCGACTGCTCACTCAGCAGGGGCAGAGTGCACCGGGAGGTGCTTACGACTATGAAGTGAACGGCCAACTACTCGAGGGGTTTGCCGTTCTCGCCTTTCCGGCCCGCTATGGTGTATCCGGTGTGGTAAGTTTCATGGTCAATCACCACGGAGTGGTCTACCAAAAAGATCTTGGGCAACAGACGGCGGCGCTGGCGGCTGCGATGACCGCTTTCGATCCCGACTCAAGTTGGAAACGCTTCCCATAGAGGAATCAAATCTCACTCTCATTGGGATTTCCGTACATTTGCGGAAACAGTCAAGATTTGCTTTGACGCCGATTCCTGTTTGCTCGTCTTCATAGACTCAGCCAACCGGTGGGGAATCCATAAACCGGGCGAACCGGCTCATGCATTATGATCTCAGCCGGCGCCTAACTGTGTTGCCCCTTGTAAAAGGCGCTCCGCATATTGCTTTAGGGAATACACGAATTTATCTCGAAAAGTAAGTGCCTCCGCGGGATGGAATGACGTATCTGCTCCACGCTGGAGTGATTGGTACAAATTGCTCAGCGGCCATCCGGTGAAGCACATGTTGAATGTGGTAAGTGATCCAGACCAAGCTCATGTTGGTCAGGAGCAGATATCATACTTAAAGAAGCGGTAGTCGATGTCTGAAACCTCTCACCCGTTCTCTGACCCGAGACATGTATCGACGGGCGTCACTAATCGTTCTGATTTCTAGAAGATCTCGACGGGATTGATCCAGTGATAAGGCTCCAGGCTGTTCATGGTGTTGAATAGCTTGATCACGAAGAAAGGCCACATGCAGCCAATCGTAGTGGTGTGGCTTGAGTGGCAGTGGTCCAAGACTGTCAAAGTCGGCGATGGATAGGTATTTCGGAATGGCCTCTAGGGGCTGTCCTACCACTTCGAAAGACGCAGACACGTCGAGAGGCCTGACTAAAGACGGCGAATCAGTGCGAGGTGACACAGTTGATCGCAATAAATGTAAGAAACTATGAGCCTGCCTATCTCGGTTTGTGAGAGACGGCAGATCAAATACCAACTCCAGCGTCCTGAGGAAAGAGGTGTGATCGTATGGAGTGCTGTCAATGAGATTCCTGGCAATGAACGGTGAAATGATGACGCTCGGCACGCGAACACCATATTGCCGAAAGTCGAAATGGGGCTGATTGGGAACCGTAGGTACATCTCCAGGAGGAACTGCTGTGGATGGCGGAAGATTATGGTCGTAAAAGCCTCCATGTTCGTCATAGGTAATGAGCAGCAAGCTGTCAGGCCAGTGTGGGGAGTTACGAATCGTCTCATAGACCGTTCGAATGAGTTGTTCTCCGCTCAAGACGTTATCCAGTGGATGTTGCGAATTTCCGCCAATGAAGTCTTGGGGGGGAAGTATGTCTCTGCCGTAATTCGGCTCAATAAAAATATATTGCGGCTTAAAGTCCGGTTGTGACACCTCTGCTGCAAATCTGGAAAAGTCCCTAAAGGCATCATGAAATAGCCATTGCTTCGTCATTCCACGAATCGCAAAGGCTTGAGGAAATTCATCTCCTTCATAAATGCACCAGGGGATTCGTGCGGTATCGAGCAAATCGAACACGGTTCCGTTTTGAAACGCGTAGCCAAGCAAGAGATGGCTTTTAATGATCGACCAATTCGCAGGGCTTTCAAGCATTCCGGAAGAAGACGCCGCGTGAAAGAAGAAGCGGTTCGGCCACGTCGGACCAGGAAGAGAAGAGTACCAGGCATCGCACACCGCAAACTCGTTCGCAAGCGTCTCTAAAACCGGCAGCTGTCCCTTACCAAAAGCCTGCATCACGGGGATCGATGACGTGGCAGGTTGTTTTTGTATGTAATTGGCAACGAATCCAGAGTTCGTAATCTTCGGAACGCTTCCGGTGCTCGGATCGATAGTGGCACCGCTTCCACACAGTTGCTCGATCACATCGTTAAATTCATGACCAAGATCGGCAGTGGTGAGCGCATAGGGCGCATCCGCGGACACGAAGACCGGATGTGGCTGTTGCCCTCGTGGATCATTATTGAAGAATCGTTTCTTGGTGAGGCCATTGATGGCTCGTTGCTTGCCTGTCACGGCATCAATGCCCGTCAAACCGGCGAATCCCAGCATATGGTCGAATGACCTATTCTCGAGCATGAGGACGAAAACCTTCTTAATTTGAGGAATATTCATGTTGGACATCCGCAACCTCTTCATCGATAGTGATATGAATCAGCGATGTCGCTTCGCCCAATCGTGCCAATCCGTGAGCGTGGCTCGCGTCATCGTTTTTGCCGCCTTCATCAACCACTTTCCCTTCCGCTTGGCGAGGTCCCGGCGTATCCCTTGGATCCGCTTGTGGTCCCCAAGATGGATATTGGCGGTTTCCCATCCCATGGCGTACAAAAGGTGGTCTTCATCTCGCTTACGCGGTAGCGCCGCGAGTTCAATGCGAGAGCAATAGGGGGAGAGCCGACGAAGAAGCCAAGTGCCTTCCACCCGCACAAATGGATCTCGACAGCGAACGGCATGCTTTAACATCATGGGGTACAAGATCTCATGGTTTCCTTGCCCAGACCGAGCCCACAGAGATGCGGAAGGGACGAGTGCTTTGACCTCCCTCGCAATCATTCCCCCGCGCCACTCTGTCAGGGCCACGAATCGAGGGCGACCTAAACTTCCCAGGCCCGAAACCCGACGCCTCAGGCTATATGATAGACCGACTTCTGGCATCCCGCGCTCAAGGGCGACTCTGGCTGCGTGGGGAATAGAGCCTTGAAGAATCGGGAGGGCCTTCATTTTGGTCCAGAACCGGATTGGGTCGCGAAGAGAACTCGTTGCGATATCCCGCAGCCAGGGATGCTGTTCGGATAACACAAATGGTCGGCCACCAGACTTCAGCCCCTCCATATAACCCGTGAGAATGGCGTCATAAGCGTTCTTTGGTCTACTGATGAGATGTTTGGCGCTAATTGCGAGTCTGGCGCTCACTGCCAATCGCACGAGATCGTTCGTATACGGGAGAGAAAATGCCTCATCAAAATCATTAATCCCCCAAATTAAGCGGCCTTCGCTGTCGCGCCAGGTGCCGAAGTTTTCCACGTGCAGGTCCCCAATGGCTCGCAAGACCGGCGCAGTGGCTACATCCGCACAGGCTTCTCGCCACACTTGCATCCATCGATAAAAAGTCGCTCGGAGGAAGGCAAAGCTGCTTTGTTTCATCAAAAGGTGCTTCAAACGAAGGTCAGCACGTACCAGAGGAATCTGACTTCCCAGCCATTGTTCGTAGTTTCGCGTTGCCTGGTCGATCTTCATGGGTGAGATTCCTCGCCCCTCAAATATCGTTTTAGTAACATGCTCGAACCAATTGAGTGTGGGCTCGCAACAGGATGGTCAAACGTTCAGAGAGATCGAAGGGGTCATTAATACAATACGGATGGGATCATGGAAGTCAACTCCGGGTTATGTCGAAAGTTTCCCTTGGAGCCCATCTCGGAAAAGTATGCACGGTATATCACAGCCGATCCTCAGAATGCGGATCGGAAGCGCAAAGCCCTCTGCACCGTTGCCGACAAAGTGGTTGTATTGATGCAAAAGACCGGATAGGGCCAGCGCAAAAGTTACCAAAGGCCTCAGCCTGACCTAGTACCCTGCTGTCCTTGAGGCGAACATCAGAATCGCTATCATGATAATGGGTATAGCGATAAGCAGGAATGGAGGATGAGCAGCAAACCCTCTAGTCATGGCTTACTCCTCCCGTTATATGGTCATGAGTTAGGTTACTGCTAATCGCGTTGTGTGTCTAGCTAGGTTCCCAAAAGATAATGGGGGACAAGGTCTCAGCCATGATTGAGGCTTCGAGTCGAATCCCCGGGTCGTTGTAATTTACTTCCAATAGAAGTAGTCGCCGTTTGCTTCGATCATCCGAGTGGCAATGTCATAGCTGTTTAACTCAGCTTGGGTCTTCGTTGGAGCCCTGTTCTGATCTGAGAGTCGGGGCGCATCAATCCTG